>NZ_AOHN01000019.1:0-386426 GCF_000510915.2 Pseudomonas sp. FH4 | reverse complement strand
CGAGGCGGTCCATGTTGGCTTCGGTGGCGTGGCCGGCGTTGGCGCCGCGGATCACGGCTGCACCGGTGTCTTCGTTGTCGACTTCATCCCAACTCAGCATGAAATACTCCTTCCTGGTCTGTGCTGACGGGCGTGTAGACCCGTCCAAAAATATGTAATTTGCAGGCTTCAAGGCATTGAAATGCTGCGCATAGTGTGGTCGACGAATAGCGGGCTTGCACACTATGTAGTGGTCGGCTGTGTTTGTTGGCACACTATATGGTGTGTAGGAAAGATGGTCAACGCACAAGAAGGGTCCGTTGTCGCAGGGCGCTATGAGTAAAACTCACATCACCATGACTTTTAATGGTTACGCCCGATTTCATCGCCAGTGCTAAAAAATCGCCAACCAGCTCCCCATAACAACAAAGAGCGTTTGCGAAATGAAAGCACTTGATCTGTACATCGGCGAAGGCTTCGAAGGCCCAGGCGTCAATGCCGCCCATATCAATATCCTGATCGGTCCGCGTAATGGCCCGGCCGGCCAGGCCTTCGCCAATAGCCTCGCGTCCCCAAGCCAGGGGCACTGCCCGTTCATGGTCATTGCGCAGCCCAATATCCCCGTCAAACCCATGACCCTCTACGTCAACAAGGCTGCGATTGGCAGCGAGTTGCATGGCAATGCCACCTGGGGCGCGTCCCAGGCCGGTATCGCCAAAGCGGTACTTGAGGCTCTGCTGGATGGGACTTTGCCGCCGGAAGCGGAAGATGAATGGGCCATCGTCACGGCCAACTGGGTGAATCCGGCCTGCGACGACCTGGATGCGGTCTACCTGAATAACTACAACGCCTGCCGCACCGCGATCCGCGCCGCCCTTACTGGCAAACCGCAGACTGCGCAGTTAGCCGATGTGGTCAACCACATCAGTAACCCTTTCTACACGCCAAAAGCCTGAGGATAACCCTATGCAATATATCCGCTTGGGTAACTCCGGCCTGCAAGTCTCGCGTCTGTGCCTGGGTACCATGAACATGGGTACTGCGGACTGGAAACCGTGGATTTTTGACGAGAAGCAAAGCGAACCCATCGTTGCTCACGCCCTGGACAATGGTGTCAACTTTATCGACCTGGCGGACTTCTACTCCGCAGGTGTTGGTGAAGAAGTGGTGGGGCGCATCCTCAAGCGCCTGGCACGGCGTGAAGATATCGTGGTCACCACCAAGGTTGGCTACGGCACCGGTAGCGGCATCAACGCCAGCGGCCATTCACGCAAGCACATCATGGACAGCATCGACGCTTCACTGAGCCGCCTGGGCATGGATTACGTCGATGTGTTCATGCTGCATTACTTTGATGTGAACACCCCGGTGGAAGAGACCATGGGGGCGTTGAACGACATCGTGCGTTCCGGCAAGGCGCGCTATATCGGTGTGTCCACCATGCTTGCCGGGCAGTTGGCGAAGATCCTCATAGCGTGTGAGCGCAACGGTTGGGTCAAGCCGATCAACATGCAACTGCAACTGAACTGCGCCTACCGCGAGGAAGAGCGCGAAATGATCCCGTTCTGCCGCGACCAGGGCCTGGGCGTCTCGGTGTTCAGTCCACTGGCTCGTGGGTTGCTCACCGGTGATGCGCAGTCCAACCGGAACCAGACTGACTTCTTTACCCAGCAGATGTACAGCGACCAGGCATCGTTCGACATTGCCCGCTCTGTACAACGCGTGGCCCGTGCCCGTGGTGTGAGCAATGCGCAAATTGCTCAGGCGTGGGTCGCCAACCATCCTGGCGTGGATGTGATGCTGGTGGGCGCCGATACCACCGAGCAATTTGATAGCGCTCTCGCGGCCTTGGATACCCAATTGGATGCCGAGGAACTGCATGAACTGGAGCGCAACTACACCCCGTGCGATGTGATCAACGATTACACCGCTGGCAAGCGCATCCTGCGCAGCGCCCGTCCGGGCCTGGACCGTTTTAACCTGATTGAGGTTGTGGCATGAACCCGTTGATCCGTACTGGCAACTACATCGATGGCCAATGGTCCAGCGGTGGTCTGACCTACCCGGTGGTCAACCCGGCCAATGGCGCGTTGATCGTAGATGTACAGCGCGCTGGCGCTGAGGAAACCAACCTGGCTATCAAAGCCGCTGATTGCGCTTTGCCGGCCTGGCGCAAGCTTACTGCCAAGGAACGCAGCCAACGCCTCAAGCGCTGGAGCGAGTTGATGCTGAGCAATCAGAAGGATCTGGCTCACTTGCTTAGCCTTGAACAAGGCAAGCCCCTGGCCGAAGCCATGGGGGAGGTGGTCTACGCCGCGAGCTTTTTGGAGTGGTTCGGCGAAGAAGCCAAGCGTGCCTATGGTGATGTGATCCCTAGTCACAAGGCCGATGCACGAATCATCGTGACCAAGGAAGCGATTGGCGTGGTTGCTGCGATCACGCCGTGGAACTTCCCCCTGGCCATGGTCACCCGTAAGGTTGGTCCGGCACTGGCGGCCGGTTGCACGATGATCCTCAAACCTTCGGAAGAAACCCCGCTGTCAGCTTTTGCCCTGGCAGTATTGGCTGAGCAGGCGGGTATTCCCGCCGGTGTATTCAATATCGTCTCTGGCGACGCAGTGGCCATCGGCGGCGCACTGCAAGCCTCCAGCGTAGTGCGTAAATTGTCCTTCACCGGCTCCACCCGGACCGGCAAGTTATTGATGCGCCAGGCGGCAGACACCCTCAAAAAAGTCTCGCTGGAACTGGGCGGCAATGCGCCGTTTATCGTGTTCGAGGATGCGGACCTGGACGCTGCCGTCAAAGGCGCCATGGCGTCCAAGTTCCGCAATACCGGGCAGACGTGTGTGTGCGTCAACCGCTTCTTTATCCAGGACAGTGTTTACGACGCGTTCACCGGTAAACTGGCGCAAGCGGTTAGCGCCATGCGCATTGGCAGTGCTTTGGACGGTGAGACCGAACAAGGCCCGCTGATCAACGCTGCCGCCCTGGCCAAGGTTGAAGCGCATGTCGGTGACGCCTTGGAGAAGGGCGCCAAACTATTGTGCGGCGGTCGTCGCCATGCATTGGGCGGCACCTTCTTTGAGCCGACCATCCTCACCGAAGCCAGCGGCGAGATGCTGATTGCCCAGGAAGAAACCTTTGGCCCGGTGGCCGCCTGCTTCCGATTCAATGATGAAGCTGAGGTGTTGCAACGGGCCAACGACACACCATTCGGTTTGTCGGCGTATTTCTACAGCCGTGATATCGGCCGTGTCTGGCGTATGGCTGAAGGGCTGGAAGCGGGCATGGTCGGCATCAACGAAGGGATTATCTCCACCGAAGTCGCGCCCTTTGGCGGCATCAAGGAATCGGGCCTGGGCCGTGAAGGTTCCAAGTACGGCCTGGACGACTACCTGGAAATCAAATACCTGCTGATGGGGGGGTTGTGAACACAACCACCTGAGCAAAAGCCCCATCCCGCCCAAGCCCGCACCCCCGAGGGAATGGGGGTAGCTGCCGTTACTCCGTCAAGAACAACAATATGGAGAACACCATGTCTACTCAACCAGTAAACATCGACGACCTGCCCATCGGTCGGTTTCACCTGAAAATCGCTGGCCTGACGTTCGGTGCACACCTTGCTGATGGCTACATCCTGGGGATGATCGGTATTGCGCTGACCCTGATCAGCCCACAGATGCAACTGGATGCTTTCTGGCAGGGCCTGGTCGGAGCTTCGGCGCTGATTGGGCTGTTTCTCGGTAGCCTGTTTTTTGGCTGGATTTCCGACACCCTTGGCCGGCAGAAAATTTTCCTGGTCAGTTTTGTTCTGATCACCATCGCCTCGGCGATGCAGTTTTATGTCGAGACAGCCTTGGCGCTGGTCCTGTGCCGGGTGCTGATCGGTATTGGTCTTGGCGGTGATTACAGTGTCGGTCATGCCCTGTTGGCGGAGTTCTCGCCAAAGAAATATCGCGGTGTATTGCTGGGTGCCTTCAGCGTGATCTGGACCTTTGGCTATGTAGCCGCCACGATTGTCGGCACCACAATGCTCAGCCTGGGCGATGATGCCTGGCGCTGGATGTTGGCTTCGTCGGCAATCCCGGCCGGTTTGATTCTGATTGCCCGTATTGGTACTCCGGAATCGCCACGTTGGCTGGTCAACCGTGGGCGAATCGCCGAGGCCCGGGCCATCGTCAAGAAATACTTGGGCGAGCATGTCGTGCTCGACGAAGAGCCTGCGCCGCAGGAACACTCGGGATATGCGGTGTTGTTCAGCCGGCAGTACCGTAAGCGCACCGCGTTTAACTGTCTGTTTTTCGTGTGTATTGTCATGCCGTACTTTGCCATCTACACCTTCTTGCCATCGATTTTGCAGACGATGGGCTTGGCCGAAGGTTTTGGTACCGAATTGATGCTTAACCTGCTGTTGATCATCGGTGCACTGATCGGTATCTGGTGCACCGTGAAATTCTCCCGGCGCGGCTTTTTGATCAACTCATTCATTATTCTGGCGGTGGCGCTGTTTCTGTTGGCAATACTGCCGGGCAATCTGGCCTGGTTGATGGTGTTGACCTTTGGTGTATTTACCCTGGTGTTATCGGCGGTGAGTAATTTGGTGGGAGTATTCCCGGCTGAGAGTTTTCCGACCCATCTGCGCGCCAGCGGTATCGGCCTGGCGACGGCGGTGAGCCGGCTTGGTTCGGCGGTAAGTACGTTCTTGTTACCGGTGAGTGTGGCGGGGATTGGCTTGAGCCCGACCATGGGCATCCTTGCCGGCATTCTGGTGTTTGGCGCGGTGATCTCCTGGGCCTGGGCACCAGAGACCAAAGCCCTGACGTTGAATCAGGCGTGCCAGGCCGAGCCCGGCGAATCAGGGATTGCTCACCTGGTTCAGCCATTGGGTAAACAAACGAACCTTGGATAAACCCTGTTTGTCACCCGGCACATCCAGCCAGTAGCCATAGGGGCCGATCACTTCTACCGGGGTGATCGGCAACAGGCTGCCATTGGCCAGTTCACGCTCAATCATCTGCCGGTCGATCACCGCCAGGCCACCTCCGGCCAGGGTGGTATGGATGACTTGATCCAGGGTGCTGAACTCCAGGCCCTGATCGGCTTCGATATCCTCACGGCCCATGGCTGCGATCCAGTTCTCCCAGACTTTCAGGCGTTTACCGTCGTGCAGGATATGCAGCAACGGAAATCGACGCAGGTCAGGCGGATGGTCGCCTTCGAACAGTTCTGGACTGGCCACGGCGATGTGTCGTTCCATCACCAGCAACTCGCTGTTGCAATGGGTGGCGGGCTCAAGTCCGAAGCGAATCTGACAGTCGATTTCCGCCAAATTGTCGTGACTGCTCTGGTGGGTAACACTGAGGTTGATATCCGGGTAACGCTCACAGAATCCGCGCAAATGCGCCGACAACCAGCGGGTGGCCCAGGTCGGTGGCGCCAGAATGCGCAGTCGCTGACGCAGATTGGGTACGCGCACGGCTTGCATGGCCCGCTCGATATGGTCGAAGGCGTCGCTCAGGTGCGGGGAAAGGGCCATGCCTGCCTGGGTCAGCGACAGGCCCTGGGGGGTGCGGACAAACAGCGCGATGCCCAGGTAGTCTTCCAACTGCTTGATCTGACGGCTGACGGCGCCTTGGGTCACGTTCAGACCCACGGCGGCCTGGCTGAAGCTGCGATGGCGCGCGACCTCTTCAAAGACCCGCAGCATATTTAGGGGGGGCAGTTGGCGCATCGAGCGCGACTCCATATTTATTATTCGAGTACTCGGAGCAAGGATACACCGTCGCGCCGCCTTCAATCGCGCCAAGCGAGCGCCGTATTTGGTAACACCTTGGTTTTCTCTCTCTAAGAGTCCCTCAAATAAAAGGATATTGAGTTAACCAAACCTGTTAGTCCCAATACCCGACCAAAACCATCGGCATTTCTTGATCGCCATCAAGCAGGTTTCACCTCCCAGCTTTCTATCATGGTCCCCGCCAAGCAATGAGGAAGCGACCATGTCAGAGACCTTCACCAAGGGCATGGCCAGGAATATCTACTTCGGAGGAAGCGTGTTCTTCTTCCTGATATTCCTGGCCCTGACCTATCACACCGAACAAACCTTTCCCTCTCGCAGCAATCAGGAGCTACTCACCGAATCAGTGGTGCGCGGCAAGGGCGTCTGGGAGCGCAACAACTGTGTCGGCTGCCACACTCTGCTGGGCGAAGGCGCGTACTTTGCGCCGGAACTGGGCAATGTGTTCAACCGCCGTGGCGGCGAGGAAGCGTTCAAGCCGTTCCTGCATGCCTGGATGAAGATGCAACCGTTGGGCGTTCCCGGCCGGCGCGCGATGCCGCAATTCAACCTCAGCGACCAAGAGGTGGGCGATATGGCCGAGTTCCTCAAGTGGAGCTCGAAGATCAACACCAACGGCTGGCCGCCAAACAAGGAGGGCTGAGGGATGCGTACCGTCAATCCATATCTGAAATTCCAATCCCAGGCCGTGGCCAAACCCTACTTTGTGTTCGCCCTGATCCTGTTCCTGGGCCAGGTGCTGTTCGGTTTGATCATGGGCCTGCAATACGTGGTCGGCGACTTTCTGTTCCCGTTGATCCCCTTCAACGTGGCCCGCATGGTCCACACCAACCTGCTGATTGTCTGGCTGCTGTTCGGTTTCATGGGCGCCGCTTACTACCTGGTACCGGAAGAAGCCGACCGCGAGTTGCACAGCCCCAAGCTGGCAATCCTGCTGTTCTGGGTGTTCGCCGTGGCGGGGGTGTTGACCATCCTCGGTTACTTGCTGGTGCCCTATGCGGCCCTGGCCAAGCTGACCCACAACGAACTGCTGCCGACCATGGGCCGTGAATTCCTGGAGCAGCCGACCATCACCAAGATGGGCATTGTGGTCGTGTGCCTGGGCTTTCTCTACAACATCGGCATGACCCTGCTCAAGGGCCGCAAGACTACCGTGAGCATGGTGATGATGACCGGGCTGATCGGCCTGGCGGTGTTCTTCCTGTTCTCGTTCTACAACCCCGGCAACCTGGCACGGGACAAGTTCTACTGGTGGTGGGTGGTGCATCTTTGGGTCGAAGGCGTGTGGGAGCTGATCATGGGCTCGATGCTGGCTTTCGTGCTGATCAAAGTCACCGGTGTCGACCGTGAGGTGGTGGAAAAATGGCTGTACGTGATCATCGCCATGGCCCTGATCACCGGGATCATCGGTACCGGTCACCACTTCTTCTGGATCGGCGCGCCCGAGGTGTGGTTGTGGGTCGGTTCGATCTTCTCGGCCCTGGAGCCGCTGCCGTTCCTGGCGATGGTGATGTTTGCCTTCACCATGGTCAAACAGCGTCGGCGCCAGCACCCGAACCGGGCGGCCACATTGTGGGCCAAGGGCACCACGGTCACGGCGTTCTTCGGCGCCGGGGTCTGGGGCTTCCTGCACACCCTGGCACCGGTCAACTTCTACACCCACGGCACTCAACTGACGGCCGCCCACGGCCACCTGGCGTTCTTCGGCGCCTACGCGATGATCGTGATGACCCTGATCAGCTACGCCATGCCGCGTTTGCGCGGTATCGGTGAAGCGCCGGACGCACGCTCGCAGACCTTGGAGATCTGGGGCTTCTGGATGATGGTTCTGTCGATGGTGATGATCACGCTGTTCCTGACGGCGGCCGGTGCCGTGCAAGTCTGGTTGCAACGCTGGCAGGTGGACGGTGTGGCGCTGCCGTTCATGGCCACCATGGACCACCTGAGCCTGCTGTTCTGGGCACGACTGGCCAGTGGCGTGGTGTTCCTGCTGGGCCTGCTCTGCTACCTGTGGAGCTTCCGGCAGCGCGGCAAGGGCTTGAACGCAGCCATCCCCGTGGCTGCTTGAGCGGTCAACGTTAATCCCCAAGAGGGCGGCCCGGCAGGTAGTGCGGGCCGTTTTTATGTCTGGAGCACTTCACATGGCCTTCACCCTTGAGTTGGAAGAGTGGGTTGGCAGTATCTGGCACCGCTTTATCACCCGCCGCGCCAGTGCTGACTTCCCCGAAGCGCGGGTTGATCTGGTCGACCGCCAGCGCAGCCTGGCCCTGTTGTTCCGCGCCCTGGGCGGCGCCCACGGGATTGCCCTGGAGGCCGCCAGCGAGCGCGACCTGCTGCTGCGGCGCAATCTGCTGATGCGCATCGCCGGCACTTGCCGGCAAGTCCCCTTGGCCTCGTGCGATGGGCATCGACTGCGCCTGCCGGCAAGTCTGGCGGTGTTTCCTTCGGTGGCCCTGAACCTGGAACTGTACCGCTGGCTGGCGCTACTGGCCGCACACGCCGGACCGATGACCCACTGGGCCCGCGACAACCAGCGCTGGACCTGGCTATTGTTGCAGCGCTACCCGGCCATGCTCCCCAGTTATCAGCGCCTGGTGGACGCCCATCTGCAATTGCGCCCGGATCCCGCCACCCTCAACCCCGCCGAAGCCGCCGTGGAAAAGGCCTTGCGCAAGGCCCTGCGTGAACCCGGCAGCATCCGCCAGTTACCCCGTAGCGAGCGCGCCGCCTGGCCGCTGCCGCTGTGGTTGTATCCACCTTTGCACCTGCACAGCCCGCAGGCCGGCGATCTGGATGAGGAGGGCGATGACCTGGCGACCCGCCCCGGCGAACAACAGGGCGCGCCCAAACAAGCCAACCGGGTCGATGACAACAGCCGCGACGGCGGCCTGCTGGTGGTGCGCCTGGAAAACCTGTTCAGTTGGACCGAACACGTCGACCTCGATCGCTGGGCCGATGACTCCGAGGACGAAGATGCCGCCCGGGTCGCCGAAGACCTCGACCAGTTGAGCCTGTCACGCCAGCGTGTGCGCAAGAGCGGCGGGCTGAAGCTGCACCTGGATCTGCCACCGGCCGACGTCGATGACATTCCCCTGGGCGAAGGCATCAAGCTGCCGGAGTGGGACTACCGACAGCAGTGCCTGCAAGCCAACTTCGTCAACCTGCAACTGATGCAACCCCGCGACAGCACGCCCCAGCCGCTGCCGGCGCGCCTGCTGCCCCAGGCCGCGCGGTTGCGCCGCCAGTTCCAGCAACTGCGCACCGACCGTCAATGGTTGCGCCAACAGCCCCAGGGCGCGGAGCTGGACCTGCAGGCGTGGCTGGATTTTCATGTCGAGCGCCAGCACGGCGCGTGCGCCGAGCGCGGTCTGTTCAAGGAGCAGCGCCGCACCCGGCGTGACTTGGCCTGTTTGCTGCTGGCCGATTTGTCGATGTCCACCGACGCCCACCTGAACGATACGCAAAAGGTCATCGACGTGATCCGCGACAGCCTGTTGCTGTTTGGCGAGAGCCTGGCGGGCCTGGGCGATGCGTTTGCCCTGTATGGCTTCTCTTCCCTGCGTCGCCAGCAGGTGCGCCTGCAACAGCTCAAGTCATTCCAGCAACCCTATGATGACCACACTCGCGGCTGCATCCAGGGCCTGAAACCGGGTTACTACACGCGCATGGGCGCAGCCATCCGCCAAGCCACCCAGACCCTTGGCGCTTGTAAGCAGCGGCGCAAACTGCTGTTGATTGTGACCGATGGCAAGCCCAACGATCTGGACTTGTATGAGGGGCGCTATGGCGTGGAGGACACCCGCCAGGCCGTGATGGAGGCGCGGCGCCAGGGCCTGGTGCCGTTCTGCATCACTATCGACAAACAGGCCGGGGATTACCTGCCGTACATGTTCGGCGCCCATGGCTACACCTTGATCCGCCAGCCGGAGCAACTGCCGTTGCGCTTGCCGCAGCTGTACCGGCAGTTGACCGAAGATCAGTAGAAATTGCGGGGCAGCCAGAAGAACATCGTGATGCAGAACACGGCCAGCCCCAGGCAGAACCATTGGAAACGTTTGAGTCGGCGGGCCTCAAGGCTGGCGGTGGATGCGGGCAGGGGCATGGCGCAGCGTTCGCAGGCCGGCTGTGTCGGCGGGTTGGCATGTTGGCAATACAGGCACACACACGCTGCACTCATTCGAATTGCTCCAGGCGCAGGCGATCAAGAATGGCGATCTGGCGACCGTCCTGGGTGATGATTTTTTCATCGATCAGCCGGCGAATGATCCGCGAGAACGTCTCCGGCTGGATCGACAGGTGCCCGGCGATCAACTGTTTGGCCATGGGCAGCTCGAATGAGCTGTCAGCATTGTGCAAGCGCACCAGTTGCGTCAGCAGATAGCGCACCACGCGGTGGGTGGCGTTTTTCAGGGACAAGGTCTCGATCTCGTTGACCCGCTGGTGCAGGCGCACACACAACTTGCCCAGCAGGGCGAAGGTCAGGCGGCTGTTGCTGTGGAGCAGGCGCATATAGGTGGCGTTGGACAGGCGATACAACTGCGTCGGGCACACCGCTTCGGCGCAGGCCACGTAGTTGGGGGTGTCCATCAGCATCATCGCCTCGGCGAAGGTCTGCCGCTCGCCAATCACCTCAAAGACTTTTTCCTGGCCGTCCGGGGTCAGGCGGTAGATCTTCACCGCGCCGGCAATCACGAAGTAAAACCCATCGGCCGGCTCGCCCTGGCGGAACAGTGGCTCGCCCTTGTCGACACTCAGCAATTGACTGCTGGCCATCAACTCATCCATCTGCTCTTCGTTAAGTGGTTCAAACAGGTGATGGCTGCGCAGGATCTGATGATGTACGCGGTGCAGGACCCTCGGCGCGTCGAGGATCATACAAGCCACAACGACAGGCCACTGGCCGCCGCCATCATTGAACCGAGGATCACGAACCAGGCCAGGGGCTGGATGACTTTTTTCATGGGGACTCCGTGGGGCAGGGTAATGACGGGATAACCGGGTAGAGCAAGAGCTGGGCCAAGGCACGGGCCACGTAAAATCAGAGCTGTAGCCCCTAAAGGGTTAAAATGACCCTGCCATTAAGGGTTCTTTTAACCCTCTGACGGTTATTTAAACCCTCATAAACAACGCCAATCCCATGTGGGAGCTGGCTTGCCTGCGATGCAGGCACCTCGGTCTTCCAGTAAAACCGCAGCGATGCCATCGCAGGCAAGCCCGCTCCCACACATGATTGCGGTGGGCCTGAGGGCCCGGCCCGGCCCTTGCAACGCCCATCCCGCGACGGCCCCCAGGATATTGCGCCGCCACTGGCCCCTGCTTGATCTGCGACAAGGGCCCGGCGCGGACAATCCCGGATGATCGGGCCGGCAATGACTTGAGGAGTGGTGGTATGCAAGTGCTGGATCGACGCAAGGCCATGTCGATAACCCCGTTGTTTCGCCTGGCTTTCCGGCCATTTTTCCTCGGTGGCTGCCTGTTGGCGCTGCTGGCGATTCCTTTGTGGCTGCTGGCCCTGGCCGGCGACGCGGGTTGGCAGCCGGCAGGTGGCTGGCTGGCTTGGCATCGCCATGAACTGCTGTTCGGTTTTGCCTTGGCAATCATCGGCGGGTTCCTGCTGACGGCGGTGCAGACCTGGACCGGTCGCCCCGGCATCAGCGGTACGCCCCTCGCGATGTTGGCCGGGGTATGGCTGGCGGCACGCCTGGCCTGGCTGTTCAACCTGCCATGGCCGCTGTTGGCCGTACTGGAACTGACTTTTCCCCTGGCCGTCGCCGGGTTGATGGGCTGGACCTTGTGGAAAGTGCGGCAACAGCGCAACTACCCGATTGTGCTGGTGTTGCTGCTGTTGACCCTGGCTGATGGCCTGTCCCTGTATGGCTTGCTGCGCGGTGACGAAGGCTGGCAGCGCCAGGCGGTGTTGACCGGGCTGTGGCTGGTGGCGGCGATGATGGGCTTGATCGGCGGTCGGGTGATTCCGTTTTTCACCCAGCGTGGCCTGGGGCGCACGGAAGCCGTGAAACCCTGGCCGTGGCTGGATTACCTGTTATTGGGCGGCTCGGCAGCGGTGGCGCTGCTATACGCCAGCGGCCTGGCGTTGACCGCTAGCCTGTGGGTAGGCCTGTTGTTCGGCTTGCTGGGGCTCGGTCATCTGCTGCGCCTGGTGCGCTGGCACGACCGTGGCCTGTGGCGCGTGCCGTTGTTGTGGTCGCTGCACCTGGCCTATGCCTGGCTGGCCGTGGCTTGCCTGGGCATGGCGCTGTGGCATTTCGGCGTGGCGCTTAACCCGAGTCTGGCGGTGCATGCGCTGACGGTTGGGGCGATGGGCGGGTTGATCCTGGCGATGATCGCACGGGTCAGTCTCGGCCATACCGGCCGACCGCTGGCGCCGCCCAAGGGCATGACCCTGGCCTTCATCCTGTTGAACCTGGCCTGCCTGAGCCGGGTGATGCTGGTGCTGATCTGGCCGTATGCCGCGCTGTGGCTGGCGGGCCTGTGCTGGACCCTGGGCCTGGGTGTGTATCTATGGCGCTATGCCCCAATGCTGTGGCGCGCGCGGGTTGACGGCCATCCGGGCTAGGAGAATGGGAATGCTGTATTCGTGGCTATTGATTGTGCATCTGCTGGCGGCCATCGCCTTTATCGGCACGCTGTTCTTTGAGGTTTTCATCTGGCACCGCGCCCGTGAAGCGTTGGCCTGGTCGGCGCAGTTCACCAGCGAGCAAGCCATTGCCCGACGTTCGCGGCAGGTGCTGCATGGCGTGGTGGTGCTGTTGTATGGCGCGGGCATCGGCCTGGCCTGGCATTACCGCGGCGTGCTGGGCGCGCCATGGGCCAGCCATTTTTCGGCGATGTTGAGCCTGAAGATCGTGTTGGCGCTGAGTATCATCGGGCACTACCTGCTGCTCGCGTACTGGCTGACGCAAAAGCGCCTGAGCCCGCTGCGGGCGGTGTGGATCCGCCGCAGCATCCTTGGGCACATGGTACTGATCGTGATCCTCGCCAAGCTGATGCTGCGCTAAGACACCTCGATCCCATCCTGTAGGAGCGAGCGTGCTCGCGAAAAACATCAACGAAAACGCGGGCTGCCTGGGTAAACGCGTTGTCCGTGAGTTCTTCGCGAGCAATCTCGCTCCTACAGGTTTAGCGCACGGACAAACAACACATCGTTTTCCAGATGAATATGCTCCAGCAAATCCCGATGAAACACTTCCAGTCCGTGATACAGCGTACGCCAGGTATTGCACGCATCGCTGGGCGGCTGGATGCGGTTGGTCAGCGCCTGCAACTGCTCCAGGGCCTGGCCATGTTGCTCATGTTCAAAACGCATGACCTGGATCGGCGGCGCGGCCTGGGGCCCCAGGCCCATTTGCAGCATCGGGAACAATACCTGCTCCTCCTTGAGCATATGGCCTTCCAGCTCTTGCTCGATATCGCGCAGCAAGTCGGCCAGGCCGTTGGGGCAGGCCAGGTGGTGACCGTGAACCTGCTCGACGCGGCTGGCCAGGCGAATCAGTTCCGGCAGTTGTTCGCGGTGGCGGGCGTGGTAGCGCTCCAGCAAATGTTCGATCAGTTGCGTCTGGGGCAAGGTGTCCGGGGCGATGGCGTGCATGGGGTTTCCTCATCAAGTGAACAGATGAAGCGGTGATTGCATGCTGTGTGCCATCGCCAATTTATTGAAAAGTAGAGATTAATTTTTTGTGGTGGTCAGGATCACCCTGATGCTGCACGGTAGAACCGACCATACAAGGGTAGTAATGACCATGCTGCGTGAAAGTCTGTCGGCCGACCTGATTGTTGAATTACCCAACGCGGTGCGCCTGCAACGCCTGGTGCAGACCCTGCGTGAATATTTTCATAGCGGCGCCGTCGGCCTGTTGCGCCTGGATGGTGACGACAGCCTGCGCCCCGTGGCCACGGTGGGGCTGGTGCATGAAGCCCTTGGCCGGCGCTTTGTGATTGCCCAGCATCCGCGACTGGCGGCGATCATGGCCTCTCGCGAGCCGACCTGGTTCGAACCCGACAGCCGCCTGCCGGACCCGTACGACGGGCTGCTGGACAACCAGGTCGGCGAACCGCTGTCGGTGCATGATTGCATGGGCGTGAGCCTGTTCGTCGAAGGCCGGCCGTGGGGTGCGATCACCCTGGATGCGCTGCATGCCGGTACCTTTGATGCCAACGCGCGCGAGCAACTCAAGCGCTGCACCTTGCAGATCGAGGCGGCGGTACGGGTTACGCGCCTGGAACAGGAAAACCGTAGCCTGCGCCTGTCGCGCAGCGAGCCGGTGGTGGGTTCGCCCGGCGTCGAAGACGGTGAAATCCTCGGCCAGAGCCCGGTGTTGCATCAGTTGCTCAACGAGCTGGATGTGCTCGCCGACTCGGACCTGCCCGTGCTGCTGCTTGGCGAAACCGGGGTCGGCAAAGAGCTGTTCGCCCGGCGCCTGCATCGCCTGTCGCGGCGCAGTAAAAAGCCGCTGATCCAGGTCAACTGCGCGGCGCTGCCGGAGTCCCTGGCCGAGAGCGAGTTGTTCGGGCATGTCAAAGGCGCGTTTTCCGGCGCCACCAGTGACCGTGCCGGGCGTTTTGATGCAGCCAACGGCGGCACTTTGTTCCTCGATGAAGTGGGCGAGCTGCCGTTGAGTGTGCAGGCCAAGCTATTGCGCACCTTGCAGAATGGTGAGATCCAGCGCCTGGGCGCCGACAAGCCGTTGCATGTGGATGTGCGGATCATCGCCGCCACCAACCGACACCTGCCCGAGAGCATTCGCGAAGGGTTGTTTCGCGCCGACCTGTACCACCGGCTGTCGGTGTACCCGGTGCCGATCCCGGCGCTGCGTGAGCGTGGCCACGATGTGTTGCTGCTGGCCGGGCATTTCCTTGAGCTCAACCGCGCCCGACTTGGCCTGCGTGGTTTGCGCCTGTCACCGGCGGCCGAGCAGACGCTGCTCGGTTATGGCTGGCCGGGCAATGTGCGCGAGCTGGAGCACGTGATCAGCCGTGCGGCGCTGAAGCAGTTGAGCCGGGGCGGCAATCGCAACCAGATCATGACCCTGGAAGCCGAACTGCTGGATCTGGACAGCGCCACCTTGGTGCAGGCTCCTGTGGTTCAAGCCCCGGCGCAGGCGTTCCAGACCTTGAGCGACGCAGTGGACGATTGCCAGCGACAGAAGGTGCGCCAGGCGTTGAGCTTGTCGGGCGATAACTGGGCGAGCGCTGCGCGAATGCTCGGCCTGGACTCCAGCAACCTGCACAAATTGGCGCGGCGCCTGGGGCTCAAGTAGCGGCGCTGCGACGCCATGCCGCGGCGCGCAGTTGATCGCGGTCAAGGTGCCAGGCGCGTCGGCTGATCAGACTGTGGCGAACTGACCGGAGGTTCGCCCCATGCCCCTTTCCCTGGCGCAGATGCGCCGCAACTACACCTTGTACGGTTTGCGGGATGACCTGGTACAGGACGATCCCCTCGTGTTGTTCGGCCAGTGGCTGGAGCAGGCGCGCAAGACCGAAGTGGCGCCGGTGGAGGCCAACAGCATGGCCCTGGCCACGGTCGATGCCCAGGGCCGCGCCCATTGTCGGATCCTTCTGCTCAAGGGCTTTGGCGCCGAGGGCTTCACCTTTTTCGGCCACTACCAGAGCGCCAAGGGCCAGGAGCTGGCGAGCAACCCCAGCGCGGCCATGACCTTTTTCTGGCCGGGCCTGGAGCGCCAGGTGCGCATCGAAGGCACGGTGGTGCGCCTGGCGCCGCAGCTGTCCGACGACTATTTCCACTCGCGGCCGCTGGCCAGCCAGGTCGGCGCCTGGGCGTCGCCGCAAAGCCAACCCCTGGCCCACCGCGCCGAGCTGGAAGGTCGCCTGCGCGATGTGACTCAACGCTTTGCCGGGCAACAACCGCCGCGCCCGCCGGAGTGGGGTGGCTATTGCCTGCAGCCCGAGCGCGTGGAGTTCTGGCAAGGCCGCGCCGACCGCCTGCACGACCGTCTTGATTACCGCCGCCACGACGGCATCTGGCAGCGCAGCCGCCTGGCGCCCTGACGCCGCCTAGAGGTACCTCCTCGGAGGAATAGGCCCGCCGGCCTTTGCGGTGCAGGCTGGGCCATTGCTCATTTATCCCGGGATTTTCACCATGGCACATCTGACTCAACGCAATTTTGTCTCGCTGAATATCGCTGTACTGACCATCAGCGACACGCGCAACTTTGACAACGATACCTCCGGGCAAACCCTGTGCGATCGCGTGCAAGCGGCCGGTCATGAACTGATCGACCGGGCCCTGGTGGTAGACGACATCTACCAGATCCGCGCACGGCTTTCGCAATGGATCGCCGACCCGCAGGTGCAGGTGATCCTCACCACCGGTGGCACCGGTTTCACTGCGCGGGACAACACTCCGCAAGCGGTGCTGCCGTTGCTGGACAAGCATGTCGAAGGTTTTGGCGAGCTGTTTCGCCAGGTTTCCCTGCAAGAGATCGGCATGTCGACCCTGCAGTCGCGTGCCCTGGCCGGCATGAGCAATGGTGTGCTGGTGTGTTGCATGCCCGGCTCGCCAGGCGCGTGCCGTACCGGTTGGGACAAGATCCTTCTGGGGCAACTGGACAGCCGCACCGGGCCATGCAATTTCGCCCCGCACCTCAAGCCCCAGGTCGCCCAGGCCCTGCAAGCCTGCGAGGCGCGGTCATGAACCTATCGGTGTGTGAAAGCGGCGAGTTGATCCCGGTGGATGAGGCCATCGACCGCCTGTTAGCCCAGGCACCTGCGCCGCCGTCCACCCAACAGGTGAAAACCGCCCTGGCCCTGGGCCGGGTGTTGGCCAGCGATATCTTTTCCTCGGTGAACCTGCCGGCCTGGGACAACAGCGCCATGGACGGCTACGCGCTGCGTGCTGCGGACTTGCCGGCCGAGGGGGGCTACCTGCGTCTGGCCGGGCGGATTGCCGCAGGCGAGGAAGCCGCGACCGCGCTGGTCAGCGGGCAGACCATGCGGATTTTTACCGGTGCGCCGTTGCCGGCCGGTGCTGACACCGTGGTGCCCCAGGAGCGTTGCCGGGTCTACGGCCAGCGCATCTGGTGCCCGCCGATGCGGACCGGTGAACATGTGCGCAAGCAAGGTGAAGAGGTGACCCAAGGCGCCTTGCTGTTGCCAGCCGGCAAGCGTCTGCGTGCCCAGGAATTGGGCTTGCTCGCGGCCGCCGGGTTGGCCCAGGTCAAGGTCTATCGACCGTTGCGCGTGTGCCTGTTGAGCAGTGGCGACGAACTGCGTGAGCCGGGGGATCACCTGGCACCGGGGCAGATCTACAACAGCAATCGCCACTGCCTGGCGGCGCTGCTGCAAGGCTGGGGCGTTGAAGTGCATGACTATGGGGTGATGGCCGATGAACTGGCCGTCAGCCGCGATGCATTGACCCTGGCGTCCTCGGAATGCGACCTGCTGCTGACCTCCGGTGGGGTGTCGGTGGGCGAGGAGGACCACCTCAAGCAAGCGATCAAGGAACTGGGCCGCGTGGATTTTTGGCGCCTGGCGATCCAGCCGGGCAAACCCCTGGCCTTTGGCGATGTCGCCGGCAAACCGTGGATCGGCTTGCCTGGCAATCCTTCGGCGGCGCTGATTACCGCATTGGTGGTGGTCCGCCCGTTTCTGTTGCGCGCCCAGGGTGTGACTGAGGTCACATCGGCGCCGATGTTGCTGCCCGCCGACTTTGTGTGGCCCCAGCGCAACCGTCGCCGGCAATACCTGCGCGCACGCCTGGCGCCGGGCATCGATGGCCAGGCGCGCGTCACCCTGCACCCACGGCAAAGCTCGGCGATGCTGAGCGCGGCGTGCTGGGCCGATGGTTTGGCGATTGTGGAGCGCGAGCAGTTGGTGGAAAAGGGCGGGCTGGTGCGGTTCGTGTCCTTTGCCGAACTGATGCAGTAACTGCCGGTGGTGGTGGTCAAGGTGGGAGCAAGGCTTGCTCCCACAAGGAACATGCGGTGTTGGTGATGTATTTTCTGATGAGGATCAACCATGCAACTGGTCTGCCCGGCAGGTAATCTGCCTGCGCTTAAAGCCGCCGTGCGCCAAGGTGCCGATGCGGTGTACGTGGGGTTTCGCGACGACACCAACGCCCGGCATTTTGCCGGGCTGAACATGGACGACAAGCAGTTCGACGGCGCCGTCGCGCATATCCGCCAGCACCAGCGCAAGCTCTATGTGGCGGTCAACACCTACCCGCAGCCCAAGGGCTGGGAACGCTGGCAACGGGCAGTGGATCGCGCCGCCGACCATGGCGTGGATGCGCTGATTGCCGGTGATCCGGGCGTGCTGCAATACGCCAGTAGCCGTCATCCGCAGATGGCCTTGCACCTCTCGGTACAGGGTTCGGCGACCCATGCGGCGGCCTTGCAGTTCTACGCCGAGCGCTACGGCATCCGTCGTGCGGTGCTGCCACGGGTGCTGTCGCTGGCCCAGGTCAAGCACGTCGCCGCCAGCAGCTCGGTGCCGATCGAGGTCTTCGGTTTCGGCAGCCTGTGCATCATGGCTGAGGGCCGTTGCCATCTGTCTTCCTACATCACTGGCGAATCACCGAACCTGTGCGGCGTGTGCTCGCCGGCCAAGGCGGTGCGCTGGAGCGAAGACGCCGAGGGTCTGAGCGCGCGCCTGAGCGAAGTGCTGATCGACCGCTATACCCCGGACGAACCGGCGGGTTATCCGACCCTGTGCAAGGGCCGTTTCATGGTCGATGGCAAGCGCTTCCACGCCCTCGAAGAACCCACCAGCCTCGATACCCTGGACCTGATCCCCGAGTTGATCGCCATGGGCGTCGAAGCGGTGAAAATCGAAGGTCGCCAGCGCAGCCCGGCGTATGTCGAGCAAGTCACCGGGGTCTGGCGCGCGGCGCTGGACGCCCACCGCAGTGCGCCGGAGCGTTTTGTGGTCAAGGACCAATGGCGCAGTGTGCTGGCCGGTCTATCCGAAGGCAGCCAGACCACCCTGGGCGCCTACCATCGTTCGTGGCAATGAGGAACCGCACATGAAACTCAGCCTGGGACCGGTGCTGTTTTATTGGGATAAGCAACAACTGGGGCAGTTCTACTGCGAGATGGCCAACCTGGCACTGGATGTGATCTACCTGGGGGAAACCGTGTGCTCCAAGCGCCGCGCGTTCAACCTCGATCAATGGTTGGGCCTGGGCCGCGAATTGCGGTCGGCAGGCAACGCGCAAATTGTGCTGTCGAGCCTGACCTTGATCGAGGCCGCATCGGAGCTGTCGAGCCTGCGCCGCCTGTGTGACAACGGCGAGGTGCTGGTCGAGGCCAATGACATGGGCGCGGTGCAATTGCTCGCCGAGCGCAAGTTGCCCTTTGTCGGAGGGCCGGCATTGAATTTGTACAACGGTCACGCCCTGGTGCAATTGCTGGATGCCGGGATGATGCGTTGGGTGCCGCCGGTGGAATGCTCGGCTGCGCTGATTGGCGATGTGTTGGAGCATGTGCGTGAGCTGGGCCGGCCGCTGCCTGAAGTGGAAGTCTTCGCCTATGGGCACCTGCCCCTGGCCTACTCGGCGCGCTGCTTCACTGCCCGTGCGGAAAACCGGCCTAAGGATGACTGCCAGTTCTGTTGCCTGAACTACCCCGATGGCATGGCCTTGACCAGCCAGGAAGGGCAGGCGCTGTTTACATTAAATGGCATCCAGACCATGTCGGCGGATGTCACTAATCTGCTGGCCGACTATCCGGGGCTGGTCAGTTGCGGTGCTGAGCTACTGCGCCTGAGCCCAAGGGCGCAGGGCATGGTGGGCATCGTCGAAGCCTTTGACCGGGTGCGCCAGGGCGCCACGCCGCCACTGTTTGTCGACGGCTGCAATGGCTACTGGCATGGCCAGGCCGGAATGTTGCGGGTCGAGGAGGTGGGGCTGTGCTGAACCGCAAGCAATGGCTGCTCAAGGGTGCCGACCGTTTATTGCCGCTGATGCGCAAGGTGCCATTTGTGGTGCAGCGCCTGGCGTTGCAACAGGCGTTGAATCGCTGCCTGGCCGAACCCTTGCGCGATGGCGGCTTCGAACTGCTGCGCGGACGCTGGATGTGCCTGCGCATTCCCGACCTGGGTTTGCGCTGGTACCTGACCCTTGGTCGTGACGGATTGCGCATCGCCGAACGGGCCGAGGCCCAGGTGACCATCAGCGGCAACTGGCGTGAGTTCCTGTTATTGGCCAGCCGCCAAGAAGATCCGGACACCTTGTTCTTCCGCCGGCGGCTGGTGATCGAAGGGGATACAGAGTTGGGGTTGGGCCTGAAGAACCTGATCGACAGC
Source organism: Pseudomonas sp. FH4 (assembly GCF_000510915.2). Taxonomy (NCBI): domain Bacteria; kingdom Pseudomonadati; phylum Pseudomonadota; class Gammaproteobacteria; order Pseudomonadales; family Pseudomonadaceae; genus Pseudomonas; species Pseudomonas sp. FH4. Next base: position 366,373 of record NZ_AOHN01000019.1, on the reverse strand, counting down.
CTCGATCCGGATGTGTTGCCACCCTGGTTGTGGCGCAATCTGGAACGGGCGGGGAAGGGCTTGGCCGCCTGAAGACCAGCCCGCGAAGCTGCTTCCCTGTGGGAGCGGGCTTGCTCGCGAATGCAGTGTGTCAGTCGCCGGATATGTCGACTGAATCACCGCATTCGCGAGCAAGTCCGCTCCCACATTGGAATGTGGTGGGTTCAAAAAATGTTCAGGTCGGTTATTGCTCCATGGCCTGCAAGATCGCATGGGCCGCTTTCACCCGTTCGGCATTGGGGTAGTTCTTGTTTGCCAGGATCACTACGCCGATGGCCTTGCTCGGTACGTAGGCTACATAGGCGCCAAAACCACCGGTCGAGCCGGTCTTGTTGACCAGCGTGTTGGGTTGCAAGGGTTGCGGCGGGGTCAGCCAGTTGACCTTGTGCGGCTCCATTGCCCAGGCCGTTGAGTTTCGCGCCATCAGGGTGTCAACGGTCAGTGGGTAGGCGGACATTTCCCAGCCCAGCCCCTGGGTGGTGCCGTTGGCGGTGTAGTAGCCGGTGTGAGTGGTGGCGATCGCCGCTTGCAAGGGCTTTTCCAGGTTCGTTGGGTTCATGTTCACCGCTACGTAGCGGATCAGGTCCGCCGGGCTGGTCTTCACCCCGTAGGCTTCGCTGTCCAGCGCCCCAGGGCTGACGCGCACCGGCTTGCCGGTCTTGTCATAGCCCTGGGCGTACAGGCTCATTTGTGCCTTGGGCACCGTGAGATAGGTGTGCTTGAGCCCGAGCTTGGGCAGCAGGGTCTTTTCCATCACCACGTCGAAAGGTTGCTGCAGGCTTTGCGCCGCCAGATAGCCGAACAGGCCCAGGCTGGGGTTGGAATACTGGCGTTGGGTGCCGGGGGCGAAATCGGCTTTCCAGTGCTGGAAGTAGCTGATCATGTGCTGCGCATTGTCCGCCTCGGACGGGAACTGCAACGGCAGCCCGCCGGCCGTGTAGGTGCCCAGGTGGAGTACGCTGATGTGGTCGAACAGGCTGCCGCGCAAGGCTGGCAAGTAATGGCTGGCCGGCTCCGACAGCTTCAGCTTGCCGGTGGCCTGGGCATAGCCGGCCAGGGTCGCGGTGAAGGTCTTGCTCACCGAACCGATCTCGAACAGGGTGTTTTCGCTGATGGGCTGTTGGCTGTCTTTTGCGGCGACACCGTAGTTAAAGTATCGGACCTTGCCGTCCTGAACAATGGCGACCGCCAGGCCGGGAATGGCCTGTTGCTGCATCAAGGGCTTGACGGTGGCATCCACCACCTGGCGCAGGTCGGCAGCGGCCATGCAGTTGCCGGCGCCGAGCAATAGGCTGAGAATCGTGACGTTGCGCACATGTTCATACATGATGATGTCGCTTCCATGAGGATGATCGGAGGTAATCGCGCCTGCGCAGGCGTGGCCAAGATAGGCAGTTTGCCGAGCCTGGACAACCGATGATATCTCGCACCAGTCATTAGAAAAATTTGGGCTTAGACCATGTTGCGTTCCCATTTGCCCCTTAACGCTCTGCGTGCCTTCGAAGCCTCTGCCCGGCACTTGAGCTTTACCCGGGCGGCCATCGAACTGTGCGTGACCCAGGCGGCAGTCAGCCACCAGGTCAAGAGCCTGGAGGCACAGCTCAATGTCACCCTGTTCAAGCGTCTGCCCCGTGGCTTGATGCTCACCAGCGAGGGGGAGACTTTACTGCCGGTGCTGCGTGAGTCTTTCGACCGCATTGCCCAGACCCTCGGCCAGTTCCAGGCTGGGCATTATCGAGAAGTGCTGACGGTAGGCGCGGTGGGTACGTTTGCGGTGGGCTGGCTGCTGCCACGCCTGGCGGAGTTTCAGGCGCGCTACCCGTTTATCGACCTGCGGCTGTCCACCCATAACAACCGGGTGGATGTAGCGGCCGAAGGGCTGGATTATGCGATCCGCTTTGGTGCTGGCGCGTGGCATGGTACCCACGCCTATGAGTTGCTGGTGGCGCCACTGACGGTGTTGTGTGTGCCGTCGATTGCCCGCCAACTGCACGACCCGGGCGATGTGTTGAAGCACACGTTATTGCGTTCTTACCGGGCGGATGAATGGAGCCTCTGGTTCCAGGCCGCAGGCTTGCCCGCCGACACCCTGGTGCCGCGCAGCATTGTGTTCGACTCGTCCCTGGCGATGATGGAAGCGGCGTTGCAGGGCAATGGCGTGGCCCTGGCGCCGGCACTGATGTTCTCGCGGCAGTTGGCCCAGGACGTGATCCGCCAGCCGTTCGATGTGGGTATCACTACGGGTAGTTACTGGCTGACGCGCCTGCAGTCACGCATCGAAACCCCGGCGATGCTGGCGTTCAAGCAATGGTTGCTGGAGCAGGTGACGAACCTGTAGACGCCAGGCTTGCCTGCGATGGCGCCCGTGAAGTCGCTATCGCTGGCAATTACACGAGGTATTTACGGAACCAACCCAACGTGCGTTCCCAGGCCAGGTTCGCGGCAGCCTCGTCGTAGCGTGGGGTCGAGTCGTTGTGGAAACCGTGGTTGGCACCCTTGTAGATAAACCCTTCATAGGTCGTGCCAGCAGCCTTCAAGGCAGCCTCATAAGCCGGCCAGCCTTCGTTGATTCGCGTGTCCAACTCGCCAAAGTGCAACATGATCGGCGCCTTGATCTTCGGCACGTCCTTGGCATCAGGTTGGCGCCCGTAGAACGACACCGCTGCGCCCAGTTCCGGGTAGGCCACCGCTGCCGCATTGGTCACGCCGCCGCCGTAGCAGAAGCCGGTGATACCCACCTTGCCGGTGCTGGTGTCGTGGTTCATCAGCCATTCGATGGCGGCGAAGAAGTCATTCATCAGCTTGGTCGGGTCGACGGTCTGTTGCAGCGCCACGCCTTTTTCATCATTGCCCGGGTAACCGCCCACCGACGTCAGGCCGTCGGGCGCCAGGGCGATAAACCCGGCTTTGCCCAGGCGCCGTGCGACGTCTTCGATATAGGGATTGAGCCCTCGGTTTTCGTGGACTACCACCACCGCCGGCAGTTTGCCTTCGGCCTTGGCCGGGCGTACCAGGTAGCCGCGCACCGAACCGTTGCCCTTGGGCGAGGGGTAGGTGATGTAGTCGGCGACGATGTCCGGGTCGGTGAACTTCACCTGCTCGGCCAATGCGTAATTGGGGCTCAGGGAGGCCAGCAGCGCCGAGGCGGTCAGCCCGCCAAAGGTGAACAGGGCCGCACGGTCGAGAAACTCGCGACGGTTGATCTTGCCATGGGCGTAGCCGTCGTAGAGTTCCAGCAGTTGCGGGGCGAAGTCTTTGGCGGTCAGGCGAGTCATCGGCAAGCTCCTCTTTTGGGCATGTGGCGTTGAATGTAGACCATTGTCAGGCTTGTCGGCCATGGGCGGCATCGGCCAGGTGCCCGGTATCGACCCGCACGAAGATCGAATCGCCAATTGCCGTCAGCACACCATCGGCATACACCTCGCAGACCACGCGGCTCTTGCGCCCGACCTCACCCTCGACCCTGGCGCGCAGGATCAGTGGCACGCCCATCGGAGTCGGCTTGATAAATTTGATGCCCAGGTTGCCGGTCACACAGTTGATGCGCGGTAGCTCACCGGGTGTGCGCTGTTCTGCGCGGTAGTGATAGGCCATGGCGGTCCAGTTGGAGTGGCAATCGACCAACATGGCGATCAGGCCACCGTAGACCAGGTCGGGCCAGCCGCAGTATTGGGCGTCGGGCAGATGCTCGGCGACGATATGCACGCCGTCCTCATCCCAGCGGCTCTTGATGTGCAGCCCGTGGGCATTGCTCGGGCCGCAGCCGTAACAGACGCCATCCGGCGCAGTGGTGTCTTGCAGGGAAGGGCTGTGCATGGTTGATCCTTATTGTTTTGGGCCAACCCCAGAGACTAATGGCGGGCACGCCTAGCGCGCAAATTTCTTCGCCCCGGCCACGCAGGCAATCACCGCGACGGTCACCGCCAGCATGCCCAGGCTGACCTGTTCATGCAGCAGGGTCGCGGCCAGTGCCAGACCGAAGAACGGTTGCAATAACTGCAACTGGCCGACCGCAGCAATCCCCCCTTGCGCCAGCCCGCGGTACCAGAACACAAAACCGATCAACATGCTGAACAACGACACATAGCCCAGGCTCAGCCAGGCCGGCAGGCTGATCCCTTCGAAGGAGGCGGGGGCGAGGATAAAGGTCAATGGCGCCACCACCGGCAGCGACACCACCAATGCCCAGCAGATCACCTGCCAGCCGCCGAGGGTACGCGACAGCTTGGCCCCTTCGGCGTAACCCAGCCCGCACACCAGCACGGCCAATAGCATCAACAGGTCGCCAGCGGGGGCGGCGCTCAGGCCCTGGGCAAACGCGTAACCCATCACCAGCAGGCTGCCAAGGATTGAAAACAGCCAGAACACCGGGCGCGGCCGCTCGCCGCCACGCAGTACACCGAACACGGCGGTGGCCAGGGGCAGCAAGCCGATAAACACGATGGAGTGGGCAGAGGTCACGTACTGCAAGGCCAGTGCGGTCAACAACGGGAAGCCGATAACTACGCCAAAGGCGACGATCAGCAACGGCCACCATTGGTCGGCTGCCGGACGCCGCGCCCTGAACAACCACAACAGCGCCAGGCCAAGCACGGCGGCAATGCTGGCCCTGGCCACGGTCAGGAAGACCGGCTCGAATTCCAGCACCGCCAGGCGGGTGGCGGGCAATGATCCGCTGAAAATCAGTACGCCGATCAAGCCATTGATCCAGCCGTGGCTGCTGCGTTCTGGAGTGATCAACCGGGAAGTCTGTTCCATGTCAGGAAGGCTCGCTAGGGATGGGTTGTGTTTTGGGCATCCTAGGGTTGAAGATGATGACAATCAAAAAATTGTCATGGATACATCGCCCATGCCCCGTGCCCGTTACAAGTCGTTGGTGGATGCCTTTGCCAGGGATATCCGTGCAGGAACCCTGGTGCCCGGCACCCGCTTGCCTACCCATCGCCAATTGGCCGCGACCCATGGCCTGGCCCTGGTGACGGCCAGCCGGGTATACAGCGAGCTGGAGGCCATGGGTCTGGTCAGTGGCGAGACCGGGCGCGGCACCTTTGTGCGGGAAATTTCCTTGTCGCCAGGGCAGGGCGTCGGGCAGATTGCCGTGGCGGCGGGCATGGTGGACCTTAATTTCAATTACCCGTCCTTGCCCGGCCAGGCCGATCTGTTGCGCACGGCGTTGCGCCAACTGGCGTTGTCCGGTGACCTGGAGGCATTGCTGCGCTACCAGCCCCATGCCGGGCGCCCCCATGAGCGGGCGGCAATGGCGCGGCACTTGTTGCATCGCGGGCTCACGGTCGAGGCTGAACAGGTACTGGTGGTCAGCGGTGCCCAGCATGGATTAACGGTGGCGATGATGGCCATGCTCAAGCCGGGCGATGTGATTGCCGTGGATGCGTTGACCTATTCCGGTTTCAAGGTGCTGGCCGAAACGTTGCATCTGGAGATCGTCGCGATCCCGGTCACGCCGACCGGCCCTGACCTTGCTGCCCTTGAGCAACTGTGTCGACACCGATCTGTGCGGGCACTGTATTGCATGCCGACCCTGCACAACCCCCTGGGCTGGGTGCTGGGGCTTGAGCAGCGCGAGCAGTTGGTGTGCATCGCTCGCAAGCATCAGTTGATCCTGATCGAAGACGCCGCCTATGCCTTCCTCGCAGAAGACGCACCGCCACCGCTGGCACAATTGGCGCCGGAGCGCACGGTGTATGTGGGCGGCTTGTCCAAAAGTGTCGCCACCGGCCTGCGGGTTGGTTTTGTGGTTGCGCCGGCCCAATGGGTGCCGGCGCTGGAGCGCACGATCATGGCCACCGTGTGGAACGCGCCCGGCGTGATGACGGCCATCGCTGCGGGCTGGATCGACGACGGCACTGTGCTGCAACTGGAGGCGCAAAAACGCCAGGACGCCCAGGCCCGGCAGGCACTGGCGACAGAAGTATTGGTGGGGCTGGACTACATCGCTCATCCATCGTCGTACTTTTTATGGTTGCCATTGGGAGAGGATACGCGGGCGGATCAGATCGTCATGGCGCTGGCCCGGGAGAATATCTCGGTCTCCACGGCTGAGCCGTTTTGCGTGTCGACGCTGGTGCCCCATGCTGTTCGACTGGCTTTGGGCTCAGTGGACAAAAGTGCGCTGCGGGCGGCTTTACTGAAGGTGCGGTGGGTGGTGGCGGGTTATTAAGGTTTTTGCAGGTTACCCACTGACTTCTCATCTTGTATTGATCCAAGAGTGTTCGGCGCCAATCTTGATGTTGAATTTCTGGGAAAGTGCAAGATAGTGCTCTTTCATTGCTTTTATGTGTAAACCCAAGAGGTCGGGAGGAGCGATTCCCTTGTTTGTGTAAAATTTTCGTGTGGTGGCTAGAATGTTGACAGTGGGTCCGGATGCGACGAGCTTGTTGTCAACGATTTTTGATTCTTTAGTGATGCCATCGAAACCCAGCTCATACATGTCAGGCCTTTTTCTCTTTAGGATGTCATTAAATAGATTGGGGCCAACGGTCTCAAAAATTTTTCCCTCATAGGCGTCGAACGCAGAAGTATATAAAACGTTTCCATCGGGGCCCCTCGTGGCGACGGGGCGATTGGCGGCAAAGTAGGATTTGTTGGCGGAAAACCGCTCGTTCATTTCTGCGATTATATCTGTAATCACAGGGTTGCCAGGCTGTGTTGCAAAATTACTGGTATTGTAGAATGGCCGGTATTCAGTAAGCTTGTGCGCAACAGGTTTGCTGAGCAGGATGTCATTAGAACCCGCGTTTAATAAAGCATTGCCGATGTCGGATTGAATGATATCGTCGGTATCAAGATAAATGCCCCCGTATTTATTCATGATGGGATAACGTGCGACGTCCGACGCTGCTGCAAGATTTTTTCCTTGCCCTTGGCGAAAATAATCGTACAGTTCACTCTGTTTCAATTGTTTAAAAACGTCGTCTTTATTGAGGTCCATTATCGTCAGACCAGGGGCCTTTTTTTCTAATTTGCTTTTTATTTGTTGAAAAATGGCTGGGGTGTCGGCATCTACATGCAAAATGGATTTATAGCCTGATGTTTTGGCTGCATTGTTAGCCATGTTTTCTATAAGGTGGGTGGGTACGTCCTGACCTGCCCAGAAATAGTGGAGTTCTTTGGGCAAAGGCCTCGCATCTATCGGAATTTTTGTAATTGTCGAGGGGGAGACATCAATAAATTGGAATCTGTGGGAGTCGATTTTCTTAGCGTTTTTAAGTTCCTTGAATGTTCCCCGTTGCCATTTGTTCTTACCGACTCTCCAGAAGTAATTCTGGCCTTGATTTTCGATGCCGACAGAGATATTGGCCGCTTTCCATCCCCCGATGGAGCTGTCGAAGATGACAGTGTGGTCCACGCCCAGATAGTTGAGCGTATACGGGGGGTTAGAACCCGCTGCTGCTTTAATATCGTCCATCGGTGCCACATAAGTAGTGTCGCCGAGCTTCCAGGGCGTTGGGGCGTTGCCTGCTCCTCCCAGCAAACGATTTTCTCTTGAGGCGAGACCCCATCCAGAAGGGCCCAGATCCTTGATGGGTATGTCCGGGCCTGCTCCCCTGGCATGACGGATGACTCGTTGACCCTCTTTCAAGTGCGAGGAATAAAGCTTCCCATTAACTTTTACATACTCCTTGTTACTCCGGCCCACATAGATATTGCCTTGCAATCCCCTGATCTTTAGCTCGTCCGGATCTATATGCTTGACTTCATAATCCAGTAAGTCGGCGTGGAGTGATTTGACCTCACCATTGGCCGCCACCCGGCTCGGTTTGAAATCGCTTAGTGGGGGACCAAAGGCTCGTTTCTTCAACGCGTCGTACTGATGCCAATTGCCTTGAAACATGACGACATTACCTTCAATCGTCTCTTGTCCAATCTTGAATGTACCGGTTGCCGCCAGGCCGTGCTGCTGACTCGCGGTCTTTACTGCATCATTGCTACCGATTGTATACAGGCTGTCGGGATCGTTTAGCCTGGGAGTGGCCACGACAAAGTTATCCAGCGGTTTACCGTATGCTAATTTTGTACGCGGATCAAAGGCGTACCATTTATTGCTTGCCTCATCGAACTTAGCCAAGGTTTTGCTTTCACGTGCGCTATTGGTTGCCTTGTAGGTGCCTTCGGCAATATCAGACTTTTTTGCCAACTCCAGCAGATTGAGACTGCGGTAAGAGCCGCGTAGGTATTTGACCCCGTGCAGGGCCTTACGCCCGACAAATACAACACCACGTGCCAGGTCATCAATTCCGCCCAGTGGATTAAGTGCGCCCACCGCCGCCCGGCCTATAATTTTGCCGACTTGGCCTACTTTTGAAAGTGCCGATGCTCCGACGGCAAAGGCCTTGGCGCCCTTGGCAGCGGCACCCAGGCCAACTGCAAAACCGAAGATGTCAAAGGCCAGGTCGATAAGGCCGTCACTAACTTTCCCCTCTATAAAATTCTTTATGGCTGATCTGAGTGGGATCAAACTCAGCGCAATTTCTTCAAGTATCTTATAGGTCGGTACTTCAGTGTCAAAGGTCGTTGCCCCTTTGGCGTATCGTTCTACCGCTGGTAGGTCCATGTCCGTGATCATGGCATCAACAATATATTGAGTTCTGGCACTGCTGAAACTATTAGGTACGCCCTGTGCAGCGTTATTTTCATTCGTTATTTCAGGCGAGTACTGACCTGCAGGTTTTACCACATCGAATCTTTTACCGCCTGAGGAACTCATAAAGCTGCTGCTCGGGGCATACTCCTTATAATTCTGGTTGGGTTGCCTGGTCACAGTACCCTTCAAACGATCGATTGCGTACGTCATGACGTTGCCGTTGCGTTCGGTCTTGACCAGTAGAACGCCTGGTTCAACGCGAGTGGGGTGATCGTTTCTGAGGTATTTGATTTCTTTACGGATGGTTAGTTTGCCGAACTCCAGGTTCTTCCGGTCTTCCAGTGGCAGTTTCGAAATTAGGAGTTTGAGTTGTGCTGACGTAGCTTTTTTGACAGCTTTGGCATAGCCCGCAAAGGTCTCATTAAATGCGTCCAGCGGGCGTGGCAGCTTTTGAAGCTTTGTCATGACATCGTTGATGTTGATAGCCTCCGATGAGGCGACCCATGTCGCCGGTTTTCCATCAGGAGGAAGATCGACGGCCCCAGAAGTAACGGACTTTATAAGGTGACGGCCGGGCTCTCCCCAGTTATCAGCCGAGTCAGGTGTTCCGCGCAGCCCACGACCATCAATATACATATCCAGTATCGAGTAAGGCCCCGGAAAAAACCTGCTGGAGGGTTTCGAGGTAATGCATTTTTGGGTGAACAGTTTTGGGTCCATCTCCGGCAGAGCTTTCTTCAATTGTTCCAGTGCAATATTTTGGGTCGTGGGCATGCCTGGGAGTTGCGTTTCGGAAGCCTCTTTCAGCTCGCGGATTTGTGCATTGAACGCCTCGCGGACGGCATTCAAGGCGACTTTATCTACGGGGTAGCTCAAGCCGTTGGCGACCCCCCAGTCTTTGATTGCCTCGTTTTGGGCCGCATATTCAACACGACGTTCTTCATCAGTGATCGGTGCAACACCGGCTTCGAGCATGATTTGCGTGTAGCTCATCGCCGCAGTTGCTCCAGGCGATTTTGCTTCTATGCGGGCGGTCGCCGTGACAAGGCTGACCCAACTGTGGGTGCCCACGACTACCTGATTCGGAATGCCCTTGACCAGGAACGCTGGCGCCCGATTGGCCAGCAAAAGATGAGCCTGGACCGCAGCTTTTTCGGAGGACGACGCTATGCCTTTGGCGACGAGGTGATTGACCAGTTCCTTGATGATCGTTGAGGGGGATTTACCCGTATTGTCAGGCGAGACCAATCGGTAACCTTGAATCTCGCCGTGTGATTGATTTTTCGTCTGGTCACTCGTACGGCCGTCGTTCTCCACGTTCAAGGCCGCCAGTAGCCAGTCAGCAGCGCTGCCTTTAACACTGCGCGCCTCGAATGTGCCCTGGATGGCCTGACCCAGTGCCTTGCCCCTGGGGGAATTGACCAGGGTATCAATCAACACGCGTGGATTACTCTGCTCTTCAGGAGAGATGGGCCGGCCATCAAGCAGATAATCCAGAACCCTGTTAAAGGGGAGGAGTGTTATGGCGCCTAACGTGCCTGTACGCAGATCTGCTTTCAATTGCTCCAGGCTGTCCTGCTCAAGCGGTGCGGGCCAGGTCAGTGCGCCACCCAGGTTGCCATTGACGGGTGCCTTGGGTGTGGGAGTGGAGAGGGCGCTCGCAAGATTCACCAGTTGCTCATGATGGTCGGGAATATCCCAACCATGATCTTCAATGAATTGCAGGAGACTGACCCTGTTCGATGGGGGGTGGGTGGTTGCCTGATAGGTGCTGTCCAGGGACAGATCAATCATCCTCTTCTTCAGTTCATCCTTGATTTGCCCGGCATATTCGATGCCACCCTCCACTGACGTTGCCAAGTGACGGAGCTCGGCGCTGGCTTGGTGTCGATCGTAAATGTCGCCCAAATAAGCTTTCTGGTTTTGAAGTGCGTCCTCGCTGCGCGATTTAATCAAACTTGCAAAGGTGCTCGGATCGAGTGTTGTAAAACCCTGGTTGCGGTCAATTTCCACCGCACGCTGGCGCATCGAAGGCTGCGTAAGGTTCGGCTGTTCTTTATAAAAATGCCCGATCAACTCATATGGAACCGGTTGATCGAGATCGGTTGCAGGTGGGGTGAACGTAGTGTCGGCGCGGCCTGCAGAGAGGACTCGTCCGGCCTGGAGGATAGGCCCGCTGATTGCAGCCCATTGCCAGTCGTCTTGCCCGACGGTGAATCGCTTCTGTTCGGGATCAAGGTGGCGTTGACGCTTGAAAGAGATCTGGCCTGACTCCGGGTTGAGTGTGATCGACCCTGTGTTGATGCCTTTATCTTCAATCCACTGACGGACTTCGGGTGAGTGAAAAGCCTCTTTCAGCTGGGCCCACCATTGGCCGAATGTGGAGTCGGGAGCAATAGTGTTGATCGTGACATTTCTTTCGCGATTGGCGGCCAGGAGCAGTGCCGAGTGATACGCCATGGCTAACTCGCGATCGCCTTGGGTGCGAGCGCTTTCGGTTGATTCTGATGGGGCCGGGGCTTCACGTTTGGGCCGGGAGGGCGGCTGTGGCGAGAGAGAGTTTGGTGCGCAGAATGGGCGAGGTTGCGCAGTCATGTGATTGGAAACACTGTTCATAAGGGTTGCCGCCTGAGGAATCGAGGAGAGGTCTTGGGGTAAACAACTGCCATGGCATGAGCTATGAGTAGTTGTTTGCCCCAAGATGATTCCCTCGTTCTGTCAATAGGCTTTTGCCTTATGTTTCAAGCAACGCCTGTCGACAGCTCCAGGTCGGTGAATCAGAAATTCCAGCGGGTGGTAAGCATCACATTGCGCGGGTCGCCGTAGTAGGCGGTGTTATAGAACCCAATGTTGGTGTAGTACTTCTTGTCGAACGCATTGTTCAGGTTCAACGTCGCTGACAGGTTCTCAGTGACCTGGTAACGCGCCATCACATCCACCAGCCAGTAGGCTTGCTGGGCAAACTCCTCATTCTTGCCCTTGTAGCGGTTGTACAGCTCCTGCCAACTGCGGTTCTGCCAGCGCGCACCGCCGCCCACGGTCAAGCGGTCCAGTGGGCCCTGGAGTTTGTAGGTGGTGTAGAAACTGAGCTGGTCCTCCGGCTCCCAGGTCGAGACTTTCTTGCTGCTCTCGTCACGGATGATTTTGTGGGTGTAACCTGCCTGGGCCTGCCAGCCGGGCGCCAGTTCACCGGACATTTCGGCCTCAAAACCCTTGGTCTTGGCTTCGATACCCTTGGAGGCATAACCCAATGATGGGTTGGTCGGCGCGGCGTTGTACTCGGAGTCGGCTTCTGCTCGGTTGCTCTGGTGGACTTCAAAATAGGCCAGGCTGGTATTGAGTCGGCCGCCAAAGAATTCACCCTTTAAACCGCCCTCGTAGTTCTTGCCTTCGGAGGGTTCCAACAGTTTGTTGTTGCGGTCGCGGTTGTAGCTTTCCGGCATGAAGATATCGGTGTAGCTGGCATAGGCGGTGAAGTTTTCGTTCAGGTCGTAGGTTACGCCCGCGTAGGGCACCAGCCGCCCGGTTTCCGTGGAGTCGTCGGTACCACGCAATTTGTAGTTGGCGACGCGGGCGCCGAGGAACAGGTTCAACGGGTCGGTCAGGTTGAAGCGTGCGCTCATGTAGCCCGCGCTTTGGCGGGTGGTCAGGTCGTTGATGTAGGTGGGTGCGCCCCAGTCAGGTTCGGCAATATTGCCGTCGAAGTTCCAGAAGTCCACCACATTGCCGTTGGGGTGTTTGGGGCTGCCATAGTCCTTGCCTTTCCAGTGGGAGCTGGAGGCCGAGCCGCCGACCACCAGCTCATGCTCGCGTCCCAGCAGGTTGAATGGGCCGCTGACGTAGACATCGGCGGCATTGGCGCGGGTCTGGCCGGTGAACTTGTTGGCATAGACGGTAGACAGGCCGGTGGTGGGATTGGGCGCGCTCTGTATCGAACCCAGGGGCGCGTAGTAACCGCTGAGTTGGTGGGTCAGTTGCGCCTTGGCCACCCAACCGTTGGCGAAGCTGCGTTCCAGCGTGGCGAATGCGCCACGGTTGTACTGTTCCCAGCGGCTCCACTTGGCGCCGTTGTTGTACGAGCGCTTGACGTCAATACGGTCACCGTTGGTGTTGAATAACGGGCGGCTACCGGACCAGCCCGAGCCTTGCGGGTCGTTGTCCTGATAGTCAACGCCCACGGTCAGCAAGGTGTCGTCGTCGAGGTCTGCTTCCAGGGTGGCGAAGTACACGCTGGTCTTGCGCTGGTAGCGTTCCATGAACGAATGCTTGTCCTGATAGGCCGCCACGGCCCGCCCACGGATGTTGCCGCGCTCGGTCAACGGGCCGCTGACGTCGACCTGGGAGCGATAGTTATCCCAGCTGCCGGCGCCCAGTTCGACACTGGCCTTGAAGTCACGGGTCGGCTTTTTGCGGATCAGGTTGAGGGTCGCGCCCGGCGCGCCGGCACCGGTCAGCAGGCCGGTGGCGCCCTTGAGAATCTCCACGCGGTCGTAGATCGCCATGTCGGTGAGGGTTTGCCCGGACGAGTAGGCCGAGTTGCGCAGGGTCGGGATACCGTCGTACTGGAAGTTCTCGATGGAAAACCCACGGGCAAAATAGTTGGTGCGCTCGCTGTCATAGGTCGAGACGGTGATGCCAGGCGTGTGGCGCATCACATCGTCAATGGCATTGAGGCCGAAGTCGTCCATGTGCTGGCGGGTGATCACGGTGATCGACTGTGGGGTCTCCCGGGGCGTCAGAACCATGCGTGTGGCGGTAGCGATGGTGCCTGGGGTGTAGGAACCCGTGCCTTCAGTGACTGTGCCCAACTGGTTCGACGTGATCTCGGTGGCCGCCAGCGCCAGGGTGCCGCTGGCCTCGGTCAGTGCCTGCAACTGGTAGCCATCGGTGCTGGCCTGCGCCGTGAAGCCCGTGCCTTCCAGGACCTTGGCAAAGCCCTCCGCCACGCTGTAGCTGCCGCGCAGGCCAGCACTGTTCAGGCCGGCCACTTGTTGCGACTGGAACACAATCGGCGTGCCGGCGGCCTGGGCATAACGGCCGAGGACTTCGCCGAGGGTTCCTGGGGCGATGTCAAAGGCCTGGACCTGTTGCTGCGCACAGGCAATGGCTGGCAGTGCCAGCGGCAGGCAGCCAAACAACAAGCGGCTGGCCAGCAGCAGGCTGGCACGGGGGGACGGGGTGGAAGACATGGAATCGCTGCTCCTTTGGATGTTGGCCAAGAAAAGGACGCGGCAGAACTGAAAACACGCAGACTTTATTGAGAATTATTCGCGCTGTTTTTTCAAAGACACACGGGTGACCCATGGGGTGTAGCTGCTGATCTCGATCGGCAATGTGCGCTGGAGCAGGCGCAAGGCCCGCGCCGGGTCGTCGAACGGCAGCATCACCGTGACCCGCAAGCCGTGCAGGGCCTGGCGATCGAACAGCAACAGGCCGCTGCGATGACGGCCCAGGCGCTCCAGGACATCGGCCAGGGGCTCGTCGCTGGCCAACAGTTGATGGGTATCCCAGGCGGCTTCGTGGGCGCGGGCATCGAATGCTTCCACGCGCCCCGGGCCACTTGCCTCAAGGCGCACACGCTGGCCGGGGTTGAGCGTCAGTTGTTGTGTACCGCTGTCGATGCGGGTGGACGATTCAAGCATCCTGACCACCGTCGCATCGCCGCTGCGTTCGACGATAAAACGCGTGCCCAGCGCCCGAATGCTGCCTTGCGGGGTATCGACATAGAACGGGCGCCGGGCATCCTTGGCCACATCCACCAGCAATTCACCCTGCAGCAGGCGCACACGGCGCTGGTTGGCATCGAAGTGCAGATCGACGGCCGAACCACCGTCCAGTTGCAGTGCGCTGCCATCGTCCAGGCGTTGTTGCTGCCACTGGCCACTGGCAGTGCTGAGGTCGGCGAACAGATAACCACGCTGGCTGTACTGATAGACCGGCAGGGCGAGCAAGCCGATTAACAGGCCCAGTGCCAGGCCCTTGATCGCCTTCGGCTGTTGGCGCGCCCGGCGCAATGCCGCACGGGCCGGGGCTTGTTTGAGGGGTGACAGGTGGCCCTGCAAGCGCGCAACAGCCAAGGGATGTTGCGGGTCGGCGGCCAACCAGGCATGGAAGGCCTGTTGGCTGGCGGCGTCGGGCTGATGGTCGAGGCGGACCAGCCATTCGGCGGCCTGGCGCAGGATGGCCGGGGTCATGGCTGGGCGCACGCATCGCAGGCCAGCAGGGCTTCCACCAGGTCTTGTTGTACGGTGCGCACCGAAACCCCGAGGCGCTCGGCGATCTGTGCCTGGTCCAGGCCATCGAGGTGACGCAGGATAAAGGTTTCGCGAATCCGTGGCTTCATTCGCGCCAAGGCCCGGTCAATCGCCTCCAGCACCTGCACCGCTTGCAAAATCTGCTCGGGCGAGGGCGCCTGGTCGAGGTACTGGGCACAGCGTTCCAGTTCGTCCTGATAAGCCCGTTCCAGGCGACGCCGGCGATTCTTGTCCATCAATAAACGACGGGCCACGGTGGCAAGGTAGGCCTGCGGTTCGCGGGGCGCGACGTAAGGCCCGGCCGACAGCAGGCGGATAAACGTGTCGTGCGCTACATCGGCGGCGTGATGGGAGCAATCCACACGGCGGCGCAGCCAACTCAGCAGCCAGCCGTGGTAGCCGCGGTACAGGGCTTCAAGCGTCGCGGCTTCGGCGGGCTGGGCTGGTTTCATGCGAAAAATTCGTAAGTGGGAATTAATCTTATTCTAGTTGTTTCTGACTGACGGCTGCAATGGGCGAGGGAGCCTCGGTCTCAGAACCGGCCCTTTCAACGTTTTTCTAGGAGGCGCCGCAGAAAGACGGTTCCGCGTCGTCAATAAGCGGGGTTTATAGGGTTAATTTTTTATATCGGTCACATTTACTTGGTTTTTTTGACTGAACAGATGTGGATGAGCGCGATATGGCCTTGGGGAATCGGTCTTGGTTATGCCTTAAGGTATTTAAAGGTAACCATTTTTAAGTGGTTGTGTATTTATGTAGCGATTTTATGTGTGTTGATCGAATCCACAGTAACGCCTTTTTGACAGGATCAGTTCTGTGCGCAACGAATCGGTCAGCCTTTTCCACGTTGTGTTTAAAGGCCGGATAGCAATAAACATTAGATGTCTGCATGGCTGAGGATGCTTGCCCTGCCGCAGAGCCCTTGGGCAGTGAGTGAACGGCTATGGCCAATCGGTCATTCCAACCCCGGTTCGGTCAGTGGCATATGCCCTGCACCCCTCCAAGGCAATACATGCGCTCACTTCACCCATAGGCTTGATCATGACGAAACCCTTCCCGAATCAGAGCGGTATCTACGACGTCATCGTTGTGGGCGGTGGCGTGGTGGGATGCGCGATGGTCCGGCGTTTTACCCTGGAGGGCGCGCGGGTGCTGTTGCTGGAAAAAAGCCCGGATATCCTGTCTGGGGCGAGCAAAGGCAACAGCGCGATCTTGCACACGGGCTTCGATGCGCCAACCGGTAGCCTGGAGCTGCAATGCATGAAGGACGGGTACCAGGAGTACCTGCAGATCCACCAGAAGATGTCGCTGCCGCTGCTCAAGACCGGTGCGATGGTAGTGGCCTGGAACGAGGATGACCTGGGCAAGCTGCAAGGCATTGTCGAGCAGGCGCACGCCAACGGGATTGCCGATGTCAACCTGATCGGCCGCGAGCGGGTGCGTGCCCTGGAGCCGAACCTGGCGCACAACGCGTTGGGGGCGGTCGAGGTGCCTGGCGAGTTTCTTATCGATCCGTGGTCAGCGCCCCTGGGTTACCTGCTCCAGGCGATGATGCATGGGGCGCAGGTGCGGTTCAACACCGAGGTCAACGGCGGCTATTTTGATGGCGAACTCTGGGCCCTGGAGACCACCAACGGGTTTGTGCGGGGGCGCACGATCATCAATTGCGCCGGGTTGTTCGGCGATGTGCTGGAGCAACAGTTGCTGGGTGCATCGAGCTTCTCCATTCATCCGCGCAAAGGTCAGTTCGTGGTGTTCGATAAGGCGGCCGCGCGCTATCTGGGCAATATCATCCTGCCGGTGCCCAATGAGCGCACCAAGGGTATCGTCCTCACTCGCACGGTCTACGGCAACCTGTTGGTGGGGCCTACCGCTGAAGAGCAGGAAGACCGCCTGCACGCAGGCCTCGACAGCGACGTGTTGCGCCAGTTGGTGGATGCCGCAGTCGAGCGTATTCCAGCACTCGAAGGCATGCCGGTCACTGCCACCTATGCCGCGCTGCGGCCGGCCACGGAAAAGAAAGAGTATCGGGTGCAGCGGGTCGAAGGTAAGAACTGGATCAGCGTAGGAGGCATCCGCTCCACCGGCCTGACGGCAGCGCTGGGCATTGCCCGGCACGTGTTCAGCCTCTATCAGCGCGAGCACACACCGGTTCCCGCACCCATCCTGCAATGGCCGACGCTGCCTAACCTCGCTGAACATCTACCGCGCGATTACCAGCGCCCGGGCTACGGCGAAATCGTGTGCCATTGTGAAATGGTAACGCTACGGGAAATCGAGAATGCCTTGGCCAGCGCGCTGCCGCCCGGTGACCTGGGTGGGTTGAAGCGCCGTACGCGGGCCTGCATGGGGCGCTGCCAGGGTTTTTATTGTGGGGCGCGGGTAGCCGAGCTGAGCGCTGGCCACCTGGCCATTCCCCTTGCAACAGGTGTTTGTCATGAAGCCCATTGAAGTCGAAAACATTGATGTCGCGATTATCGGTGGCGGGCCGTCGGGGCTGTCGGCGGCGATGACCCTGCGCAAGCTGGGTGTCGACAAGGTCGTGGTGCTCGAACGTGATCCCGAAGCTGGCGGCATCCCGCGTCATTGTGGGCATCCACCCTTTGGCTTGCGCGAATATGGCCGGATTTACACGGGGCCTGCGTATGCGCGCAAAAATGTCGCGCAGGCGTTGAAGGCGGGGGTGCAGATCCGCGTCAAACACTCGGTGACGCAGATGGGCCAGGGCGGGCGCCTGGAGGTGGTGAGCCCTGACGGCGCCCAGGTGATCCAGGCACGCCGGGTGCTGATCGCCACCGGTGCGCGGGAAACGCCACGCTCGGCACGCCTGCTGGGCGGCGATCGCCCGTTGGGGGTGATCAATACCGGTGCGTTCCAATCCTATCTGTACCTGGAACACCTCAAGCCCTTTGAGCGCCCGCTGATTGTCGGTACCGAACTGGTCAGCCTGTCGGCCGTCATGAGTTGCCGACGCGCGGGGATCAAGCCGGTGGCGATGATCGAAGCCAATCTTCGGGCCACGGCGCGCTGGCCGCTGTCGCTGTTCCCACGGCTGTGCGGGGTGCCGATGCATTTCGGCGCGCAGCTGTTGGAAATCCACGGTACCGGGCGGGTGGAGGGCGCGACGGTGCGCCTGGCCGACGGGCAGACCAGGACCTTCGACTGTGACGGCGTGCTGCTCACCGGCCAGTTCACCCCCGAATCCAGCCTGGTGCGCCTGAGCGATTTGCGGCTCGACCCGAAAAGCGGCGGCCCGTATATCGATCAATACGGGCGCTGTAGCGACCCGGCCTACTTTGCCGCAGGTAATCTGTTGCGCCCCGTCGAGACGGCAGGTTGGTCGTTTCGCGAAGGTCATAAGATCGCTACGATGATCGCCCGCGATCTGCAGGGGCAGTTGCCGGCTGCCACGCCGAGTATCGAGATTGCCTGCAAGGGCGATTTGAAACTGTGCGTGCCGCAGTGCTTGAGCAACTCTTCTGTGGTGGGCATGCAGCACCTGCAACTGCGTGTCAGCCGTGCGGTGAAAGGGCGCCTGGTGGTGCGGGCCGATGGCAAGGAAATCTGGTCGCGCGCCGGCAGTTCGCTGCCCGAGCGCAGGCTGCTGATCCCCATCGCCAGCCTGAACCTGCCCCAGGGCGTACAGCAACTCGAAGTCGACTTTGTCGGCCAATAACAAGACCTGCCGAGGAGTCTTCACTATGCGCATTGCCGCGCTCGATCAAGGCACTACCAGCACCCGTGTGTTGGTGGTGAGCCAAAATGGGTCTGCTGATATCCAGCTCTCGTTACGCCACCAGCAGCATCATCCCCACCCCGGTTGGGTGGAGCACGACCCGCTGGAGTTGCTCAATAACCTGCAGCGTTGCCTGGAGGCCACCGGCCGGGTAGATGCCATCGGCCTGGCCAACCAGGGCGAGAGTTGCCTGGCGTGGGACGCCAAGACCGGTGAGCCGTTATCGCCGGTCATTGTCTGGCAGGACAATCGCACCTCGGCCGAGATCGCCCAACTGCGTGGTGATGGCGGCGAGGCCCTGACCCTGGAGCGTGCGGGGTTGCCCCTGGATCCATACTTTTCGGCGAGCAAGCTGGCCTGGATCATCCGCAATCTGCCGGCCGCGCAGAGCGCCTTGCGGGCCGGAAGGCTGCGCCTGGGCACCACCGATGCGTATTTCCTCGACCGCCTGACCGGGGTCTTCGCCACTGACGTCACCACCGCTTCGCGCACCTCGCTGATGAACCTGGCGACCGGGCAGTGGGACAGCCAGCTCTGCGAGCTGTTTGGCGTGCCAATGGAAACGTTGCCGCAGATCCGCGACACCGTCGGGCACTTTGGTGAGATCGGCGCTACGCCGATTACCGCCTCGATTGTTGACCAGCAAGCCTCACTGTATGGCCATGGCTGCCGCAATGAGGGCGACGCCAAGATCACCTTCGGTACCGGGGCGTTTGCCCTGACATTGACCGGCGAGCAGATCATCCGCGCGCCGGATAAGGGCCTGTTGGCGACCATTGCCTGGCAGATCGACGGCAAGCCCACTTATGCCATGGACGGTGGTGTCTACGATGCCAGTTCGGCAGTGGAGTGGGCCGGGCGCCTCGGTTTGTTCAGCGACTTTTCGGAGCTGGCGGCGTTCGACGAGCCGCCGGCGATTGGTCGACAGTTGGCCTTTGTGCCGGCGTTGTCCGGGTTGGCCTGCCCGCATTGGGATCGCAGTGCGGCGGCCCTGTGGGTGGGCATGAATGGCAGCACCACGCGCCAGGATATGTGTCAGGCGGTGCTCGAAGGCGTGGCGTTGCGCAGTGTTGAAGTGATCACGGCGATGGACGAATTTCTCAGCGTGACCGATCACCTGTCCATCGATGGTGGCTTGGCGCGCAGCCCGTATTTCGCGCAGTTTCTCGCCGATGCCTTGCAGCGTTGCATTGTCACCCAGCGTTTTGATGAACTGACTGCGTTTGGCTGCGCGGCGCTGGCAGCCAAAGGTATTGGCGTGGCGCTCAAGCCGCCGCGTAACACCAGTACCACCTTTCACCCCAAAGTCAGTGCCGAGCAAGCCCGGCAGTGGCGTGCCTCGTTCAGCGATGCGGTCACCCGTTGCCGCGACTGGCGCTGACCGGTCACCATTCAGGCCGGGTCAGGGCAGGGGCCTCCAGTACTTCAACCTGGGCCTGTGCCAGGGCCTTGGCCAGCTCGCCCAGGGGTTTGCGGTCGATGATCAAGCGATCGATGCGCTCCAGGGGAAATACCTGGAACAGTGCGTGTTTGCCCATTTTCGAGGAGTCGGCAATGACCGTGAGGTAGCGCGTGCGGGCGATCATGGCGCGGGTGATTTCGGCCTCTTCGATGGAGAAGTCGAAGGCACCGTCGGTGTTCAGGGCGCCAATCGTGACCACGGCATGTTCGGCGTTGAAGCGTGCAATCTGCTCCATGGCCAGGGCGCCGATATTCTGTTCCGATTCGGGGCGGTATTCGCCGCCGATCATGAATACGCGATTACCACTGGTGCCAATGGCGGAGGCGATCAACAAGGAGTTGGTGATGACAGTGATGCGGTTGAGCTTTGCCAGTTCACGGGCAAAAAACAGAGTGGTGGTACCGGTATCGATCAACAGGCTGTCGCCCGGCGCATAGAGCCCGGCGGCGAACCGCGCCACCGCACGTTTCTCCTGGGAGAATTCATTCATTCGGATCTGGAACGCGTTCTCATGTTCACCGCTGGGTGGCAGCGAGGCACCGCCGTGGAACTTGGTGACCTGGCCTTCTTCGGCCAAGGCCGTGAGGTCGCGGCGAATGGTTTCCTGCGAAGTGCTGAGCGTGCGCGCCAACTCGTCGACCGAAATGCGTTCACGCTGGCGTAGCAGCTCAAGGATATGTTGGCGTCTTTCATTGGGGCGCATGGGAGTCATCCTCTTGATGCTACGTGAATGCGCCACAGGTGCGCAGTGCTGTTACCGAGGCACTCAAATGATGCCGGGGCAGCGCGTGTTGGGGTGCTTGGGCGCCAGCGCCGGTGGTGTGAACTTGGTATTGGCGTTTGCCGTTCACGGCCGTAGAGTCCGCTGCCTTGAAAGGTATGACTAGAGATTACGCAATAGAATTGACCGATTCCAGTGTGTTTAACCCGCAAAACCACAATAAACACACGATTGGCATGGGAAGTGGTTAGTAATAGGGTGTGAAAGCGCCGTAAATGAGGCGGTAAAACACTCATGGGTGCCAACGTTTGGCCAATGGAGCGACCGGACTGGGGCGTACTCCTACAACAACAATTGATTCAGTACAGATGGAGCGAAAGTAATGGCGGAATTCGGGAACTACGTTATTTATCTGATCATGATCGGCGCGGTGGTCGGCGCGTTTGCCTCCGTGATCAAGCCGGACAGTGGCCTGGGCAAGGAGTTTGTCAACGGCATCCACTCCATCGGCCCGGTGTTCCTGGCGCAGGCGGGCATCATGGTGGCGATTCCATACCTGTCTAAATTCATCGAGGTCGCACTGGGGCCGTACTTTGGTGCGATGGGTTCTGACGTCTCCATTGCGGCACTGTCGATCATCGCCGTGGACATGGGCGGCTACCAGCTCGCCGACGCCCTGGCGGCGAACCGCGACATGTGGATCACCGCGATGATCGTCGGCTACACCTCCGGCGCGACCATCGTCTACCTGATCCCGGTCGGGCTGATGATGCTCGAACGCAAGGACCACAAGTACCTGGCGCTGGGGGCCATGGCCGGGTTGATCAGCATCCCGTTTGCCGTGCTTGCGTCGCTGATGATGATCACCGCCTTCAACCTGCCGGTGCGTGACATCGTGTCCACCACCTCGCCGGCCCTGCATTACCTGAGCCTGGGTTTTGTCGACTGCGTGCGCTTGCTCGCGCCACTGTTTGTGTTCTGCTTCCTGCTGGCTGCCGGCTTGCGCTACCGGGCCTCGTGGATGGTGGCCGGGTTCCTGGTGTTCGGCAAATTGATGGACGCCTTTATCAAGATCGTCCTGGCGCTGGCCATCGTCGAGCACTTCACTGGCTTCTTCATGAAAAACTTCGGCGTGTGGGGCTTCGATCCGATGTTCGCCGACGAGAAGGAACTGTTCCGCGCCATCGAGATTGCTGGCTACATCGGCATCATGCTCGCCGGTACGTTCCCGATCTGCTACCTGTTCAACCGCTACTGCAAGAAGCCCATGGAAGTACTCGGCAGGCACATCGGGTTGTCGGCCAATGGCGCGGCGGCGTTTGTGATGGTGTTTGCCAATATCATCGCGGTCTACCATCTGTTCAAGAAAATGAATGCCCGGGACAAGGTCTTGTGTGTGGCCCTGGGCGTCTGCGCGCAGGCCACCATCGGTGATCACCTGGCCTTTACCGCGAACTTCCAGCCGACGCTGATCATGCCGATCCTGCTCGCCAAGCTGTTTGGCGGCCTGCTCGCCGTGGCAATCGCGATCAAGATCTCCGTGCCTGCCGCTCAGCGCTACGAAGCACAGGAGCGTGAGCGCGACGAGGCCCAAGCATCCGGCGTGCCCGCAGCCCAGGCGGTCTGACGCTAACTCTTTAACCCCCGCAAGGGCGCGAGCCCTTGCATTGCCCTGAGGTAACAATGAGAAAGATCTTTCTGGCCTGCCCCTACAGCCATGCCGATGCGTCGGTCACCCATGAGCGCTTTATCCAGTGCAACAAGGTGGCGGCCTCGATCATCGAGTCAGGCCATGGGGTGTTCAGTCAGGTGTCGATGTCGCACCCGATCAACCTGGCGTTTGAAGGCAAGGACAGTGCAACCATCGGCAAGCTGTGGGCGCCGGTGGACGCGCTGTTCATGGAGATGATGGAGGAACTGATCATCCTCGACCTGCCGGGTTGGGACCTGAGCTCGGGGATCAAGCGTGAAATCGAGTTCTTCAAGAATCGCGGGCAGAAGGTCAGCCTGTGGTCCGAAGTTTCTGGCGAGTTCAACTGACGACGCCCCCCCTTGTAGGAGCGAGCTTGCTCGCGAAGAACTTGAGAGCGCCGCGTTTACCTAGCAAACACGCGTTATCGTTGATGTCCTTCGCGAGCAAGAACTAGGCGTCCCCCTCGCTCCTACAGAAAGCAGAATCCGCTTAACTGACTGGCATTAGGGCAAGCCCGCTTGTATGGTTTTGCAAAACCCTGCAATGGAGGATCCCCCATGTACAAGGACTATCCCGCCGCCTACCAAGTCAGCAAAGGCGCTGCCTTGCAGGTCGACAAGGCGTTTTATGATCGTGTGCGCGAGTCCGGGGCAGGGCGCACCCTGATCGAGCAGTTCGAAGTGCCGATCCGTACCGGTCGCGCCTGGAAAGTGCCGGCTGGCCATGTGTTCCGCGTGACCACACCGATCGGCCCCCAGGTCGGTGATTTCAACGTGTGGAATGCCAATGATCCGCGCGAGCGTATGTGGGCGGCCCGCACCCGCCAACTGCAAGGCGCGCATGTCAGCACCTATGACCGCCTGTGGTCGAACCTGCCGTTTCTGCGGCCGATGGTCACCATCACCGATGACAGCCTGGCCGGCTACGGCATCGATGAACATGGCGGGCGCCTGCATGACCTGCTGGGTACGCGCTGTGATCCTTATGTGAACAAGATGCTGACCGGCGAGGACTTCCATCACCATTGCCATTCCAACCTGACCCGCGCCGTATTGCCCCATGGCCTGACCGAGTTTGATGTGCACGATGTATTGAACATCTTCCAGTGCACGGGCCTGAATCACGACGATATGTACTTCATGAAGGCGTGCCCGGCCAAGCAAGGTGACTACCTGGAGTTCTTTGCCGAGATCGACTTGCTGTGTGCGTTGTCCACCTGCCCGGGCGGCGATCTGTCGCTGCCGATGTGGGGCCCGGATGCCCAGGACCCGCTGACGGTATGCCGCCCGCTGGGGGTGGAAATCTACCGATTGGATGAGGCGTTGCTGGAGGGTTGGAGGTCGCCTGCGCGTGCGGCGTACAACGGTAACCATGGCTTGCTGATTCCCAAGGCCGAGTGGGAAAAGTAAGTGATGAATATCTAACCTTGTGGGAGCTGTCGAGCTCCAGCGAGGCTGCGATAGCGGTGGGTCAGGCGACGTATTGGGTGAGTCTAACGGCGACTTCTACCGTTCATCAAACCCATGCCGGAGGGTAAGGATGCACGCGATAGAACTGGCGCAGGGCATCGACGTCGGTGTTGAACTGATTGTGCAGCCAGGTTTTATAATGGTTGTGTACGACGTGTTCGCCACTTGGCCACGCGAGGCTGTCGGCAATGGCTTGGGCCGCTTGCATGCCGGACATTAGCGCTTTGAGCACACCGTGCGATGATGCCGGATCCAATATTGCAGCAGCATCACCTACGAGTACATAACCGGCTGCCATGGGAACATTGGACAGGCGCCAAGACACTTCGGCGCCGCGTACCGGACCCGCAGGTGTTAAATGCTTGAGTGTCTCGGGCGATCCGGCTGCCAGTTTGCTGTTTAAGTGAAAGCTCAACGTTGTCCAGTGGAGGAGGTGGTTGTCGACGCGTGCGATCCATTGCCAACCGTCCTTGTTCGCGATAAGTCGCGGTGCGTCATTAACAAGCTCAAGGTCGCCTTGGTAATAGCCATAGCGCGCAATGAGGATCGGCGAAAATTCCAGCCACTGAATCGGCAGTTGGCGCCTGAGCCATCCGTGATGCCCCGAGGCATCGACAACATAGGTTGCCATAAGCCGGTCTGACATGACGTTCACACCGGTGACCCTGTTGCCTTCACGAATCACCGTTGGATTTAAACAAGGCTGAATTATCTTTACACCCAACACACAGGCCTGTTTCACGAGTTGAGCATCGAAGGATGCTCGCTGGACTTGGAAACCTCGCCAAGGGCCAGCAGCATCACCACCGAACTTGATGAAACGCGGCGCTGCGTCCCACTGTACCCAGTGCCCTTCATGTCGTAGACAAGGCTGCTCGCTCAGATCGGGCATCATCCCCAACTGGGCAAGCAGCGGCTCGATGGCCGGGTGAAGGGTTTCACCGGGCCGGTGTCGCGGGAATGTAGCCCGTTCGAGCAGTGCCACGCGCATCCCGCGTTGTGCGCACGCGATCGCAGTGGCACAGCCGGCCGGCCCGGCCCCTACAACAATCACGTCAAAACGATTCATCAAGTAAACGCCACAACGTCTCGTCTTGCTTGATTAATAGGGCGGTCTGACTGACATACAATTGCACTCGCGCTTCAATCTCCACATAACGCCGCTTGAAGTTATCCGATGGCGTGATGATTGCGCCGTGTTTGTAGAGGAAAAAATACATCACCTCACCTTCCAGAAGGTGGCCTGCCTGCTGCTGTGCTGCTTGCAGACCCTCGTCTGCTGATTGCACCAAAGAGAAAGAAAGTACGGGCCATAGCGTTCGTAGCGCTTTATCGGTCCCCGCTCCCACAGCGTGATATGCCCGACGCATTGCCAGGACCCGTTGGTGGTATTGCTGAGTCCCGACTTGCCCAGTGATTGCCGATGACAGTTGCCCGGCCAATGCAGCCCCGGTGTAGTCGCTGTATTCGTAGGACTGATACTGGACAACCTGACGCCCATCGTAATCAACCAGAACGGGACCTGTCAGGCCGTCCCAGGAGGTCTCGCCCGTTAGGCCGATCTCTGTGTCTGTTAAGGGGATGACTGTCGAAGCGATGGAACGGGGCTCAAATGTACGGGTTGAATCGGGTGCTACGCCTGGCCAGTAGGAACCCAGCGCTGCGCAAATCCGGGCATCTTCTGTAAAGGGGCTGGCGAGCATGTAACCGTTTAGTACGTTGGTAAAAGGCTTATCGATCAAGCCCCTGCCAACCTCCCAGCCAGGTCCGAACACGCCACTGGCGAAGTCGGGTAAATAGGACTGACGTTGAGCCAAACCGACCTCAGGCACCGCCTGAGCCGTAACAGCCATTGATGCATCGAGGGGTAAGGAGACAATTGCAGTGGCGGTGCGGTCTCCATCGGCAAAGTGGCCGCCCGCAAGCGTCGGGTTGATCGGGAAACGGACATCCGACAGGGGATTGACGCGTGTATGCCAAACCTCGGGGCACGGAGGTGTCGGACAGGGGAAAATATCCGGATCACTTGACCAAACCTTCAGTTCGCGCTGTCCACATAGAGGGAAGAAGTCGGGGGCACCGATAATCGAGTAGGCCGCAACGCTATCTTTGTCCAGTCCGCAGGACTCCAGTTGCGGACAGCGCGCGTGCACCCAACCGTCTGCCATTGCGTCCTGATAGTGCAAGGCGCGATACCCTCCCTGCTTGACGATTGCATCAACACCTTCGACATTGTTCAAGTCTTCGATTGATCCGTCGTCATGTACTCGATGGCGACCATGCACCAACCCCCCCGTACCCGACGGCATCGTGAATGATAATGGTCGCTCTTGATAGTAGGCCAGCTCGACCAGTCGTTCCTTGTCATCCGGGACCAGAAGCCCCATGCCAAAGTCAGTTGGCTCGGCCCAATGACAAAGGCCTTCGGTAATTACAAATGGATAATTCAGGATGTCAGGTTCTTGCCATCCCGTATTGTTGAACCTCGTATGCACTTGCCTGATCTTCTCATTGATCTGGTAGTTGTCCAGATGCACCGTCAAGTCCAAGTCGAGCAAGCATTCTTTACCGTTGAATAACTTATGTATCGGCACCCAGAAGTCCAAGTCGGCGTCACTGGGTATTTGAAAGTTCATGGGGCCGAAGCATTCGCGCGCTCCTTTATTTTGCATGGCAAGGTACGCGCCATAACGGGCAGGCGTAACACGCATCTGTTGTGTAGCCGTGTCAACAAAGGGCAGGAACCCTCGCCGTGCGGCATCATACAAGACCGGCGCAGTGCCTACTCGTGCGACACCTGTGCGAGAGAAACACAGGTCTGCCTGACACTGATGCACAGTTTCCGGGCGCGGCCGGTATTCATACGCAAAGACTACTATCGCCAAGGGTGCCGTTCCCGCGTACACCCTCAACGTCTCTAAACTGGGTGGGTTAACACCGTAAACGAAGTTCAGCAACTGCTCAATTTCAAGGGCTGATGGGAATGCAGTCAGTTGGGTGCCCTGGGCGGTGGTGATGACATTAGGTGAAGCAAAGGCATGATAGAGCAAACTTTCAGCAGGTTTACCTGCTTCGATGCCTCGTACACCAGAGTGTGAGTAGTCTTCGAAACCCTTGATTGTTCTATCAATGTGTAAGGGTTTTGACAGTTCTTGTTGTAGGTCGAGCGCCGTAATGTCTAAGCCATGTTGTAGTAAGAGTGAGTGCCATCCGTGTTGTGCCAAACGGGAACATGCAAGTTGTACGTCGCTAATCAAAGTCATATTACAGTCCTCAAGTTATTACTTGAATTTGGGTAACCAAAACTTCTGTTAAATCGGTAATCCTGCTGCCAGCATTTTGTCGTGTAACTCAGAAGCCCATCCTGCCTGCAGGCAGTAAGCTGACCTGCTGAGGACTGTTGGCGTTTGAGTTGATTGAGATAAAAGAGTAGGAATCATGGTGATGACTTTGCCCGACGTGCTAGTCGGCGTATGTCATACAGGTCTTTTAATAAAGTCTGATCGCTCTGTCAGACCTAAGACACTGCCATTAAAGAGCCGCCATCCGTTCGCGGTAGGGGTGGGTCGAAACCTCATATGCAGCAGGGGCAGCAGCAGGCGCTGTACAAGTCTCAGGTTCAGACACTAAAATGAGAAGTATTATCATTACCGCTCATTGGACCTGACATGTACGACGACAGTCTCGTCTCGCCCGTCGAACAACTTTACACCCGTCATCACCACTGGCTGCGCGGCTGGTTGCATCGGCGGCTGGGGCATAGCGCCGACGCCGAAGACCTGGCGCACGATACGTTTATCCGCGTGTTGCGCACCCAGCAGGACGTGCGTGAGTTACGCCAGCCCATGGCGTTTCTGGCCACGATCGCCAATGGCTTGCTGATCAATCGCTGGCGTCGTCAGGCCATTGAGCGGGCCTACCTTGAGGCGCTCGCCGCGCGTCCAGAAGGTGAGGAACCCTCGCCCGAAACGCGCTACTTGATGATCGAAACCCTGCTGCAGCTCGATGTGCTGCTGGTGGGGTTGTCGATGCAGGTGCGCAAGATTTTCTTCTTGTCCCAGCTCGATGGCCTGACATACCCGCAGATCGCCACGCAGTTGAGCTTGAGTGTGGCCCAGGTGCAGCGGGCGATGGGCAAGGCCTTCAGCGTATGCTACGCGAGCCGTTTTGAATGAATGGCACGGTGGTTGCGCCGAAAGTCCGCGAGAGGGCCATTGATTGGATCGTCAGGGTTCAGTCCGGAACGATGAGCCCGGCCGATCACCAGGCGTTGCAGCAGTGGCGCCTGGCGCGTGCCGAGCACGAATACGCCTGGCAACGCGTCGCCAGCTTGCCGCTGATGCTCCAGCCCGGGGCCAACCTGCTGGCCGATGTCACCGCGCGGCGGGCGTTGGAATCTGCCGGGGTTGATCCGGCGCGGCGCCGGCAAGTCCTCAAGTGTTTGTTGGGGTTGGGCCTGCTTGGCGGTTTGTCCTGGCAGGGCGCCGATGCGACGTGGGTGCGCGCAGCCTTTGCCACTTACCGCACGGCGACCGGCGAGCGCCGCCGGTGGACGCTGGCCGATGGCAGTTCGCTGTGGCTCAACACCGCCAGTGCCGTCAGCCTGGAACTCAGCGCACACCTGCGCAGCGTGCAGTTGATCGAGGGCGAGGTGGCGCTGGATGCGCGAGCCGAGTCGCGCCCACTGCAACTGCTCACGCCGGATGCGATGGTGCGCAGTCAGGACGCCAATCTGCTGGTGCGTCACGATCAGCAGGGCACGTGGATTACTGTATTGCGTGGCCTGGTCGACGTGAGTTCGCCGCGCAGCCTGTCACCCATGTCGGTAGCGGCAGGGTGGCAGACCCAGGTGGACCGCCACGGCGTGGGCACGCCACGGCAAACCGATGGGTTTCTGGCACAGGCCTGGTTGCGCGGCATTCTGCCCGCCGAGCGCATGCGCCTGGATGTGCTGCTGGCCGAGCTTTCCCGTTATCGTCCGGGCGTCTTGCGATGCAGCGAGCAGGTCGCGGCGTTGCGCGTGACCGGTAGTTTTCAACTGGACGATACCGATGCCGCACTGGCGTTGGTGGCCCATGCCTTGCCGGTGCGCATCGAACGGCGCACCCGCTATTGGGTGACAGTGGTGCCCGCCTGAAACTTTTTTTGTGTACTCGCCGCAGTTTTTCAAACCTCGCTTGGCCTCTAGGAATAACCCACCGAAACAGGTGGGCCTTCACCTCTAGGAGCCCTGCATGATTTCTCCCGCAAGTGTCTTGCGCACCCGCACATTGGGTCTGTTGTTACTCAGCCTGCAACCGTTGTACAGCACGGCGGTTTTCGCCCAGGCCGAGCGCCAGCCCTACAGTATTGACGCCGGTCCCCTGGACCAGGCGCTCTCGCGTTTCGGCGTGCAGGCGGGGATCAGTATGGCGGGCAACTCGACGCTGACGGCGGGCAAGCGCAGCAATGGCCTGCGCGGGGATTTCAGCACCGAAG
The DNA here is from genome assembly GCF_000510915.2 of Pseudomonas sp. FH4. Classification (NCBI taxonomy): domain Bacteria; kingdom Pseudomonadati; phylum Pseudomonadota; class Gammaproteobacteria; order Pseudomonadales; family Pseudomonadaceae; genus Pseudomonas; species Pseudomonas sp. FH4. The sequence goes on along the minus strand of NZ_AOHN01000019.1, from coordinate 336,919 downwards.
CCGGTCTTGCGCGGTTGCTGGCGGGCACCGGCCTGAGTTTTCAGCGCCAGGCCGACGGCAGCTTCGAGTTGCATCCGGCAACCAGTGCAGTGGTGTTGCCGTCGCAGAAGGTCATCGGCGATGACGTCGATAAGAAAGCCGTCTATTCGGCACCACGTTCGTCCGTGTATATCGCCCCGGAAGAAGTCCAGCGCTTTGGCGTGATCTCCGCCGGTGACCTGCTCAAGGGCCTGCCAGGGGTGCAGGTCGGTGACAGCCGCAATGGCGGTGGCCTGGATGTGAACATTCGCGGGATCCAGGGGCAAAGCCGGGTCGCGGTCACGGTCGACGGCTCGCAACAGGCGCTGGATGTCTATCGTGGCTATGCGGGCACGCAGCAGCGTAGCTACATCGACCCCGACCTGATCAGCGATGTGTCCATCGACAAGGGGCCGAGCCTGGACTCCAGCGCCATCGGCGGCAAGGTGGCGATCCGCACCCTGGGTGTGGATGACATCCTGCGTGACGGCAAGACCGTGGGCCTGCGCTTGAAGGGCGATGTGTGGAACAACGGCGTGTCGCCGGCCTCGCGCAGCAGTCATTCGGCGACCCAGGAGTTGTACGCCGAGCCGCATCAGAGCCGTGGTGGCCTGTTTGGCTCCGACGCCGAGTCAGGCAGTGCGGCGTTTGCCTATACCCATGAGCTGTTTGATGTGGTGGCGGCTTATGCCCATCGTAACCAAGGTAACTATTTCTCCGGCAAGCACGGTCAGGATCGCTATCGCACCTATGACCGCTATGGTCGCGAAAACAGCACGGTGGCCACCACCTACAACGCCGGTGAGGAGGTGTTGAACAGCTCGGCAGAGACTGAATCGATCCTGCTCAAGACCACACTGCGACCTGCGGACGACCATACGTTCGACTTCGGCTACATCCGCTACGACGGGCGCATGGGTGAGATCATGCCATCGGACATCTTCCGTTTCGGCACGGGCGGCATTTATCAGTACCCTCGGGGCCGTACCGAGATCGACACCTATACTGCCCGTTACCACTACTTGCCGACAGGCAACATGCTGGTGGACCTGACGACCAGCCTGTGGATGACCGATGCCAAAACCAGCCAGTTGACCTCGGTGATGGCCCCGGCATCCCAGGCCTATCGTTCGGACCGTAACTGGACCCGCCAGGCCAACCGGCGCATTGGCGGTGAGCTGGCCAATACCTCGCGCTTTGTGACCAATCACGGCGATTTCAAGTTGGACCTGGGTGGCGGGTTCCAGGTCGAGGAACTGCGTCCGCAAAAAGGCGTGGTCACGACCCAGCACGATATCAACGCCAACCGTGGCCTGCGTGATGGTTCCCGGCAAGAGTTCAGCCTCAATGGCAAGCTGGAGTACAAGCCGGTCGATGAGCTGACGCTGTGGGGCGGCGGACGCTACCTCTACTACCGCACCCAAGACCATATGATGCATTCCACCGCGCAACGCGAGGAGCGTGAGGCGCGCTATGTGAACGTCATCAAGCCTGGACGCTACGACTTCATGATGTGGTTCCCCGACGAGAACGGGCAATACACCGATGCCACGGACCCGCGCTTGAACAACGGGATTGTCTTCAGTAACACCAACCATCCGTTCGAAGGCACACCGTACAACGACTATGGCGGGACGGGTACGCGAGTCTTCCCCGCGAGTGTCGGTGAAGTGGTCACCGGTTATACGTACGCGAAGAAGCAAAGTGACAGTGCCGGTGCATTTTCTCCGGCCTTTGGCGTCAATTTCGAAGTGGCGCCAGATACCTTCCTCTATGCCTCTTACACCCAGGGCCTGCGCATGCCCTCGTTGTTCGAAAGCAGCCTAGGCACTTTGCAGACCCTGCCAGGCAAGGGGCTCAAACCCGAGCGCTCCAGTAACTGGGAAATCGGCGCGAGCACAATGCAAAAAGGTTTGTTGGCCGACAACGACTCGGCGGCGATCAAGCTGGCGTACTTCAATAACAGCATCAAGCACTACATCACTCGCTATTACGACCCAACCCCTGGCCAGAATGGCCTGATGAACTTCAGCAATACCGATAGCTTCAAGACCAGCGGCCTGGAACTGCAATCGAACTACGATGCCGGGCGGGTGTTTGCCGACCTGTCCGCGACCTACTATCTGAAGACCGAAACCTGTGACTCGGCTTTCGCCGCACGCCTGCGGGCCAGCAGTACCCGCTGGAATGACCTGAGCGCCACGCCCAATTGCACACCGGGCAGTTTCATGGGCTCATACACCAATACCCAGAACCCGCCACGGGCCTCTGGCAACCTGACCACGGGGTTGCGCTTCTTTGACCAGACATTGACCGTGGGTGGGCGCTTGACCTATACCTCCGGCCCGACCGTGACGGCTGACAAGAACTGGCAAACCGGCGCCACCACGCCGCAGTTGGTCTACCGCGAGGTGGCGCTGTTTGATCTTTTCCTCAACTACAAATGGCAGGATCACACCAACGTTAACCTGTCGCTGCAGAACCTGACGGACCGCTATTACCTGGACCCGCTGGCCCAGAGCTTCATGCCGGCGCCGGGACGCACGTTGCGTATGGGGCTGGTGACCAAGTTCTAGCGGCTGGCAGGCCAGCTCCCACATTTGATGTGTGGCGTACCCAAAATTCTGCCTCGCCGAGACCCCCTGTGGGAGCGGGCTTGCTCGCGATGACGGTGTGTCAGTCACCGAGTTTATTGGCTGAATAATCACCATCGCTGGCAAGCGGGCTCTTACAGGGACTGTTCGTAGGCCGCAGTCATGACTTGCCAGGTATGGGGATTGGCCGGGATCAGATGTTCGATCCGCAATGAAGTGACGGTGATGTCCTGGGGCATGCCGAAGGTGGTGAAGGTGGACATGAAGTCCAGCTCGCCCTGGCGCGAGTTGATGCGCGTCAGCACCAGCGGCGGCAGGTCATTGGCCGGTGCTGTCGAGCCCTGGGGCACCGGCAGGCTTTCCAACAGTGTGGCCAGGGTCGGATTGCCCAGCGCTTCACGCGCGGCGCGTTGCCAGGCCAGGTTGCGGATTTCCTCGGCATTGAGCAAATAGTCGCCCAAGCCCCCCGGTTGCAGCAGTGTCGTCAGCAGGTTCAGACCCTGCGCGGCGTCTGGCGCCAACCCCACCAGATCAAACAGGACCTGGGTGCTGGCGTTGGCGGCAAGCACTTCCCAGTGACTACCCAGCACGATGGCCGGTGCCGGGTTGTTGGCCTTCAGTACATGGCTGATCGCGTCCCGAATGGCATCCATCGACGGCGCGGCGAGTGGCGTGGCTTCGTAGCGTGGGGCATAGCCGGCGGCGAGGAACAGGCTGTTGCAGTGCTCCAGCGGCACATCGAGAGCGCTGAGCAGGTTATGCAGCGTGCCAGGGCTGGCCTTGGCGCGGCCGGTTTCGATACAGCTCAAGTGGCGCTGGGAAATACCACTGATCAGCGCCAGTTGCAGTTGGCTCAGCTTGGCCTGGCGGCGCAATAGCCGCAGCTGTGTGCCGGCGTCGGTATCGGGAGTGGCTCGGGGGAAAGGTGGGCGGCTCATGGGGTGACTCTGGCAGGGCGGGTCGAGGGGCGTCCATGACCTCGCAGGTCATTGAGATGGCGGCGACGTTATCACTAATCTGCGGCTTGCCCAATCCTGCACGGTGGACCCCATGCACAGACCCTATATCGCCCTTGCCAGCCTGTTGGCGTTTTCGCTGTACACCCTGGGCACCTTGCTCTGGGCCGAGCAGTCGCTGCTGGCGTTCGGCATTGAACTGTTATCCAGGCCAGACACCGCCCAGGTGGTGATTGACCTGTACCTGATGGCGGCCCTGGCGTGTGTGTGGATGTACCGCGACGCACGCGCCAAGGGCAAGTCCCTGGCCAGTGTCATGCCTTACTGGTTGCTGACAATGGTGTTCGTCTCGGTCGGGCCGCTGCTGTATATCGTGGTCAACGGCTTTGCCAGGGGGCGACGATGATCGACGTTGCGTTGCTGCCTATTCGATAGGGTATTTGCCGAACGCCGGGTGTTGCTCGGCCAGCCGGGCGTGGCGCTGTAGGTTGGGAAAGTCTTCGGCCTTGACCACCGAGGGCACGGCGTACCTGGAGAAGGACCAGGCCACCGCGACGCTGAGTGATGCTTGGCTCAATGACTCGCCTTGAGGGTTGGCCAGCAGTTGTTCCAGGCCTGAGTAGGCCGCCAGCAACTGCCCGGTTACCCGGTCGAGCCAGGGCTCATGCAGTTTCTCTGCTGGTCGCAGGTTGTGCTCGTAGTAAATCTGCACGCTCTTGTCGCAGGCGGCCAATGCCAGGCCGATTACTTGCAGGTCCCGTGCACGGGCCGCAGCGGTTTGGGGCAAGAGCTTTTTATCGGCCGGCGCCAAGGCTTCGAAGTAATCCAGGATCAGGCTGGAGTCCATCAACACCGTCCCGTCGTCGAGCACCAGTGTCGGAGCCTTGACCACCGGGTTGATCCGGGAAAACTCCTTGAATGTGCTGAAGACCGACAGCGATTGCTGCTCGAAATCGACGCCGTACAGTTCCAGGGCAATCGCTACGCGGCGCACATAAGGTGAGTCCAGCATGCCAACCAGTTTCATGAAGCCTCCATTCTCGATGGTGTGATTGTTAATTACGGATTACTTTATAGCGGCGATACTCCTTTAAATATCCATATTTTTTACCTTAAAAGGTTAGCCGGCCTTACATGAGTGCCTTTCCTCCCTTGACCTCCCTGCGCAGTTTCGAGGCCACCGCCAGGCTGGGTAGTGTCACTCTCGCGTCCAAAGAGCTGCATGTCACACACTCGGCCATCAGCCAGCAGATCAAGGTGCTGGAAGCGATCGTCGGCCTCACGCTGTTCGTGCGTGAAGGGCGTGGCTTGCGCATCAGCGAAGATGGTCGGCTGTATGCGTTGCAGATCCGCCAGGCCCTGGGGGATATTGCTGATGCCACGCGCCTGATCCAGGCCCAGCCCAAGCGCGATGAGCTGGTGGTGGCGGTGCTGCCTTCATTCGCGCGTTCGTGGTTGCTGCCACGGCTGCCGGATTTCCAGCGTCGCTACCCGCATATCAGCATTCGCCTGCAAGCCACCCTGGCGATCACCAACTTGCACCAGGAGTCGGTGGACGTGGGCATCCGTATGGGCAAGGGCGATTGGGAAGGGGTGGAGCGCAAACTGTTGTTCCACGACGAAATGGTGGTCGTAGCCGCCCCGCATTTCAATGGCGGGCAATTGCCGCGAACCCCGCAGCAAATCGTGCACAGCCCGATCATCTACAGCAATGAGTCCTGGCAGCCCTGGTGCCAGGCCGCAGGCATTGAGATGAGCTCCGAACGCAAAGGCCTGTGCACCAATGACTCCAACCTGGTGCTGGAAGCGGTCCGGCTGGGGCAGGGCATCGCCCTGGAGCGGCGTAGCCTGGTGCATGACGCCATTGTGCGCGGGGAACTGGTGCAGTTGTGCGACATCCGCGCGCCGTATGCCTACCCGTATTGGTTGGTTTGGCCACCTCGGGAAAGCTCGGAAAACAAACAGCGGGTGTTTTCCGAGTGGTTGTATGGGGAAGTGCAGTACTACATGACGCAATTGGCCAGCATCAGCGACGTTCGGTAGGCCACGCTGCCTGGATCGGGAGTATGGTGGATCGGGCAACCCGTGGATTATCTCTGGAATAGGAGAGGTGACTATGAGCGTTCCCCTGTTGAACAAGATGCATTTCAATGGCTATGACATTGTCCGGGTCAACAGCGGCCCGTGGCGCGTGTGCACCAAGGATGATCGATTGGCTTCCTTTGGCTCCCGTGAGCAGGCACTGGCCTATGCCGCGACGTTACCGGGCTACAAGGTCCGCCCAAGACCCTGATCCCGTATCCGCCGGCCAGCCTCTACAAAGAGGTCAATGTAGGGAGCTGGCTGGCGTTCAGACGTGATCCTGACCACCCTTGATCTGAAGAATTCTCACGGTCGTTACCGCGCGGCACCGGGTTTGTTGAGGCGCAGGCCCGTCGACAAAAATACTCTGGTCTACGGGTGTTGGCGTTATAGGCAGCAGCGACTATTGTTGCTGGTCTGGAGCACAGCCCACAGGAGGGCAATACCATGAACACCAGCGATCTACTGGGACAACTGCTACAGGCGGCGATCAAGCCGCAAGGCGGTTCGGCGGCACCTCAAGGCGGAGCCGGAGGGCTCGGTGGGTTGGGCGGTTTGCTCGGTGGTCTGCTGCGGGGCGGTGGCGCCGGCGCGGGCGGTGCAACTTCGGGCGGCGGCGGCCTGGGTGATTTGCTCGGCGGCCTCGGCGGGATGCTGGGCGGTACCGCATCCGGCGGCGCGCGCCCGACGCGTTCAGGCGGCACCAATTATGCGGCGCTGGCTTCACTGGGAATGATGGCGTTCCAGGCGTATCAAGCCTGGCAACAGCAACAGGCTTCGGCACCGCAACAGGCGTTGCAGACGGTGGATCAACTGTCCGGCCCGGCGGTCGAGGAGCATAGCCATGCGCTGCTGCGGGCGTTGATCGCGGCGGCCAAGGCGGACGGGCGGATTGACGCGCAGGAAGAGGAGAGGATCTCGGCTGAGATTGGTCGTCATACCGATGACCCCGACTTGCAGCAATGGCTGGACGCTGAGGTCGCCAAACCCTTGAATGCGGCAGACTTTGCCGATTGCGCCGCAGACCCGGCAATGGCTGCCGAGGTCTACCTGGCCAGTGTCCTGCTGGTGGATGACCAGCAGGATGCCGAGCGCAACTATCTGGATGAACTGGCGGGGGTCCTGAAAATTGATCCCGAGTTGCAAGTGCATCTGGAGCAACAAGCCAAAGCGGCCTGACGCCCGGCGCATATCCCCTGTGGGAGCGGGCTTGCCCGCGATAGCGGTTTTTCAGTCATATATCTGTTGGCTGGCACGCCGCTATCGCAGGCAAGCCAGCTCCCACATTTGATTTGTGGCGTACCCAAAACTCTGCTTCGCCGAGCCCCCCTGTGGGAGCGGGGTGCGACATGGATCACATCCCACCTTTGCTAAAACGGATCGTCAAAACCGTAAAGTAGCCCCCGTGGTCAGCCACTGATCGCGGTCGCCGATCAGGCTGCGGCCGATCACCAGGTCCACATCCACCTGCCTGCCCAAGTGCACGCGCGGCCCGGCCTGCCAGGCCTGGTCGCCGCGTTGCTGGCCGTAACGTTCAGCCACCAGCGTCAGTGAATCCGCCACGCTGTACTCCAGCCCCGTACCCCAGGTCAGGCGGTGATTCTGCTCGCCGTCATCATAAGCGTGGGCCCAGCCGGCGTTGAGGTTCAGGCGCAGGGCTGGCAACGGTTGCCAGGTCAGTGGCACCGTCAGGTCGGCACCGTCGAAAGCATGGCGGCGATTGAGCGCAATATGCGCCGCGCCGGCCACGGCAATTTCCACGCCCGCGTCATCCCAGGACCACAGCGATGTCTTGATCTGCGGGCTGACCTGCGTCTGGTCCGGGTCATCCTCAATGGCTGCCCCCCATTGCACTGTCGGCAAGCCACGGGCGGTACAGGCTGCGGATAAACTGCTGTGGTGGGTGGACGCGTCATGACGGTTGCGGGTGTACCAGGCGTCAAGGTTGCATTCGCCCGGCGCATTGATCGCTGCATCATCGACCACATACGAACCTCCTGCGGCAAAGGCCTTGGACAGCAGGCCCAGGACCAGGATGCCGCCCAGGGTCGCGCCGACAAAGATCAAGTTGCGGCGCAATGCCCGCCGCCGCGATGCAGGCAGCAATGCAAAGGCTGTCAGGGATTGGTGTTGCTGGCGGCGACGGTATTTGGCAAAGCCGTCCGGGCGCCGCGAGGTGTGTTTGTGCATGGCTACATGCTCCAAAGAATAGATGTCAGTTGTCGACGGTCAGCACTTGGATGCCGCAGGCCTTGGCCTGGTTGACCAGTTCAGAGGTGTCATCGCCACCGGGTAGCGCGATGACCACGTCGGGGCGGCTGTCGCTCAGCATGAATTGGTTGCGATGGCGTTCAGCCTGTTTGCCATGGCGCTGCCAGTTGGGTGGGTAACGCACAACGTCTATGCCCGTTTCCCGTGCCCAATCCTCTATATCGCTGCCCAGGAACTGGCTGCCACCGTGGATCAATACCTGCACCGGGTGCAGGCGATGCCAGGCATCCAGGACCTGGCGGGACCTTTTGCTATCGGCGTAATGACGACCCGCACAGATCAACACGCGCATGCTGGAATTTCCTTGTGTTGCCCAGGCGCGGGCCATCGAGTGAGAGCCCGCGCCTGGTCGGTCAGTACCACTGCTTGAAGCGGCGGATGTAGAGGGTTTTCATCAGTTGCGCGACGCAGCAGTAGGCAAGCAGGGTGCCGACCAGCCAAGGGAAGTAGGCCCAAGGCAACGGTTGCAGGCCCACCAGCGTGCCCAGGGGCGAGAAGGGCACATAGATCCCCAGCGCGATGACGATGCCGGTCATCATCAGCACCGGCCAGGCGGCGGTGCTCTGGAAGAACGGGATCTTGCGGGTACGCAGCATGTGCACCACCAGGGTCTGCGAGAGCAGCCCTTCGACAAACCAGCCGGACTGGAACAGGGTCTGCATCTCTACGCTGTTGGCCGAAAACACGTACCACATCAGGGCAAAGGTGGTGATGTCGAAGATCGACGAGGTCGGCCCGATCCAGATCATGAAACGCCCGATGTTCTGCGCGTCCCACTTGCGCGGCTTGGCCAGGTACTCCTTGTCCATCTTGTCCCATGGCAGGGCCAGTTGGGAGATGTCATACATCAGGTTTTGCAGCAGCAGGTGGATCGCCAGCATCGGCATGAAGGGAATGAACGCACTGGCCACCAGCACCGAGAACACGTTGCCGAAGTTGGAGCTGGCCGTCATGTTCAGGTACTTCATGATATTGCCGAAGGTCTCGCGGCCTTTGAGCACACCTTCTTCGAGGACCATCAGACTCTTTTCCAGGAGGATGATGTCTGCCGATTCCTTGGCGATGTCGGTGGCGCTGTCTACCGAAATACCGACGTCGGCATCGCGCAGGGCGGGTGCATCATTGATGCCGTCGCCGAGGAAACCCACGGTGTGACCATTGGACTGCAAGGCCTTGAGCACCCGGGACTTCTGCAGCGGGGTCAGTTTGGCGAACACTGTGCGTTGTTCGACCTGGTGCTTGAGGGTGGCATCGTCCATCGCTTCGATATCCACGCCCAGCAGTGGCTCACCGGGCTCCAGGCCGACCTGGCGGCAGATGGTGCGGGTGACCACGGCGTTATCGCCGGTCAGCACTTTGATCGCGACACCGATCTCTTGCAGGGCGGCAATCGCCGGGCCGGCGGTTTCCTTCGGTGGATCGAGGAAGGTCAGGAAACCGTGGATCACCAGGTTGCGTTCATCGGTGGGAGTGTATTGCTGACGCGCCAAGGCCTTGGGAATGTTGCGGGTGGCCACCACCAGCACGCGGAAACCGTCTTCATTGAACTCGTTGGCAGTGTTGAGCAACGCCTGGCGGCGCTGCTCATCCAGGGCCACGGCGCTATCGCCCTCCATCACATGGGTGGCGATTTCGAGCATTTCTTCCACGGCGCCCTTGCACACCAACAGGTGATCGCCGTGGTTGTCCTTGACCACAATCGACAGGCGTCGGCGTACAAAGTCGAAGGGCAATTCATCGACCTTGCTGAAGGCAAACGGTACCTGGAACTTGGGGTTGTGCTGGGAGAACGCCAGCACCGCCTGATCCATCAGGTTCTTCATGCCGCTTTGGTGATGGCTGTTGAGCCAGGCCAGGGACAGCACCTGGTCATCCCGCTGGCCGAAGGCGTTGACGTGGTGCTCCAGGATGATTTTGTCCTGGGTCAGGGTGCCGGTCTTGTCGGTGCACAGCACGTCCATCGAGCCGAAGTTCTGGATCGCATTGAGGCGCTTGACCACCACTTTGCGCTTGGCCATGGCGTTCGCGCCCTTTGCCAGGTTGGCGCTGACGATCATCGGCAGCATTTCCGGGGTCAGGCCCACGGCCACCGCCAGGGCAAACAGGAAGGCATCGCCCCAATCGCCCTTGGAGAAGCCATTGAGGAAGAACACGATGGGCACCATCACCAGCATGAAGCGAATCAACAACCAACTGACGCTGTTCACCCCGCGGTCGAAGGCGGTTTGCACCCGGGAGCCGACGATGGCCTTGGCCAGAGAGCCGAAATAAGTGCGCGGCCCGGTCGCCACCACCACCGCCAGGGCGCGGCCGCTGACCACGTTGGTGCCCATGAAGCAGATGTTGGGCAGGTCCAGCAGGTTGCTCTGGTCTGCCGCCTGAACCGTGGCGGATTTTTGCGTGACATCGCCCAGGGTGTCGTATTTTTCTACCGGCAAGGCTTCACCGGTCAGCACCGCCTGGCTGATAAACAGGTCGCGGGACTCGATCAGGCGGATATCGGCCGGGATCATGTCGCCGGCTGACAACTGCACGATATCGCCGGCCACCAGTTCGCGCATCGGCACTTCGCGCAGGGTCGGCTTGGCGCCGACCTGCTCGCGGCGCAGCACCGTTGCGGTGGTGCGCACCATGGCCTTGAGTGCTTCGGCGGATTTGGCCGAGCGGTGTTCCTGCCAGAAGCGCAGCAGGCTGCTCAGGGCGACCATGGTCATGATGATGATGACTTTGGTCAGGTCCACTTCCTCACCGGCGCGCAGCGGCAACCAGTAGTCAGTGACAAAACTGATCGCCGCCAGGGTCAGCAAGACGTAGATGAAGGGATTGTTCAGGGCCTGGAGGAACTGCACGAAGGCATGGGGCGGCTTGTCGTGGGCCACCTCGTTAAAGCCTTCGCGTTGCAGGCGGGCGCTGGCATCCAGTTCAGTCAGGCCGTCCTTGGTCGCCCGGACGTTGGCCAGGGTCGCCGCCAGGCCGTTTTGCGCTTCGCGGGCAGCACGCATCGACAGTTTGGTGTCGGCAGCGGTGCTGTTTTTGTTTGGCAGTTGTGTGGTTTTTACGGCGCTCATTGTGAGTACTCCTGTCGACATACTTGTGGCTGACCTGACAGGCAGGCACACGCAAGTAGGCCGAGTCGCAATTTATGCGATCGATTTAAATAACTTTAAATAGGCGAGTTAATTAACGGGCGCGCAGAAAACTACGGCTGGCTTAGTTCGCAAGGAACGCCAGTTAATTAATTAACCAATAATCAGGAAGTTGCTGTTTTCAGTCAGCTTATGCCGCGCGAGCGTTGAGCATCAGGCGCGCTTGGGCAAGCAGGCTGAAAACGCTCCGTCTCTGCGGATCTTGAGGGTCGGCGTGGTCCCAGTGCTGGACCAGATGGCCGGTGGTGGGGCACAGGCGCCAGTGAGCCTGGAGGTGCACCGGGTTGATACGCGGGGAGGGGGAAGCAAAGGCCGTGCGTGCGGGGGTAACACCCAGGGAGCCACGGCACAGCTTGGCACGCAAGACCGAGGCCAGCGTGCGTACATCAGGTAGAATAAGGGTCTGGAAATTCATAACACACCTCGGGACCGGACTGGCGCCGGCTCAAGGCAGTTACGTTGGAGCATCAAGCTCTAGCGCAGCTTACCCGGCCTTGAAGGCGAGTCCCGTCATTACTCTGGGTTTGGCGCCCGGCCCCCGCATTCGCGGGTGAAGGACAGCGACTAGATACTGTGTCCATTGGCTTCTTTTGTGAGGTTGAAAAAAGGCCCGAGTTGCAGGCACGGGCAATCTACTCAGGCAGGCACTGGATGTCAATATATAATGAGCCTGTTTGTTGTATGTTCAGAGTTTATTCAGGTTGGCAGTGTTGGATATATAAGCTCATAGACTGTATGCCGCCAGTAACGCGAGATAAATCAACACTAAGCCACAGGCACCATGACTGATGCGTTGCCAAGTTGCCGAGGCGTTCTTTCGCAAGATATTCACCAACGCCGCAGTCAAAAAGCACGACAGGATTGAAGCCAGCATGAAACCGGCGAAGAACATCAATGTCTGGCCGTGACTCGGGGTGGCGCCAACGATGCCTGACAGGGCACTGCCCAGGGCGCCCCAATAGACGATGTTCTTCGGGTTGGCCAATGAAATGGCAGCCCCCACCACCAGCGCATTGCGCCCGCTGCTGGCCGGGGCGCTGTCGGGTTGTGGCAGGCGCCAGGCATCCAGCAGGCTGCGCAGGCCGAGCCAGGCCAGGTACAACGCGCAAAGGGCCGTCAGGGGCACGCGCACCGCTTCGTGCTGGATCAGCAGGGCCATGCCGGTCAGGCCGATCACCGCCCAGGTCGCGTCGCCCACCAGCGAGCCTACCTGCACCAGCAACGCAGGGGTGAACCCATGCAGCAGGCCACGGCGTAGCGTCTCTGCCAGCACGGCACCGGGAGACAGGCAAAACACAAAGCCGAACACCAGCGCGGAAAAAAAGATCGTCAACATCAGTGTCACCCATGATTAACCGGTAATGGGGCCAGTCTGATGCCGGGGAAGTGGAGTTGTCTTGGACCCGATTGCGCTCTGATAGCGGCCAGGAGTCATGCCATAGGCCGCGCGAAAGTGCCGGTTGAGATGGCTCTGGTCGGCAAAGCCCAGGTCATGGGCGACGTCGGCGGCGTTCAAGCCGCTGCGCAGCAAACCTTTTGCACGGCGGGTGCGCAGTTGCATGGCCCACTGGCGGGGGCTCAGGCCGGTTTCTTTCTGGAACGTGCGCAAGACGTGGAATTTCGACAGGCCCAAGGCGTTACCCAGTGCGTCCAGTGCCACGCTCTGATGCAACTGCGCGGCGAGCAGTTCCTGGGCTCGGGCGACCATGCTTGTCCCCGCACTGGCGCCACCCGGCAAGCGCACACCGCTGAGCCTGACCACATCGCCCAGCAGCAGCACCAGCGCCTCTTCGTTCAGTTCGCGCACCAGTGGGTCGACATTCAATGCGCCCTTGGCGGCCTGCGCCAGTTGCGCCGCCAAAGCCGGGGCAAAACACAATGCGCGATCAAACTCCAGGTGCGCCAGCCCCAGGTCGGAGGCCAGGCGGTCAGCCCCGGCGTACAGACTGACAAAGTGCCAGGGCGCACCCTGGGCCGCGCCGCCGCCCTGGATCTGCCCGGGGTTATACAGGGTGATACTGCCGGGCCCGGCCTCGAAGGTGCGGCGGTCCAGCCAGACCTTTTCCTCACCGATCAGGTTGACGCCAATCACGCACTCGTCGTGGCTGTGGCGGGCAAACGTCAGGCCGCTGCAGGTGGTGCTGCTGATTTCGTAATCGCCCAGCCAGGTGTGGTGCGAGGAACTCATGGGACGGGCTCAGTGGCGGCGGTTGCTGCAAAGCATACGCGTTCAGCGGCGTTCAAATCGACCGCTGATTGACCCGTTCAGAGAGCGCCTGCGCATCCTCCTTGCGCTCGGAATAGCGCTGCACCAGGTCCGGACGCTCACGCACCAGCAGGGTGAACTTGATCAGTTCCTCCATGACATCCACGACCCGATCATATAGAGCGGAAGGCTTCATCCGGTCCTGTTCATCGAACTCCATGAAAGCCTTGGGCACGGATGACTGGTTGGGGATGGTCAGCATCCGCATCCAACGCCCCAGTACGCGCAGCTGGTTGACGGTGTTGAATGACTGCGACCCGCCGCAGACTTGCATCACCGCCAGTGTCTTGCCCTGGGTTGGGCGGATGGCGCCCAGTGCCAGGGGCACCCAGTCGATTTGCGCCTTGAACACTGCCGACATGGAGCCGTGACGTTCTGGCGAGCACCACACCTGGCCTTCGGACCACTGCATAAGGGCCAATAGCTCCTGGACTTTTGGATGGTCATCCGGGGCGTCGTCGGGCATTGGCAGGCCCGACGGGTTGAAGATCCGCGCGTCGGCGCCCAGATGCTGAAGCACGCGTGCGGCTTCTTCCACCAGTAATCGGCTGAAAGAGCGCGCGCGATTGGAACCATACAGCAGGAGAATCCGTGGTCGTTGTTCGGCATCCGTGTGCAGTGGCGTGAGCAGTGTGAGGTCGAGGTTGGGCAGGGTGGTCATGACATTCTCCGTTTACAACAGGCCGATTCGATCAAGTTCAGCCTTGACCTGTGCCGCGTCGAGGCGGCTGAACGGGAGGGCGAACAGCGCCCGACAGCGGGCTTCGATGATCTTTAGAGTGGCCTGGAAAGCGGCATCCATATGCGCCTCATCGCCGCTTTTGTCCGATGGGTCTTCAAGCCCCCAGTGCGCCTTGATCGCCGGGCCGAAGTACACCGGGCAGGCTTCGGCGGCGGCTTTGTCGCACACGCTGATCACAATGTCTGGCGGGCTGCCTTCAAACGCGTCATTGCCTTTGCTGTACAAACCTTCGGTGCGGATGCCGGCAGTTTGTAATGTGCTCAAGGTGCGGGGTAGCACCTGGCCCTTGGGAACGCTGCCGGAACTGACGGCGTGGAACCCTTGTAGGGCCAGGTGGTTGAACAGGGCTTCGCTGAGGATGCTGCGGCAGCTGTTGGCGGTGCAGATGAACAGGACTTTCATGACAACTCTCCGTTAAAGGCTCAGGCGCAGGGCCAGCGCGGCCAGGGTGATCAATAGCACCGGCAGGGTCAGGACGATGCCGACCTTGAAGTAATAGCCCCAGGTGATACGAATGCCTTTGCGCGCCAGAATGTGCAGCCAGAGCAGTGTCGCCAGGCTGCCGATAGGGGTGATTTTCGGGCCCAGGTCGCTGCCGATCACATTGGCGTAGATCATCGCGTCCTTGACCACGCCCACGGCATGGCTGGCTTCGATGGACAGTGCACCGATCAGCACGGTCGGCAGGTTGTTCATCACCGAAGACAGCAGCGCCGTCAGCAACCCGGTGCCCAGCGCCGCGCCCCACACGCCGTAATCGGCGAAGGTGTTGAGCCAGGTGGCCAGGTAAGTGGTCAGGCCGGCGTTGCGCAGGCCATACACCACCAGGTACATCCCCAAGGAGAAAACCACGATCTGCCAGGGGGCTTCCTTGAGCACCTTGCGCGTGGAAATCCTGTGGCCTTTGGCGGCGATGACCAGCAGTAGCAGGGCGCAAGCGGCCGAGATGGCACTGATGGGAATGCCCAGCGGCTCCAGGGCAAAGCAGCCGATCAGCAAGATGCCCAGCACCCACCACGCGGCGTGGAAGGTCGCTGGATCATGGATGGCGCTGGCCGGTTCGGGCAGGTCGGCAGGGTCATAGCTTTGTGGGATATCACGTCGGAAGAACCACAGCAGCACCGCCAGGGTCGCGGCGACGCTGACCAGGTTGACCGGCACCATGATCGCCGCGTACTCGTTGAAGCCGATCTTGAAGTAGTCCGCCGAGACGATGTTCACCAGGTTGGACACCACCAGCGGCAGGCTGGCGGTGTCAGCGATAAAGCCTGCGCCCATCACGAACGCCAGGGTCGTCGCTGGGGAGAAGCGCAACGCCAGGAGCATCGACATGACAATCGGCGTCAGGATCAGGGCCGCCCCGTCATTGGCGAACAGTGCCGAGACCAGCGCTCCCAGCAGCACCATATAGGCAAACAGGCGACGGCCATGGCCACGCCCCCAGCGTGCAACGTGCAACGCGGTCCAGGCGAAAAAACCAGCCTCGTCGAGGATCAGGCTGATGATGATCAATGCGACAAAGGTGCCGGTGGCATTCCAGATGATCTGCCACACCACCGGGATGTCTGCCAGGCTGATAACCCCGCAGGCCAGGGCGAGGATCGCACCGATGGAGGCGCTCCAGCCCACGCCCAGGCCTTTGGGTTGCCAGATGACCAGCACAATGGTGACTAGAAAAATCGCGGCTGCGATCAGCATGAGGCTCTTCTCCAGGGGTCAGCAGCAGGTGCTGGCTCGTTGTGGTCGGTCGCCCATTGCATCGAGGCGCTGCGCGTCGTTTTGCAGCCAGGGCTGATTGGCGTGCAAGGTGGTCTCCAGCACCGTACTCACCCAGTGCGGCAATTGCGGGTTGAGGCGGTAGTAGATCCACTGGCCCTGGCGACGGTCTACCAGCAGCCCGCAACTGCGCAGTTGTGCCAAATGCCGTGAAATTTTCGGCTGGCTGTCATCCAGGGCATGGATCAGTTCGCAGACGCACAGTTCGCCTTCGCGCAGGATCAACAAGGCCAGCCTGGTGCGGGTCGCATCGGCCAGGCATTTGAATACATCGGGAGGAGAGAAAAGATCAGTCATGATTGTCGTAGCTCTATATATGCTTATTCGAATATACGGATATTCATATGTATTGGGCAAGCCCAGATCCTGTTGATCTGGATCAACGCCTTGGGCATTGCTGCCAAGTGGTTGAAATTAAACTGAAACACAACTGTCCTAAAGTGCCCGCCATTGGTGATAAAGGAAGTAACGGTGTGACCCGTGCCACTCGCAATCTGCGCAAGACCCTCGATTCTGTCGCGGACAACAACGAAACCGCGGCCTTCGACTTGATGCGTGCCGTCGAAAAACTCAGTGATGAAGTGCTGCGCCAGCGCCTGCTCAACACCATCCACCGCCTTAACCAGGATGCCCACGAACTGCGTGAAGCCCGGGATGCGGTAGAGCGAGTGTCGGTCAAACTCGCCTGATATAGCGGCGCGTGACCGTCCAGCGACTGGGGGGTGACGATTGCGTCGGCTGCGTCGACACTGGGCAGGGTCACGGTTGTCCGTGAGACCTTCATGCTCAAACCACAGGAAGTCATCGAATGAGTGAAAAACCGGCAATTGTCCTGGTACACGGCTTTTGGGGCGGCGCAGCGCATTGGAGTCGAGTGATCGTCGAGCTGCAGAAAAAGGGCTATCGCGACGTGCACGCGGTGGAAATCCCCCTGACCTCACTGGCCGACGACGCCGAACGCACGCGCAAGATGGTGGCCCAGATCAAGGGGCCGGTGTTGTTGGTCGGGCATTCCTATGGCGGGGCGGTCATTTCCCAGGCGGGCAACGAACCCAACGTCCAGGGCCTGGTGTTCATTGCCGCCTTTGCTCCGGATGCGGGGGAAAGCCCGGGCGCAATCACCCAGGCGCATTTGCCCAAGGCTGCCGCCAACCTGGTCCCGGACAGCGATGGCTACCTGTGGGTCAAGCCCGAGCTGTTCCATGAAAGTTTCTGCCAGGACTTATCGCAATCGGAGGGCGATGTGCTGGGCATCACGCAGAAGGCACCGCTGGCCAGTACCTTCGGCGATGAAGTCAGCAACCCAGCGTGGAAGAACAAACCGTCGTGGTATCAGGTGTCCACCCAGGACCACATGATTCACCCCGATAACCAGGTGCGCATGGCCGCGCGCATCAAGCCCCGGGAGACTCTCACCCTGGACGCCAGTCACGCCTCGCTGGCCTCCAGGCCAGGTGAAGTGGCGGCATTTATTGACAAGGCGGCGACGGCCCTGCAGCAGTAAATCCGGCGGGCAACATTCCTTCCCTGTGCAGGAGTGTTGCCCACTGCAAGATCGTTCAAGACAATCCTGGCGGGCGCTGCCATGCTTGTCGACTGTCTGTCGATGAGCCTGTTGTCCATGCCTACTGCCTTGCCGCATTACGCTTTCGCCCGTGGTGCGATTGCGATCATTCCTCTGTCGTTGGCCTGTGCCCCGTGGGGCCTGCTGGCCGGTTCCCTGGCGATTGACGCCCAGTTCACCCCGTTGGAAAGCCAGGGCCTGTCGGCCATTGTGTTTGCCGGTGCCGCGCAGTTGGTGGCGATTGGCATGGTCAAGAGTGGTGCCAGCCTGATCGCCATTTTGCTCACCACCTTGCTGCTGACCTCCCAGCACTTGCTGTATGGCATGCATATGCGCGCAACGCTGTCGCCCTTGCCGGCGCGGTGGCGCATGAGCCTGGGCTTTTTGCTGACCGACGAGTTCTTCGCCCTGGTCAGCCAGTACGACCGCCAGACCTTCAACCGCTGGTATGCCCTGGGGGTGGGCCTGACGTTCTACGTGGCCTGGAACCTGTTTACCCTGGCCGGTATCGTCCTCGGCAAGAGCATCCCCAATTTGGATCAACTGGGCCTGGAGTTCTCCATCGCCGCGACCTTTATCGCCTTGATCACCCCGGTAGTGCGCGATGTGCCGACGGTGGTGTGCGTGGCGGTGGCCTTGCTGTTCTCAGTGCTGCTCAGCTACTGGCACTGGGAGTCGGCGGTGGTGGTGTCGGGGTTGCTGGGGATGAGCGCAGGGTATGCCTGCAAACGCTTGGGAGTGGGGCAGCGATGATTTTTGTGATGATTATCGGCATGGGCCTGGCGGTGTTTTTCAATCGTTACCTGTTTTTGGAACCGCGTTTGCCAGTGCGCCTGAATCGCGGCGCGCGGGAGTTTCTCGGGTTCGCGGTGCCGGGTATGTTGACGGCGATTTGTGGGCCGATCATCTTCCTGGCCGAGCACAAGCTCAACCTGAACCCCACCAACCCCTATCTGCTGGCCGGTATCTGTGCGGTGGCCCTGATGTTCTGGACCCGCAGCGTATTGATCACGGTGTTGTTGAGCATGGCGCTGTTCTATCTGTTTCGCTGGTTGTTGTAGGCAGTGGTACAGTCGCGTTTTTTTCAAGGAAGCGATGGCATGCGGAAGGTGGTGATAGGTGCGTTGGTCCTGGCGGCGCTGGCCGGTTGCGCAGGTTCGAAGATGAAAGACGCACGCTCTGGCGCGCCCTATAAAACCCTGGCTTCCGACAAGGCCGCGCTGGTTGTCGCCCAGTGCATTCAGTTCGGCTGGCAGGACGAGGCGGTGTTCGGCGTCGATGCCGGCGGCTTCATGGAGCCAGCGCAAGGCGGTGGCCATACGGTCTACACCACGGGCGGTAACTACTTTGTCGATGTACAGAGTGCTGGTACCAGCACCACGGTCCGTTACTACGCCGCCGAGGACAATTGGGCCACCAAGCGTCGCCTGGCAGCCTTGGCGACCTGCCTGTAAGTTGTTTCCTTAGATTTCTTCAGAAATACCCGGCGGACACACCGCCGGCTTTGCCTTAAAATGCCTGCGCTTGCCCGACATGATGGCTCTTTACCAGTACATGGACGTCGAGGCCTTAATGTCGGGCAAGCACCTTTTCAGCGTGGCATATACCCCAAGTGCCAGCGCCTGGGAATCTTCAGCGACGCCAGGCCCAGCAGCGCCGACAGCAGGCCGCTGACCAGCAGTGCCTTGATCCCCATCTGATGCTCCAGCAAGGCGCCGATCACCGCGCCGACAAACATCCCGGCCCAGGGAATCAACTGGACACGCCAGCCATTGCGCCGCTCCCCCAGCATCCAGCGCCCCAGCCCGCGACCGAAACGCGACAACGCGCCGGTCACATAAGTCAGCCCCACGGGCAGGCCATTGACCTGTTCCACCGCCGCATTGAGCATGCCCATAGCAATGATTGCGGCGAGCACGGCCGGCAACTGCTCGGTCATCGGCCACGCCGCTGCCCCGCACAACAGCGTGGCAATACACAGCAACAGCGGCAACGCGTGGCGCTTGCTGAGACGGCTGATGATCACGCCCAGTGCGTTCCCCAGAATAAACGTCGCCACCAGCAGCGTCAGGCGACCGGTCAGCCCCAGGTCGCCTTCACTGATTGCCACTGCCAGCCGGGTGGTGTTGCCGCTCATGAACGAGACAAAGTCGCCACTGGCCATAAAGCCGATGGCGTCGGTCATGCCGGCCAGCACCGAAAGGCTGGCCACCAGCGCCAGCCCGATGCGGCCGCGCCATTTGTGCTGGTGTTGCAGGGCGGCATTGACCATGGGTTTAGGGGAGGAGGGCAGCACGGCGAGAGGTTCCTCAATGAGATTATCCGGCCACTACCGTAGGACGCTTTCCTGCGGACTGCAATGACCTGGCACATCCTTCAATTCACCTCCAGCTGCCATCCAGAGGCTGCCCAGGTCAGGACGTGAGTTGGCTTGAGCGCCTTGAGAAACGCCGCATCATGGGAGACCGCAATCAGCGCGCCGGCAAATCCTTGCAAAGCCTGTTCGAAAGCCAGGACCGACTCCAGGTCCAGGTGGTTGGTGGGTTCGTCCAACAGTAACAGTTGTGCTGGGATCTTGCGCCATAAGGCAACCGCCATGGCGGCCTTCAAGCGTTCACCGCCGCTGAGTTGGCCGATGGGTTGAGTCACACGCAAGGCGTCCAGGTGCAACAGGGCCAGGCGGGTGCGCAGTTCGGCTTCGGCCAGTGGTGTGTCCATCAGTCTCAGTTGTTCGACGATTGATTGGCGGTCGTCGAGTAGGCTCAACTGCTGGTCGAGATAGGCACAGGGCACGTGAACCGTGCATTCGCCGCTGATGGGTTGCCATTGGCCGGCCAACAGCTTGAGCAAGGTGGATTTACCGCAGCCGTTCGGCCCGTTGACGGCGACCCGAACCGGCCCGCACAAGCTAGCGTTGATCAAGGTACTCGGCGCGTGGGGATCGAGCCAGGGCAACTGGGTGTCGACCAGGGTTGCGACCTGGCGGCCCGCCGGCAGTGGCATGCCGGGCAAGGCCAGGAAAGTCGGCGTTTCGTCGATCACTCGTTCATGGGCCGAGCGCACACGCTCGTTCAAGGCCTGTTTGTGCTGCACATGGGCGCTGCGCACGTGGCTGACGATTTCGTTGGCGGCGCCTTTCCACCTGGATTTGGTGAAGGCATCGACATTGGCGGTCTCGGCATGTTTACGGGAGCTGGCAGCGTGGCGCTGGAAGCTGTCGAGGTCCTTTTTCAGGCGCTGGTGCTCGCGACGTCGATCCAACCGGGCGTGCTCCAGGGCCGCCTGGGCGGCGTGCTGTTCGGCATCACGCTGCGCACGATAGTCGTCGTAGTTGCCGCCATACAGCCGGGCACCGAGGGGTGACAATTCGATGATCCGCCCCAGGGTGTTGAGCAGGTGTCGGTCATGGCTGACCACGACCAAGGCGCCACGCCAGGCGCCGAGGGTCGCCAGCAGCCAGTCGCGGCCGGCGCTGTCGAGGTGGTTGGTGGGTTCGTCGAGAATCAGCAACTGCGACGCACACAGCAGGGCGCCAATCAGGGCGACCCTGGCCAGTTGGCCGCCACTGAGTTGCTCGGCGGGCTGATGGAAGTCGATCTCGGGCAAGCCGGCACCGTCCAGCGCCTGGCGTAGGCGTTCGGCCAGGTCCCAGCGATCATCGATCAGTTCCAGGTCTTCAGGCAGCGCTTGCCCTTTGGCCAGGCGCTCAAGAGCCGCCAGGATTGGCGCGCAACCGCTGACCTGGGCCACGGTCTGCCCAGGCAACAACGCTATGGTTTGTGGGATATAGGCGATACGGGCCGAGGATTTGATAACGCCGCTGGAAGGAAGAAGCACGCCGGCCAGCAGGCGCGCCAACACACTCTTGCCCATGCCATTACGGCCGACAATTCCGGTCGGGGTGTGATCGATAGACAGGTTGAGGTCTTCCAGCAGCGTCTCGCCATTGGCGAACTGGAAACCCACGTGATGCAAGGAAACAAGTACAGGCAGCCGGTTGACGTCAGTCATCAGCACCTCCAGAACAATGTGGCACAAGCCAACAAGCGCGCCAGGCGGCTCGTTGCGTTTACATGTTGGAAGGCTTAGTGGTTCACGTCGGCGGTCGTCCTGATATAGGAAAGGACCGGTAGCCTAGCGCAGTTGCGTCATATTTCCTACGCCTGTGGCAAGGCCAATACCACCTGTAGGAGCGAGCTTGCTCGCGAAGGGCGTGAACGATAACGCGTGTATGCAGGGTAAACGCGGCGCTCTCAAGTTTTTCGCGAGCAAGCTCGCTCCTACAGTTGTTCAAGAAACATCGCCAGCCCCACCTCTTCCCGTTCAAGCCAATACCGCGACCGCCTTGATCTGTGCCCACAGCACCTGGCCGGGATGCACCTGCAATTGGTCCCGCGAGTAACGGGTGATCCGCGCCAGCAACGGCGTCCCCGCTGCGTCGAGCCGCACCAGTACATGCGCACTGTTATCGGCAGGGATTTCCTGGGTCACGGTCACGGGCAGGCAGTTGAGGATACTGCTGTGCTCCCCGGGTTGCAGGCTGAGGCTCACATCCCGTGCCCGGACCTTGAACCGCAGGTGTTTGCCCAAATCGAGCGGGGCATGGGCTACGCGCATTTGCAGCGGGCTGTCGGGCAGTTGCAGGGTCAGCAATTGATAGTGGGCGTCATGGCCACTGACCGTGCCATTGATCACCACGCCAGCATCGTCGCCCAGGGCCAGCGGCAGGTCGAGCCGCGCCAGGGTTTCGCCAATCGGGCCACTGGCCAGGGCCTTGCCCTCACTGAGCAGGACAAGGTGGTCGGCCAGGCGTGCCACTTCATCCTGGGCATGGCTGACATACAGCACCGGGATTTCCAGTTGCTCGTGCAGGCGTTCCAGGTACGGCAGGATTTCGCCTTTGCGTTGGCTGTCGAGTGCGGCCAGGGGCTCGTCCATCAGCAATAGCTGCGGGCTGGTGAGCAGGGCGCGGGCGATGCCGACGCGTTGGCGCTCGCCGCCGGACAAATGCTGTGGATGGCGATCCAGCAAGTGGCCGATGCCCAGCAATTGCGTGGCCTGGGCCAGGTCTACGCGGCGCTGGGCCTTGGGGATGCGCTTGAGGCCGAACGCCAGGTTGGCCAGCACCGACAGGTGGGGAAACAGGCTGGCCTCTTGAAACACATAGCCGAGGGCGCGTTTGTGCGGTGGCACAAACACGCCGTTGTGGCTGTCTTGCCAGACTTGATCGTTGATTTGCACAAAGCCGTCGCTGGCTCGCTCCAGCCCGGCAATGCAGCGCAGGCAGGTGGTCTTGCCCGAGCCGGAATGCCCGTAGAGCGCGGTCACGCCACGCCCCGGCAATTGTAGGTCGACGTCCAGGGCAAACCCGGAATAATTCAGTTGCAGGCGTACCTCAATCATCGACATCAGCTCCAGCCTGCCTTGGTTTTACGGCTGGAGTAGAGCGCCAGCAACACCAGGAAAGAAAACACCACCATGGCTGCGGCGAGCCAGTGGGCCTGTGCATATTCCATGGCTTCGACGTGATCGTAGATCTGCACCGAGACCACGCGGGTCTTGTCGGGGATATTGCCGCCGATCATCAGCACCACGCCGAACTCGCCCACGGTATGGGCAAAACCGAGGATCGACGCGGTGATAAACCCGGGACGGGCCAGGGGCAGGATCACCGTGAAAAACGTGTCCCAGGGATTGGCCCGTAACGTGGCAGCGACTTCCAGGGGGCGGCTGCCGATGGCCGAGAACGCGTTCTGCAACGGTTGCACCACAAACGGCATGGAATAGATCACCGAGCCAATCACCAGGCCGGCGAAGCTGAAGGTCAAGGTGCCCAGGCCCAGCCATTGGGTGAACTGCCCGAGGTAGCCATGGGGGCCCATGGTCAGCAGCAGGTAGAAGCCAATCACAGTGGGAGGCAGCACCAGCGGCAGGGCGACGATCGCGCCGATGGGGCCGCGCCACCATGAGCGGGTGTGCGACAGCCACAGGGCAATCGGAGTGCCGATGACCAGCAGGATCACAGTGGTCAGCGACGCCAGTTTCAGGGTCAGCCAAATGGCAGAGAAGTCGGCACTCGATAGCGGCATTTACAATTGATAACCGTAGGATTTGATAACCGCGGCAGCTTTTGGCCCCTTGAGGTAGTCAACCAGTGCCTTGGCGGCCGGGTTGTCCTTGCCTTTGTTGAGAATCACCGCGTCCTGTTTGATCGGGTCATGCATCTGGCCGGGAACGATCCACGCCGAGCCGCTGCTGACTTTGCCGTCTTTATAGATCTGCGACAAGGCGACAAAACCCAACTCGGCATTGCCGGTGGACACAAATTGATAGGCCTGGGTGATGTTCTGGCCTTCGACGAGTTTGCTCTTGACCTGTTCGGTCAGGCCCAGCTTGGCCAGCACCTGGGTGGCGGCGAGTCCGTAGGGTGCAGCCTTAGGGTTGGCGATCGACAGGTGCTGGTAGTCATTTTCCTTCAGGACAGCGCCCTTGGCATCCACATAGCCTTCCTTGGCCGACCACAGTGCCAGGGTGCCCACGGCGTAAGTGAAGCGCGAGCCCTTGACGGTGTCGCCTTCGCTTTCGAGCTTTTGCGGGGTGGTGTCGTCGGCGCTGAGGAACACTTCAAATGGCGCGCCGTTCTTGATCTGGGCATAGAACTGCCCGGTGGCCCCGTAGGCGGCGACTAGTTTGTGCCCGGTGTCTTTTTCAAAGTCGGCGGCGATGGCCTGGATCGGTGCGGTGAAGTTGGCGGCAACCGCCACTTGCACTTCGTCGGCATGGGCCGAGCCGAGGGTGAACAGGGCGATCAGGGTGGCCAGGCGTGAGGCACGAATCATCATGAAGCAGCTCCTTGGGGGGGCCGACGTGGCGGCTTGTTATCGTTAATCGCTATGTACGGGAATATATAGCGGTTCGCCATCGTCGGTACAGTGCAAAGTTGTCTCAGGGGCTTAACCCTTGTTGAGTTGCATCAGGGCTTGCCGGGCCAGGTCCAGGGTCAGTTCGCGGGTTGTCAGGTCTTGCCCCAGGCGCAGTGCCTGGCCGGCCCACAGGCTGCTGAAACCGGCCTCGTCCAGGGCGCGCAATGGCATCAAAGCACCGCCAGCCAGTGGAAACGCTGGGGCGGTGGGATTGATCGGTCCCAGTTCGCGCATCACCCGATTGACAATGCCTCGCGCCGGGCGCCCGGTAAACAGATTGGTCAGTGCCGTATCGCTGGCCTGGGCGCTGTGCAGCGCCTGGCGGTGTGCGGGCGTGATGGTGGCTTCGGGCGTGAACAGATACGCCGTGCCGATCTGCACGGCCGAAGCCCCGAGGGCGAATGCAGCGACGATCCCCCGCGCATCGCCAATCCCACCGGCGGCGATCACCGGCACGCTGACGGCATCGACGATTTGCGGCACCAGGGCCATTGTTCCGATCTGGCTGGTAAGGCGGTCGCTGAGAAACATCCCGCGATGCCCCCCGGCCTCGTAACCCATGGCGATAATCGCGTCACAGCCATGCTGTTCCAGCCAGATGGCCTCTTCGACGGTGGTGGCGGACGACACTACTTTCGCCCCGGTGGCCTTGACCCGGTCCAGCAGGGCTTTTTCCGGCAGGCCGAAGTGAAAACTGACCACTTCGGGGCGGAACTCTTCCACCACCTCGCAGCTGGCATTGTCGAACGGTGCGCGGTTGGAGACCGGGGTGGGCGCTTCAAAGTCGGCACCCAACTCACGGTAGTAAGGCTCCAGCAGGTCCTTCCACTGGCAGTCGCGCTCGGGGTTGGGGGTCGGTGGCTGATGGCAGAAGAAGTTGACGTTCAACGGGCGGTCGCTGGCCTGGCGAATGGTGATCAGGGCCTGGCGCAGTTGCTCGATATTCAACGTGGCCGCTGGCATCGAGCCCAAGGCGCCGGCCGCACTGGCGGCGATCACCATCTGTGGGCTGGTGCTGCCGGCCATGGGGGCCTGGATGATCGGCAGTTCAATGCCCAGCAGGTCAAGAATCCGGGTGTCTGGCCAGGTGCTCATGGATCGTTTCTCCAGGGGTGGAACGCTCAGGAAGGACTGCCCGGCATTTTTAACAGGGGCGGCCAGGGCAAGGCCAGTTTGTATTATTCACTGGACGCAGGTGGCTGTTCATGCGGGGTGCGGCGTTCGCGCTGGAGCAACTGCTGCTTGCGTTCCACGCCCCAACGGTAGCCCGAAAGATGGCCGTCGCTGCGCACCACGCGGTGACAGGGAATCGCCACGGCCAGGCTATTGGCACCACAGGCCTGGGCCACGGCGCGAAAGGCGCTGGGTGCGCCGATACGCTTGGCGATGTCGGCATAGCTGGCGGTGCTGCCCACCGGAATTTCCCGCAGTGCTTGCCAGACCCGCTCCTGGAAAGCGGTGCCGCGCAGATCCAGAGGCAGGTGCAGGCCCAGGGCTGGTGCTTCGATAAACCCCACCACCTGGGCGATCAGTTGTTCAAATCCAGGGTCGGCACCGATCACATTGGCCTGCGGGAATTGGTCTTGCAGGTCGCGCGCCAGTTGGTCCGGGTCGTCGCCCAGGAGGATCGCGCAGACTCCGCGATTGCTCTGCGCCACCAGTATCGCGCCCAGGGAACACTCGCCGACGGCAAAGTGGATATCGTTATGGGTGCCACCGGCCTTGTAGTCGCTGGGTTTCATGCCGAGTAACTGGTCGGCTGATTCATAGAAGCGGCTGTTTGAGTTGAAGCCTGCGTCGTACAGCGCATTGGTCACCGACTGATTGTCTTGAAGGTGGGCCCGCACCTTGCGTGAACGATGGGCGTGGGCGTAGCCCCTTGGCGTCAGCCCGGTCAGGGTCTTGAACACCCGGTGAAAGTGGAACGGGCTCAAGCCGGCGCCGTTGGCCAGGTCTTCCAGGGAGGGCAGGGTCTGGGCCTGCTCGATGTGGCGGCAGGCGGCAGCGACCAAGTGTGCATGGCGTTGTGCAACCTGGGTTTGATCGGCCGAGGTACGTTTGTTGGGGCGGTACCCGGCCGCTTCGGCTTGCTGTGGCGTGTCGAAGAATTCGACGTTTTTGCGCAGCGGCTGGCGTGCGCTGCTGCTGGGCCGGCAGTACACACCGGTAGTCTTGACCCCATAGACGAAGGCCTGGTCGGCCGCGGGGTCGCGGGCGACAATGGCCGCCCAGCGCAGATCATCTTCAGTGCTCATGGCAGTAGCTCGGCAAGGGATCAATGGCCAGGATAATCGCTACGGTGGGGCCGGACACTCCGTTGCTTGCGGTTGAATTCACCGGGTCAGCCAGCCGCGCGAAACGTCAGGTTGATCCGTTGTGGCCCCATGCGCGGGTGCACGCCTTCCTTGATTGGCAGCACACCATGAAAGCGCAGGCGATCGACGCCGCCCCATACCGCCACGTCGCCATGGAACAGTGAGATCTTGCGCGGCTTGTCACTGCGCTGATGGCCGCCGAACAGAAACACCGCTGGCAACCCCAGCGACACCGAGACCACGGGCGCACTGAAGTCACGCTCGTTCTTGTCCTGGTGCAGCGACATCCTGGCGCCTGGTACATAGCGGTTGATCAGGCAGGCGTCAGGCGCAAAGCCATCAAACCCTGCGGCGGCGGCAGCCGTTATCGCCAACTCACGCAGCCCATCCGGCAACTTGGGCCAGGGCAGTTGGCGCTCGGGGTCGATGGGGCTGTAGCGATAGCCCTGGCGGCTGGTGGTCCAACCCAGCTCGCCGCAACTGCTCAGGGCTGCCGACATGGTAAACCCGCCGGGGGTGACCATGTGCCGGAACGGTGACTGGGTCAGGACTGCGCGCAACTCCGGCAACAAACGCTCAAGCCAGGGCAGGGCATAGCCTCTGAAAACGTAGGATTGTTCGCCGATTTGTTCACGACCGGCCGGTTGTTGCAGGGCATCGTCGTTGAACAGATCGGCGGTGGAATGAGTGTCCATCTTGCAGAATCACTCCGTCGCCGGTAATGGTTTTACAGGGCCTTGCTCACGGTGATTTCAGTGATTTCATCACTGGCATCGTGAATTTTCGCCAGGGCCTCTTGGGCCTCTTCGACGCTGGCCGCGTGCAACTGGGCAAATTCGAAACGGCGTTCACCGTTGAGTTTGTACTTGATGACGTATTTGGTGGTTTGAGTCACGGTCATTCCTGTGGCTTGGGGCCGCGCAATCAGCTCAGTTTGGTGCTGGTGCGGCGGACAATGCGGATTTTATGGGACAAGGCCGGCTTGCGGGTGACGCTGATGGCACGGCGCGTCACGACATCCAGGGTGATGTTCCAGAACCCGGTGCTGGGCGCGGTGATCTTGGCCGGAAACTTGTCGAATGCGCCACCGTGATAAGTGTGGCGACCACCATTTTTGAAGCTGCGAAAATTCGCATCGCTCATCAGGCGGATATTGCAGGTCTGCGAGCATTCAATGACGACAATGTCCCCTTCGTTCAAGTGTTCGCGCTGGTGGATGAATTTCATGGGGGTGTCTCCAGAAGGGCTTTTTCTGAAAAATCAGAACGATACGTAGGTTAAGATGGAGTTTATCAGCCCCAGCACGTTTATTATCGGGTCGTCGTCGACGTCTTCGACAATTTAAAACAGTTATTTACCGATATATCAGGGATAAATCCTACGTGGGCGGGAGAAAAATACCATCTCCGCTGTCGTAGGGTCTTTATCGGAGGTTTTGTATGAAGTGGAGTGTATTGGTTCTGGCCCTGGCAATAGGTGGATGTGCTTCGGTTTCAGACATCAAGCAGACACCGCCAACCCTGGCGGTTATCTCCGGGAAAAAACCGCAGGAATACGCGGCATGTGTGGTGCAGAAGCTGTCTTCGACCCGTCGTCCGTCGCAGATCGAGCCTCACAAGGAAGGTGTGCGCGTGATTGTGCCGCAGAAGTTTTCTGCTGACCCATCCGCCATTTTTGAAATTGAAGACCGCTCCAGTGGTAGCAGCATCAAGCTCTACGAGAGCATGTCCAATGTGCCGATTCGCCCGGGTGACGTGAAGAAAGCTGCGGAAGACTGCATTTCCGGCTGAGCCCACGGCGCCGCTCATACGCGATCAGCTCCGATCAATAAGCCTGGCACTGCGGTTGTAGTGCCGGGCTTTTTATTGTCTGAGATTTCTTACGCGACGGTTGTGACTGTCCGCTCATTACCCTACCATTTGTAGGCTTATGCATTGTAGGTCTAAGCATATAACTATAAAAATGGAGTCGTGATGATGTCTGTGGAGAGAGTGTTGATGGGTGGCGCCCTGCTGCTCATGCTGGGCAGCGCGCAGGCGCTGGAGGGCAAAAAGGTTTTCAATGAAGGTGGCGCGCAACCTGGCGCGGCCGCTTGCATGGCCTGTCATGGTGCGGATGGCCTGGGGTTGGCCGCGGCGGGTTTCCCCAGGCTGGCGGGGTTGCCGGCGGCGTATTTGAGCAAGCAACTGCATGACTTCAAGAGTGGCGCGCGCAGCAACCCGGTGATGACGTCGCTGGCCAAGGCGCTTACCGAGGAAGAAATCGCGGCGGTGAGCCAGACATTGGCGGCGATGCCGGCGCCGGTCGCGCCTGCCGGCCATCGCAGTGCCACTCCGACCAATCCAGCCGAAAAACTGGCGCTACAAGGCGCCTGGGAGCGGCAGATTCCTGCGTGTGTGAGCTGTCATGGCCCGTCGGGTATCGGTGTTGGCGAGGCGTTTCCGCCGCTTTCCGGGCAATCTGCCGCCTATCTGGTCGCCCAGCTCAATGCCTGGCGCAGTGGCACCCGGCACAATGATCCCAATGACCTGATGGGGCATGTGGCCAAATCCCTCACGGAGGATGAAGTGCAGGGGATTGCCAACTACTTCGCCTCCTTGCCTGGCCAGGAGGTCAAGCCATGAAGAACCTGTCATTTGTACCCGTGTTGGCTGCGTTGATCAGTGTGCAGGTGTCGGCGGCACCGATCGCCATGGAGGATCAGTCGCAATTGCAGGTGCCAGCTGCGGCTCCAGTGGCCACGGCGTTTCAGCCACCCCAGGAAAGCGAGTTGCCCGACAACGCCTACGGAAAGCTGGTGATGCAGGGCTATGCGTTGTTTGTCGATACCAAGCGCCTGGCCCCGCAGTTTGTCGGCAACGGCCTCAACTGCAGCAACTGCCACCTGGATCAGGGGCGCCTGGCCAATTCGGCGCCGCTCTGGGGCGCGTACCCGATGTACCCGGCCTATCGCAAGAAGAATGACAAGGTCAACACCTTCGCCGAGCGCCTGCAGGGCTGTTTCCAGTTCAGCATGAACGGCGGCAAGCCACCGGCCGCGGACAGCCATGAGATTACCGCGCTGTCGACCTATGCCTATTGGTTGGCGAGCAAGGCGCCACTGGGTGTGGAGTTGCCAGGGCGCGGTTACCCCGAGGTGCCGCAACCGGCCAAGGGCTACAACCTGGCGCAGGGTGCCGAGGTGTACAAGGCTCAGTGTGCGGTGTGCCATGGCGCCGAAGGGCAGGGGCAGAAGGTGGGCGACAGCTATGTGATGCCACCGTTGTGGGGTAAGGATTCCTACAACTGGGGGGCAGGCATGCATCGGATCAACACGGCGGCCTCCTTTATCAAGCACAACATGCCGCTGGGTAAAGGCGGCAGCTTGACCGACCAGCAGGCCTGGGACGTGGCAGCCTACGTCAACCGCCACGAGCGCCCGCAGGACCCACGCCTGGTGGACGGTTCGGTGGAGAAAACGCGCATCAAGTTCCACGCCAATGACGGCGTGAATCTGTATGGGCAAACGGTCGATGGCGTGCTGATTGGCCAAGGCATCCGTTAAACTATTGGCAGACCACAAAAAATGCCGCTCAAACCCCGGGGTTTGAGCGGCATTGTCATTCTGGAAAACCAATTATGAAACGTGAACGCGTTAGAGAGCGGCATGCAGAGGGTCACATCTCTGCGACCCATGTGATTCAAAATCCGGCCAACTCGGGGGAATGGATTGTGTTTTTCAAGAAAAGCGGCGGGCGCAGCTTTTTCCTGGTGGATGACCAGGATGAGGTCGAATCCTTTGAGCGCCTGGATGACCTGATCGACACCATTCGTGGGCTTGGGATCAAGTTCGCCGAGATTCACATGTAACCGCCCGGGTTACTTGCAGACCACCACCACGCTGCGGCCTTTGAAATTGCCGACATCCGCGCCCAGGGTCTTTTCGCTGTCGTTCAAGGCTGGCGTGCCTTCGGTGCCGACGATGCGGTAACCGGTGCCTGCACAGGACGCGTCGGCTTTTTCGTAGCAACTGGCCCAGGAATTGGCCTCGCCCGAACAATCAATGGTCAGGCCCTGTTCGCCGTTTTTCAGATAAATGTCGGAAGTGGTGGTGCAGCCGGCGAGCGCCAGGACCGTTGTCAGTGCCAGGATCTTGTTCATCTAAGGGTCGTCGTTCAGAAGTGTTGAGGGGCGTGCTGACACTGGTGTGGGGCGTTTTCAGCGAGATTATAGCGAACGGCCATCAAGGTACAGACAAACACTAAAAAGCCCCGTTTGCCGGGGCTTTTTGCGCAGTTGCGGTGGCTTACTTGGTCTTGGGTCTTTTGCTCGACGCGTGACCGGCCTCGTCCACAAACACTTCAGCTACCGCAATAGCCTGGCTTTCAGTCGCGAAGGTCCCGGCGACGCTGTCTCCGTGAAAATTGATCAGGTGCCAGCCGTCTGCTCGCTTAGTGATCAGGTAGCCGTTTACGCCTTTGGGTTCTGACATCGATTAACAATCTCGTGGTCTGGTTCAAGTGGGCAATGATAGCGCCAAATGCCGTGGGGGAGCGTAAGTTGTTGCAGGTCAGTGCCGAACCCCATAAAGCGTGCTAAAAAGGATATGGCCCTTTGAAATCAGGGGCAGGCTGGTTTTTTCCAGTGCCGCTGGGGTCGCTTGTTTGAACACGGGCGGAACTAACGCCGACATTTTTTCTCTATGTTGACATCGCAACGCCAGCAGCGCCCATTGTAAGGTGGCTGCGGCCTGATTAGACTGCGCCGAATTTCGTACGCACAGCCCTTATTAAGGACTTTTATGATCAAGAAATGCTTGTTCCCAGCAGCCGGTTACGGTACTCGCTTCCTGCCAGCGACCAAGGCCATGCCTAAAGAAATGCTGCCGGTGGTAAACAAGCCACTGATCCAGTACGGCGTCGAAGAGGCACTGGATGCCGGGCTGAACGAAATCTCCATCGTGACCGGCCGTGGCAAGCGCGCGCTGGAAGACCACTTCGACATCAGCTATGAGCTGGAAAACCAGATCAAAGGCACCGACAAGGAAAAGTACCTGGTCGGTATCCGCAAGCTGCTCGACGAGTGCTCGTTTTCCTACACCCGTCAAACCCAGATGAAAGGCCTCGGCCATGCCATCCTCACCGGTCGCCCACTGATCGGCGACGAGCCGTTTGCCGTGGTATTGGCGGATGACCTGTGCGTGAACCTGGAAGGCGACGGTGTCTTGACCCAGATGGTCAAGCTCTACCAGAAATACCGCTGCACCATCGTTGCGGTGCAGGAAGTCGATCCTTCGGAAACCAACAAGTACGGCGTGATCGCTGGTGACGATATCGGCGATGGCCTGATTCGTGTACGTGACATGGTCGAGAAACCGGCGCCGGAAGACGCCCCGTCGAACCTGGCGATCATTGGTCGCTACATCCTGACCCCGGATATCTTCAAGCTGATCGAAGAGACCGAGCCAGGCAAGGGCGGCGAAATCCAGATCACCGACGCCCTGTTGAAGCAGGCCAAGGACGGTTGCGTCATTGCCTACAAGTTCAAGGGCCGTCGTTTTGACTGCGGTGGCGCAGAAGGCTACATCGAGGCGACCAACTTCTGCTACGAGCACTTCTACAAGACTGGCAAGGCTTACTGATTCAAGCAGTGCCTGTTGAGTCTCAAGAAAGCCACCTTCGGGTGGCTTTCTGGTTTTTTGGGCGCAAGCGGGTATCCTGATGCCCTGCCGAGGAGAGTGAAATGGCCTACGATTTTGATCTTTATGTAATTGGCGCCGGTTCTGGCGGTGTACGAGCGGCGCGGTTTGCCGCCGGGTTTGGCGCAAAAGTGGCCGTGGCGGAAAGCCGCTACCTGGGCGGGACTTGCGTCAACGTTGGCTGTGTGCCGAAAAAGCTGCTGGTCTACGGTGCGCACTTTGCCGAAGATTTCGAGCAGGCCAGTGGCTTTGGCTGGTCCTTGGGCGAGGCTGATTTTGATTGGGCGACGCTAATCGCCAACAAGGATCGCGAGATCAATCGCCTCAACGGGATCTACCGCAACCTGTTGGTCAACAGCGGCGTGACCCTGCATGAAGGCCATGCGCGCCTGACTGGGCCCCATGAAGTCGAGATCAATGGCGAGCGCTTCACGGCCAAGAACATCCTGATCGCCACGGGCGGCTGGCCGCAGATCCCAGAGATCCCAGGGCATGAGCACGCCATTGGTTCCAATGAGGCGTTCTTCCTTAAAGCACTGCCCAAGCGCGTGCTGGTGGTTGGCGGCGGTTATATCGCGGTGGAGTTCGCCGGGATTTTCCACGGGCTGGGCGCGCAGACGTCGCTGCTGTATCGCGGTGATCTGTTCCTGCGAGGGTTCGATGGTGCGGTGCGCAAGCACTTGCAGGAAGAGCTGACCAAGCGTGGCCTGGACCTGCAATTCAACGCCGATATCGCGCGTATCGACAAGCAGGCCGATGGCAGCCTCAAGGCCATCTTGAAGGACGGTCGTGTGCTGGAGGCCGATTGCGTGTTCTATGCCACCGGCCGGCGCCCGATGCTGGATAACCTGGGCCTGGAACATACCGGGGTCAAGCTGGACGAGCGTGGTTTTGTCGCGGTCGATGATCTGTACCAGACCGCCGAATCGTCGATTCTGGCCATTGGTGATGTGATTGGTCGCGTGCAGTTGACGCCAGTGGCCTTGGCCGAAGGCATGGCCGTGGCGCGTCGTCTGTTCAAGCCTGAGCAATATCGCCCAGTGGACTACGCGATGATTCCTACGGCGGTGTTCAGCTTGCCGAATATCGGTACCGTGGGCCTGAGCGAAGAGCGGGCCCGGGCTGATGGGCATAACGTGCAAATCTTCGAAAGCCGTTTCCGGCCGATGAAGCTGACCCTGACCGAGTGTCAGGAGCGCACGTTGATGAAGCTGGTGGTCGATGCAGACACCGACAAGGTGCTGGGTTGCCATATGGTCGGGCCGGATGCGGGCGAGATCGTCCAGGGGCTGGCGATCGCCCTCAAGGCGGGGGCGACCAAGCAGCATTTCGACGAGACCATTGGCGTGCATCCTACGGCGGCGGAAGAATTCGTCACCATGCGCACGCCAGTGGCTGGCTGATCAGTCCTCGGTTGTTGCCTCTGGCGCCGTTGCAACGACGGCAGCCAGGCGCAGCGCCTCGATGGTGGCCTGGGCCTTGATCAGGTCCAGTTCTACAGTCTTGTGGGTGTGCTGCTGCTTGGTCAGCGCGTCCTGGCGTGACTGGCTGTCCAGCACGGCAACCCGCAGACGCTCCTGGAGCAAGGTGCGTTCGCTCTCGATCAGGCTTACCTGTTCGCTCAGCTTGAGTTGCTGGGCTTGATCCTTGCGGCTTTGCTCTTGTAGGGCGGCCAATTCCTTTGCCGTTATCCGGTGTTCAATCAATAGCCGCTCATTGTCACGATGCAGCTGGGTGATTTCATCCTGACGCACCATGGCGCTCTGCTGCGCCTGGCGCAATTCAGTCTGGAGTTGTTGCAGTTGGCCTTCATGGCGACGTTGCTCCTGCTCGCGCTGGTCCTTGATGGCGTTGCGGTAGTGCTCAAGGGCATCGCGGGCGTGCAGGTGTTTTTCTTCCAGTGAGCGAATCTGTTCGTCCTTATCCGTAATCCGTAGCTCGTAGTCACTGCACGCCTGGCTGAGCCCGGCGTTGCGGGTTTGTTCGGTCTGCAGGCTGGTGCTGGCGGTTTGCAGGGCGGCGCTTTCTTGCGCCAGGGCGGCGGCCTGGATATCCAATTGCTGTTGGAGCTGGCTGTGTGCTGCTTCAAGTGTTTCTACCTGGGTGAGCAGGGCGGTTTTCTGCTGCTCGAACTGCGCCAGGGCCAGGTCGATGGGCTCCTGGGCCTTTTCTTTCAGGCGCTGGGCCAGGCGTGAGACCAGTTCGCCAAGCTCATCATCGAGGGGCGCCTCGGTGATGGTGAGGCGGGTTTCGCTCTCGTCCAGTTCCTTCAAATAGCGGTGAATGGTGGTTTTCGAGCCGGTATTGCCCATCTCGATGCGTACGGCGTCGATGCTGGGGTTCTCGCCGCGGGCGAGGATTGCCAGGCGTGCCGTTTGAACTACTGCTTTATTGATGCCGCCGCGAGCCATGGGGTCTCCGTCGATTTAGTACTGTGGTATGTAGTATGTATATACGTACTATATCATGAATAACAAAACGTATAAATTGATGAGTTATAAGATGGGATATTGGCGTATTATCCCGTGTCAGTGCCCATTGGACTCAATTGCAGCCCAATGTCCGTACACCAATCCCTGTAGGAGCCGGCTTGCCCGATAGCGGTATGAGTGAACTTGATCGCTACCTGAACGCCGCCACCCGTGACAACACCCGCCGCAGCTACCGCGCGGCTATCGAGCACTTTGAAGTGACTTGGGGTGGTTTCCTGCCCGCCACCAGCGACAGCGTGGCGCGTTACCTGGTGGCCTATGCTGGAGTGTTATCGGTCAATACTCTGAAACTGCGCTTGTCGGCGCTGGCGCAATGGCATTCCAGCCAGGGCTTTCCCGACCCCACCAAGGCGCCGGTAGTGCGCAAGGTGCTCAAGGGGGTTCGCGCCTTGCATCCCGCCCAGGAAAAACAGGCCGAACCCTTGCAGCTCCAGCACCTGGAACAGGTGGTTGGCTGGCTTGAACGCGAAGGCGAGCAAGCCCGAGCTGCCGGCGATCGCCCGGGCTGGTTGCGCGCCAAGCGCGACGCGGCATTGATCCTGCTGGGCTTTTGGCGCGGCTTTCGCAGCGATGAGTTGTGCCGGCTGCAGATCGAACACGTGCAGGCGGTGCAGGGCGCGGGCATCACCTTGTACTTGCCGCGCAGCAAGAGTGATCGTGAAAACCTCGGGCGCACTTATCAAACCCCCGCGCTGCTGCGCCTGTGCCCCGTGCAGGCCTACATTGAATGGCTGAGTGCCTCGGCCCTGGTGCGCGGCCCGCTGTTTCGCGGGATTGATCGCTGGGGCAATCTGGGGGAGGAGGGGTTGCATGCCAATAGCGTGATCCCGCTGCTGCGCCAGGCCCTTGAGCGTGCAGGCATTGCCGCCGAGCAGTACACCAGTCACTCCCTGCGCCGTGGCTTTGCCACCTGGGCCCATCGCAGCGGTTGGGATTTGAAGTCGTTGATGACGTATGTCGGCTGGAAGGACATGAAGTCAGCCATGCGCTATGTTGAAGCGACGCCCTTTCTTGGCATGACTCAGATCCGCGATCCGCTGCTTTAAGATTTCTTCTATTAATACAGTGTGTTGATAGCCAAAACCAATCGGCAGCATCAGGTTTGCCAATGAGCCATCGGCGATGAGACTGGGTAGGATTCACTCATCAACTTACTAACCCCTGACGGAGAGTCAACGATGCCTATCATCAACAGCCAAGTAAAACCGTTCAAAGCGACCGCTTACAAAAACGGCAACTTCGTAGACGTGTCGGACGCTGACCTGAAAGGCAAGTGGTCTGTCGTATTCTTCTACCCAGCCGACTTCACTTTCGTTTGCCCAACCGAACTGGAAGACCTGGCTGACAACTACGCCGAATTCCAGAAACTGGGCGTCGAGATCTACAGTGTGTCCACCGACACCCATTTTGCCCACGCTGCCTGGCACAACACCTCGCCAGCCATCGGCAAGATCCAGTACACCATGATCGGCGACCCGACCCTGACCATCTCCCGCAACTTCGACGTGCTGATCGAAGAAGCTGGCCTGGCAGACCGTGGCACCTTCGTGATCAACCCAGAAGGCCAGATCAAAATCGTTGAGCTGAACGACGGCGGCGTTGGCCGTGACGCTTCCGAGCTGCTGCGCAAAATCAAGGCTGCCCAGTACGTCGCTGCCCACCCAGGCGAAGTGTGCCCAGCCAAGTGGAAAGAAGGCGAGGCTACCCTGGCTCCGTCCCTGGACCTGGTCGGCAAGATCTAAGTCTGTGAAGTATCAAGGGCGGATTACCGCACCTAAGTAAGCTGCATTCGCCCTCAAAACGCCCGGGCGAGATTCGCTCGGGCGTTTTTTTGTCTGCAATAAACCGAATTAATAGGAAATCGCCCGTATGTTGGACGCCAATCTTAAAGCTCAGTTGAAGTCATACCTGGAACGGGTCACCCAGCCGATCGAGATCGTCGCCTCCCTCGACGACGGTGCGAAATCCCAGGAAATGCTTGCTCTTTTGCAGGACGTAACCAGCCTCACCACGCTGATTACCCTGAAAACCGATGGCAATGACGGGCGCAAGCCGTCGTTCTCCATCAACCGCCCGGGTGCCGATATCAGCCTGCGTTTTGCCGGTATCCCCATGGGTCATGAATTCACTTCGTTGGTGCTGGCCCTGCTGCAAGTCGGTGGCCACCCCTCGAAGGCCAGTGTCGAAGTGATTGAACAGATTCGCAGCCTTAAAGGTGAGTTCAACTTCGAGACTTACTTCTCGCTGTCCTGCCAGAACTGCCCGGACGTGGTCCAGGCGCTGAACCTGATGGCGGTGCTCAACCCGAACATCCGCCATGTCGCGATTGATGGCGCGCTGTTCCAGGCTGAAGTCGACGAGCGCCAGGTCATGGCGGTGCCCAGCGTCTACCTCAACGGGGTGAACTTCGGCCAGGGTCGCATGGGCCTGGAAGAAATCCTCGCCAAGCTGGATACCAGCGGCATCGAAAAGGCTGCCGAAAAAATCAGCGCCAAGGACGCCTTTGATGTACTTGTCGTCGGTGGTGGCCCGGCCGGTTCTGCGGCTGCAATCTACGCTGCACGCAAAGGTATCCGCACCGGTGTGGCCGCCGAGCGTTTTGGTGGGCAAGTGCTGGACACCATGTCCATCGAAAACTTCATCTCGGTGCAGGAAACCGAAGGCCCGAAACTGGCGAGCGCCCTGGAAGCCCACGTGCGTCAGTACGACGTGGACATCATGAACCTGCAGCGTGCCAGCAGCCTGGTCCCGGCGAAAAATCCCGGCGAGTTGCATGAGATTCGCTTCGAGAGCGGTGCGACCCTCAAGTCCAAGACCGTGATCCTGGCGACTGGTGCGCGCTGGCGTGAAATGGGGGTGCCGGGCGAGCAGGAATACAAGGCCAAGGGCGTATGCTTCTGCCCGCATTGCGATGGTCCGCTGTTCAAGGGCAAGCGTGTGGCGGTGATCGGCGGCGGTAACTCCGGCGTTGAAGCGGCCATCGACCTGGCTGGTATTGTCAGCCACGTGACCTTGCTGGAGTTCGACAGCAAGTTGCGCGCCGACGCTGTGTTGCAGCGCAAGCTCTACAGCCTGCCAAACGTTGACGTGATCACCAGTGCGCTGACCAGCGAGGTCAAGGGGGATGGCCAGAAAGTCACCGGCCTGGCCTACAAGGACCGCGATAGCGGCGAGTTCAAGACCATCGACCTGGAAGGCATCTTTGTGCAGATCGGTTTGCTGCCCAACACCGATTGGCTCAAAGGCACGGTGGAGCTGTCACCCCGTGGCGAAATCATTGTCGATGCCCGTGGCGAGACTTCACTGCCAGGCGTATTTGCCGCCGGTGACGTCACGACGGTGCCGTACAAGCAGATCGTGATTGCGGTGGGTGAGGGTGCCAAGGCTTCCCTGAGTGCTTTTGATCACCTGATCCGAGCGTAAGGCCTGCAACTAAAAAGCCCATGAGCGATCATGGGCTTTTTTGTGGGTGCAGCTTTTGTGGGTGTTTACAGCGGCGCTGGCTGGATGATTTCGACCCAGTACGCATCCGGATCCTTGATAAACGCCAGGCTTTTCATGCGGCCATCAGTCAGGCGCTTCTGGAAGTCACAGCCCAGCGCTTCAAAGCGCTCACAGGCCGCAACGATATCCGGCACCGAAATGCAGATATGGCCAAAGCCGCGCGGGTCGGTGTTGCCATTGTGGTAGGCGAAGTTGGCATCGTTTTCGGTGCCGTGGTTGTGAGTCAGTTCCAGGATGCCCGGGATCGACTTCATCCACTGGGTGCGTTCGGCGGCATCGGCGGGGATCTGCGCCTTGTCGACCAGGGCAAGGAAGTACAGGCTGAACTCAGCTTGCGGGAAGTCGCGCTTCTCAACCAGGGAGAACCCCAGGACGCGAGTGTAGAAATCCAGCGACTTGGTGATGTCCTTGACCCGCAACATGGTGTGGTTGAACACGAAGTTCGACGTGGCGGTGTCGGGTTGGGCAGTGACGCCCGGGAAGGTATTCAATTCGTGCAGGCTCATGGGCCCTCCAGAAAAAATGGGGCAGACGCAGCTCGTGACTTGAGCGGTCCTTTGGCTTGCGGCTGACAGGCATCCGTGCAGCCGGGCCATGATACGCAAGCCGCGCCGGCCGCGCCAAATGAAAAAGCTTACGCGGGCCTTGCGACCATCCCACGAGCAGGCTCAAACTTTACGGCTTGAACTTCGAGTGTTTTTTGCAATGAGCCGATCGAACAAACCGCTGTTGAGCACCTTGTGCCTGATCTTGGCCAGCACTGCTGTACTGGCGGCAGATCCCGAGATTCATTGGCCTAGCGGCTGGCAGGTAGAAGAAGTGGTGCCGGATGCCGACGCGCCGGCCACGCCGTCACCGGTATCTCGCCAGCGTGCAATAAAGAACAATGAAAACGGCGAGACACAGATGGTCATGGAGCTGACGGGTACACCGATCGAGCCTGGACATGTGGTCAATCTGCAAGGTGTGCTGCTTCAGATGCGCAAGTCTATCCAGAAGGACTTTGCCCGCAGTGGTTATCAAAGTGTTTGTAACAAGATGCACTCGACCACTTTAAGTCGCCTTGAGGCGCTGGAAACTACCTGCGTCGTTACCGAGAACGGTCGGCATGTGCTCTCGCAAACACTGGTGGGCGCTGTTGATACGAATAAGGCCTATGTTTTTTCATACGCCGGACACGCTGATGCTTATGCGGCGAGTAAGGAAGAAGTCAGTTCGGTGCGTGCAAGCTTGAAACTTTGATGGGTGAAGGCTAGATGCCTGGCCTGGTTCAGTGACGATTAGCGCACAACTATCCGGCATTGGCGCTCAGCGCCCGCTGGGCGGGTTTGTACCCACTGGAATGTATTTCAAAATTCACTTTCGAAAACCACAGGGTTTGAAAGCGAAGCGCAAAAACAAAAAAGCCCTGCGTCTGCAGGGCTTTTTATTAGTGCGCCAGTATTAGCCGCGAAGCCAGGAGTCTACAGTGGCTGCGCCATACTGTTCTTTCCAGGCTTTCAGGCCGCGGTGGTTGCCGCCCTTGGTTTCAATCAGTTCACCCGTGTGCGGGTTGTGATACACCTTGACCACGCGTGCACGGCGGGTTTTTGGTGCGGCAGCTACCTGGATGCCCGATTTGCCTGGGTTTGGATCAAGGATGGAAATGATGTCGCGCAGGCTCTTGCCGTAGGTTTTCATCAGCCCTTGAAGTTTTTCTTCAAATTCGATTTCTTTCTTCAAACCAGCGTCGTTCTTCAGGGATTCCAGCTGGGCGAGCTGCTCTTGAAGGGCTTTTTCTGCTGCGCGAAATTCGGCGAGTCTGGACAAAATCTTTACTCCAATAGTGTATTTGGCTGATACCAACTGCAAACAAAGCTATAAGCCAAGAGCCTCAGCGTGACTCGGTAAAAAGTGGCTCTCCTGCCGATTCAGCGCAGGCAGGAAAAATTGTAGTAGTTAATGAGTCACGAGTAAATCATGTCTTTTGTATAAATAACAATATTTCATCATCCTGCTAGATGGATATTCAATTTCACTGCAAAGACTTAATGAAGGCGTCAAAAGGCACCGGGCGGCCAAACAGGTAGCCTTGCAAGAAGTCCACGCCTTGCGCCGCCAGATAGTCGCATTGCTCTTGGGTTTCCACACCTTCTGCCACGATGCCCAAGTCAAGCTTGCCGGATAATTCAATGATGCTGTCGAGTATATGCCGCGATAGTGCGTCGACGCCGATCATTGCGACAAAGCTTTGATCGATTTTCAAGTAGTCAACATTGAAGTTGCGCAAATAACCCAGGCTGGAGTGGCCAGTGCCGAAGTCATCAATGGCGATCAGCACGCCCAGTTCGTGCAGGGCCTGGAACAGTTGGCGAGTCACGTCGGTGGGTTCGATCAGTTCGCGCTCGGTCAACTCCAGCGTCAACAGGACTTGGCCCGGCTTAAAGGCCGCAAGGAATTCCCGGCAGTCCTGCACCAACTCCAGGTCCTGGCAATGCCTGGCGGTGATATTGATCCCCACATGGAAATTGTCGCCCAGGCGAGCGGCGTGGGGCGCCAGTTGTGTGGCGACCTGGCGCATCAAGGCGCGGGTCATAGGCACGATCAGCCCGGAGTGCTCGGCCAGGGGGATAAACAGGTCCGGGCGCACCAGGCCTTCCTTTGGATGCTGCCAGCGCATCAATACTTCACAGCCGGCCCATTGCCGGGTGTCGCCGCGAACCACCGGTTGGTAATACGCTACGAATTCATTGGCGCCCAACGCCCGCTGCAGTTCATGGGTGGGTGCTGAGGAGCGTTTTTGCAGCCAGTGCGCGAGCACGCCTGCCAGCACGCCAAAGAACACCAGGAGGCTGAACAAGGCCGGGTAGCGCGCTTCCATGTAACGCCACACTTCACCTTCGGGCATCCCGGCCTCCACGCTGTAGGCGTAACGCTGGGAGCCGAGCTGGTGGTGGGCCACGGCAAATACCGGTGGCGAGGTGGTGTGGACTTTGCCGTTGCTGCTCAGCCAATTGGGCCCGACCTGTAGTACCAGGTCGGCATAGCGGCTGATCAGGCGCAGGGCATTTGTCAGGTGATAGCCGTCAATCGAGGCAAACGCGGCCTTGTCACCGTCCACCAGCCGGTACACCAGCAGTGCGGTATCAGGCGTGACCGGGTTGCCATTCATCAGCCACAAGCGGCCATTGACGTAGTCGTCAGGGTTGACCGGTGACACATAGGCGTCGCCAAACAACGAGCTGCAATAAATGGTTTTTTGCCAGGACAGCGTGGTGGCGCGTACGAATGGGCGACGGGTGACTTGCTCGCGAAGCGCCAGTTTCACCGTGTTGTCACAGTCCTTGCCCGCCAGTGGCAGCAGGTCCTGGGCGGCGAGGGCGGTGTTGTCGAGCATCAGGTCGAACTGGCGCACGGCCTCGACGGCCGTCTGCTCGGTACTTTGCTCCAGAGTTCGTTGGGCCTGCATGTACAGGATGACCACCCCCAGCAGTATCGGCAGCAGGCCACACAGGGCTGTGATCAAGTAACGGGCGGTGCGTTTGCGCGGGCCTTTGATGGTGAGTGGCATTTATGCAGCCTGTAGCGAAGTGGGGGGGAGACGCCTGGCAACGGCTACAGGCAATACGTCGAATGTCAGGAGGATAGTTGGCCTATGGAAATAAGCATGTTTCACGTGCGGACCTAGCCACTTGGCCAGTTGTGGGTGTTTTTTAACCTTGCCAAACTTTGCAACACATTTTGACGAGGAAAGGTTGTTTGGTCCATTGCGTTATTGCTTGGAACAGTGCTTGCCCTGATAAAAAGCCTGCCATTCAAGATCCAGCCCCTTTTGCGTCATTAAGCCCGAATCCGGCGAGCGGGCTTGTGCCTGCGCGTCGTGTGCCGAGGCATCTACTTAACACTTAGGAAAACTTGCGTAATGAAAAACAACCTCCTGGCGATAGTCATGTTGCTTGCCAGTGGCTTCCTCGTACCTGTGGCCTCTGCCGCCGATGGCACCATTACCCTGACGGGCGAAATTACCGGCACCACCTGCACGATCAGTGGCGGAACTGGCGGTGTTGCTGGCTCCGGGGCAAACTTTCCGGTAGTCCTGGACAAGGTACAAGCCAGTGCCCTGTCGACGGCGGGCGCGACTGCCAGTTCCAAGCCGTTTTTTATCTACGTGGGGGGTGGCGCCAGTTGCGCAGATGCGACCAAGGTTGCCGTGTTGTATGAAAGCACCAGCCCGGCCATCAACCCGGCCACGGGCAACTTGCGCAATACCGCCCCAAAAACCGCCGCCGCCAAAGTAGAAGTGCAGATTCTCGACGGCGCAACCCTGCAGCCGATGGATTTGCGTACCGGCCATGTCTCGACCACCGCCACTGTCACAGGCGGGCTGGCGACCTTGCCCTTTGCTGCACGTTACATTGCCACTGGCGGTGCGGCGGGAGTAGGGCTGGTGAGTACGGCGGTGCAGTATTCGGTGATCTTTCCCTGACAAGCGAGGGCGCGAACCATGCCTTGCGTACGCCTGCCCCTTGCGATTTGCCTGTGCCTGGCCTTCGCGCAGGCGCAGGCCGGGGTGATCATCAGTGGCACGCGCCAGATCTATGCCGAGCCGCGTCGGGAAATCACCGTACGGGTGAGCAACGATGACCAGCAGGCTGCACGTCTGGTCCAGGTGTGGATGGATGCGGGCAATGCACAACTGACGGCTGAACACAGTGATGTGCCATTTAGCATCAGCCCGCCAGTGTTTCGCCTGGACCCGGGCAAGAGCCAGGCCATACGCCTGGCCTACACCCAGGAGCCGTTGCCCGACGACAAGGAGTCGCTGTTCTGGCTCAACGTGCTGGAGGTGCCGCCCCAGACGCGGTCGCCGCCAGCCAGCGCGGATGAAGAGCGCCAGAACCAGTTGCGTTTTGCCTTTCGCATTCGCACCAAGGTGTTTTTCCGGCCCCAGGGCTTGTCAGGCAATTCCCAGGATGCACCCGAGCAACTGACCTGGACCTTGCGTACCGGCAAACAGGCAGCACTTAGGGTGTTCAACCCATCGCCGTTCCATGTGACGTTTCATGAGGTGGCGGTAGTGATGGGCGAGCAGGTGATTGCGAGCGACCAGCAAGGCATGGTCGCGCCCTTTGCCAGCCTGGACCTTGCCCTGCCTCCCTTGATGCAGGTGGTGCCCGCCGATGCGCGGGTGCAGTTCCAGTACATCGACGATTTCGGTGGGTTCTCGGCACCCCGCTGGGCACCCCTTTAGCGACTTGAAGTCTGACTTATGTTTTTTTACATGCAACTGTGGAAGGGCAGGCGTGCTGCCCTGTGCCTTCCCGTCATCGTGGTGTTCAGCCAGCTCCTGACGGTTTTTATCGGCCCTGAGGCCCTGGCGTCTTCGGTCACCTTTGACCTGGAAGCGTTTTCCAGTGGTCTGGTA
Organism: Pseudomonas sp. FH4; assembly: GCF_000510915.2. Lineage (NCBI taxonomy): Bacteria > Pseudomonadati > Pseudomonadota > Gammaproteobacteria > Pseudomonadales > Pseudomonadaceae > Pseudomonas > Pseudomonas sp. FH4. The sequence continues at coordinate 293,189 of NZ_AOHN01000019.1, read as the reverse complement.
CCGGGAGTCGATATTTCCCGCTTCAACCGCCACGACAGCCTGGCGCCTGGCACATATCGCGTTGATGTGCAGCTCAATGGCCTGCCAGTCGGGCGTCATGAGTTGGCGTTTATCGAGCTTCCCGGCCAGGCCGATGTGAGCCCGTGCCTGGACTGGCCGCTGCTGGCTCGGCTGGGTGTCGTGAAAAACAAGGTTGAAACTGACCGGCCCGCAGCCCCCGGCCCGCTGTGTGGGGATCTCTCGCAGTGGATTCCCATGGCCTCCAGTAACGTCGATCCCGGTGCCCTGCAACTGGCCCTCAGCGTACCCCAGCTCTACCTGGCGCCGACTGCGCGCGATACCGTCGACCTGAGCCAGTGGGACGAGGGCATCGATGCCGGGTTGCTCAGCTACAACTTCAGTGCCGCGACCATGACTGCGGGCAGTGGCGAAGACCGTGCCTACCTGGGCCTGAACAGTGGTATCAACCTGGGCAGTTGGCGCTTGCGGCACCAGGGCGCGCAGGCATGGGATTCGCGTGATGGTGCCCAGCCTTATCAGAATACGGCCATCTACGCGCAACGCAGCCTGGCGGCCTGGCAATCACGCCTGACCGTAGGTGACAGCTTCAGCAGCGGCCAGATCCTGGAAAGTACCCGCATGCGGGGCATCAGCCTGGGCACCGACGAGCAAATGCTGGCGCCTTCGCAGCAAGGCTATGCGCCTGTGGTGCGGGGGATTGCGGACAGTAATGCAACCGTTACCGTCAGCCAGAACGGCTATACGCTGTACGAGACCACGGTGGCGCCCGGCCCATTTGTGATCAGTGATTTGTATCCCACAGGTGGTGGGGATCTGAGCGTCAGTGTCAGGGAAGTCGATGGTCGCCAATACAGCTATAGCGTGCCTTTCTCCGTGGCGCCGCAACTGCTGCGCCGCCATGCCAGTCGCTACGACATGACGTTCGGCCAAGTCCGCCAAAAGGGTGTTGAGGGCCAGGCTCCCCTGGCGTTTCAAGGGGCGCTGCAGCATGGCGTGCTGGATGACCTGACGCTGTATGGCGGGAGCAGTTTTGCCCAAGGTTATGCCCAGGGTAAGGCCGGGTTGGCACTCAATACCGCCCTGGGTGCGTTCTCGCTGGACACCACCGGCTCCCGCACGCGGATCCCGGGGCACGCTGTGCTGTCGGGGCGCAATTATGGTGTGGGGTACAACAGGCAACTGGCCCAGACAGGCACCCACCTGGTGTTGGGGGCCTATCGTTTTTCCACGCCGGGCTATCTGAACCTGACGGATGCGGTCAACGTGCGGGAGTTGGGGCGCCAAGGCCTGGACATTGGCACCTATGCCCGACAGAAAAGTCGTATCGACTTGACCGTCAGCCAGCAACTGGGGGCCGGCACGCTGGGCTTCTATGCCAGTTCTACCCAGTACTGGGGCTCACACCAGGGGCGGGAGACCTCTTACAACCTGAGCTATGGCACCACCTGGCGCCGGCTCAACTGGAACCTCAGCGCCCAGCGCTCGCGAGTTGAAGCCCATCATCCGGCCAACCATCTGGAAGAAAGCGAGCAGGTGTTCTTTGCTCGCTCGGACAACGCCGGCCATGTCGACAACCGCCTGATGATGACGTTGTCGCTGCCATTGGGCAGCAGTCTCCGCGCGCCCAGTCTGAGCAGCACCTTGAGCCGCAGTACCGGTGACAGCCGCAGCAGCCAGCAGCAGATCGCTATCAACGGCATGCTGGATGATGACGCGACGCTCAACTATGGCCTCTCTGGCAGCCGCGCGTCAGCCCAGAGCAGTAGTTTCAATGCGCATGCCGGCTACAACGCGAGCACGGCGGCATGGCGGGTGGGTTATGGCCAGAGCCATGACAGCAGCCAGCTTTCGTTGAGTGCCGACGGCGGCCTGGTGGTGCACGACGAGGGTGTGACGTTCACGCACTACCTCGGCGAGGCGGCGGCCCTGGTTCACGTGCCTGATGCCCAGGGGGCACGGTTGAGCAACGGTCACCACCTGCGGGTTGATCGCAACGGCTATGCCGTGGTGCCGTCGCTGCGGGCGTTCCAGGCCAATACCGTGGGCGTCGACCCGGACGGCAGTGCGTATGACGTGGAGCTCCAGGAGACCACACAACAAGTCGTGCCCACCTCGGGGGCTGTCTCGCGCCTGCGCTTCGCCACCGTGGCGGGCCGGGCGGTGGTGGTCAAGGCCCTGCGGGAAAGCGGCAAGCCGTTGCCATTTGCAGCCCAGGTATTTGATGAGCAAGGCAGCGAAGTCGGGGTGATTGGCCAGGCCAGCAAGGCATTTGTCAGGGGCATTGCCGATCAGGGCACGCTCATCGTCAAGTGGAGCGAGACCGCCGCCGACCGTTGCTATATCCACTACCGCTTGCCACCCCAGGCAGCCGGGCGCCAGGCCCGTGCCGAGCTGGTGCAGGGACAATGCGTGAGGGGCAGGGCGGGTCGAGAGGTGACCGTGCGATGAGCTGTAATATGCGCCAGTTGTTTCTAGCCACACTGATGCTCGTTGCGGCACTGGCCACCTGCGATGTGCAGGCCAATGTCAGTTGCTATCCCGAGCCTCCCGTGGCGCTTTCCATCGCGTCCATCAGTGTGCCGGCCAATCCACGGATGGGGCAGGTCTTGGGCAATCCCCAGGGTTATGCGCTCGATGCCCTCAACGCCGTGAGTTGTTCCTATGCCGCGGGCATCGTCTCCGATCACTGGTCGTACCTGGGCGTGGCCAGGAACATGCGGTTTACCGGCAAGTATTTTGGCCACTCCGGGTTGTCGCTGCCGATCTATACGACGGGTATGGTCGGCGTGGGTTTTGGCTTGATGGCACAGGATCGTGAGAGCGGCGAGTGGAAGAGCATCAGCCAGGGCATCACGATCTTGCGTGGCCCCCTTCGGCCCGGCCTCGCAACCTGGGGCGTGCGCGTTCGAGTGGTGTTCTTCGTGACCGGCACGATCAGCGGCGGGGTGCTGTATCCGCAGCCGTTTGCAGAGTTCAGGGTCCATCCGGAGTTCAACTTCCCCCATTTATTCACCTTCGGGTCTATCGTTGTCGGGCCGCCCCTCAAACCCACCTGCTCGGTGTCCACGCCCTCGGTCCCGATCAATCTGGGCGCTGTGGCCGCTACGCAGTTCAGGGGTGTGGGCAGTGTCGCCGGCAGCGGCAGCCGCGATATCCAGCTGCAGTGCGCGGGTGGGACGGGCGGCAGCCAGGATGTGCTGCTGACGTTGACCGACCAGATTCAACCGGCCAACCGCAGCGATCGCCTGACGTTGACGGGCGATTCGACCGCCACCGGCGTCGCCCTGCAACTGCTCCATGGCAACGCCGTATTGAGTTATGGCGCGGACTCCAATGCGCCGGATAACCCCAATCAATGGCAGGCCGGCAGCACCGGCAATGGCACCTTCCAGATAACGCTGACGGCGCGTTACCTGCAGACCGAGCCGACGGTTCATCCCGGCACGGCCAATGGCCTGGCCACCTTTACCTTGAGCTACCGATGAGCTGGGCCTGGGTACGTCTGGCGCTGGGGGTATTGGGCGGGCTGGTGGTGTGGAGTGCCCGCGCTGAAATCGTGATTGACCGGACCCGTCTGATTTACCCGGCCGCCTCGGGCCAAGTCACGCTCAACCTGACGAATCAGGCGGATAGCCCGAGGCTGGTGCAGGTCTGGATTGACGCGGGTGATCCCCAGGTGCGCCCTGAGTACAGTGATGTCCCCTTTACCGTGACTCCGCCGATCCTGCGCATGGATGCAGGTCAAGGCCAGGCGCTAAGAGTGGTTTATCACGGGGAGCCAGCATCGGCGGATGTGGAGCAAGTCTATTGGCTGAATGTGCTGGGCATCCGGCCGGCGACGGACGCAAGACATGCGCTGCAGCTCGCGTTTCGCAGCCGGATCAAACTGTTTTTGCGTGCGCCGCGGTTGCCAGGGCAAGCGCAGGAGGCGGCTCAAAACTTGAGATGGCGCTTGCTCAAGGGCAACGCCCTGCAAGTGCACAACCCCAGTGCTTATCACGTGAGCCTGGCCAGCGTTGTGCTGGGTGCCGATGGCCGTCAGTACCGCAATGATGACCCACCGATGCTTGCCCCCCGTTCCACCGCTACCGTCACCCTGCATGGGCCGTCGGGCAGTGGGGCGGGCGGGGCGCTGGTGCAATTCACCACCCTGGACGATCATGGCAACACCCGCACTCATGAAGCGCCGTTCAGCCCCCTGTAGGCGTTGGCTTGTCAGCGAAAGCCCTGCATTGTTCTCTGGATCTTCGCCGGCAAGCCGGCGCCTACACAGCCTTTTGCGATAAAGGGAAGAGTTGCTGCGCCATTTGGATAAAAGCCAGGGTCGCCGGCGAGGACTGGCGTCGGTCCAGCACCGCCAAACCGATCTGCCGCGCGACCTTGGGCGATAACGGCCGCTGTACGTAGCGTGGCTGGCCGTCCTGCGGCAATGAGGCCTGGGCCACCACACTCACGCCCGCACCCCGGCTGACGGTATCCAGGGTGCTGAGCAGTTGCGAGCAGCGATAGCGCACATTGGGCTTGAGCCGGGCACTGTGGAACAGTCGCTCCACCAACTCCGAGGAGCCCGCCTCAGTCAGGACAAACGGGTCGTGACACAAGTCCTTGAGCTTGACGCTGGCTTGATGGGCGAGGGCATGGCCCTCGGGCAGCAGGGCGACCATCTGGTCTTCGAACAGTGCAACAGTGTCCAGGCGTTCCTGTTCCAGCACCACAAAGCCCACGTCAATGCGCCGCTCTTCGAGCCACTGCAGCACTTGGCGGTCGGGGCCTTCGTCCACATGCACCTCGATCCCCGGATGGGCCTGGCGAAAGTGTTCGAGGATCCTGGGCAGCAGGCGAATGGATGCAGTTGGCCCGAAGGAGCCGATGCGCAAGGTGCCGCTTTTCATCCCTCGGGCATCGGCCGCTTCCTGTTGCAGCGTAGTGGCCAGCCCCAGCATCGCCCGTGCCCGCAGCAGCAGTTGCTGGCCGATATCACTGAGTTCGACCCGCGACTGTTGGCGGCGGAACAGTTCCACCCCCAGCTCCAGCTCCAAAGACTTGATGGCATGGGACACCGCCGATTGGCTGATGCCCAGGCGATGGGCAGCGCTGGTGAACCCCTGGAGTTGTGCCACCAGCGAGAAAATTTCCAATTGCGTGAGGGTCATGAGGTTTTACTCATTTTACGATGACTTGGCATTAGGAAAATAATACGCCAAACAGCCTCCCAAATACTCAGGATCCTTATGCCCGGTTCAACCTTTGTACTTGCGGGTGACCGCCTGACCTACGCCAAGCTCGCGGCCGTAACCATGATCTGGGGTGGCACTTTTGTTGCCGGGCGATTCCTCGCCGCAGATCTGGACCCGCTGCTGACGGCAAGCCTGCGGTTTATCCTGGCGAGCCTGGCGTTGCTGCTGTTCATGGCCTTTGCCCGGATCCCCCTGGCGTGTCCGACGCCTGCGCAAATGGCGCGGTTAGTACTGCTGGGCTTTTTCGGGATTTTTTTCTACAACCTGTGCTTTTTCTATGGCCTGCATTTTATCAACGCCTCGCGCGCCTCCTTGATTGTGGCCCTCAACCCGGCGGTGATTGGCCTGGCGTCATGCTGGTGGTTCAAGGAGCGCTTGGGGCGCAGCCAAGTGCTGGGTATCGTGCTGTGCCTGGGCGGCGCCGCGTGGGTGATTGTCAGCCGCAACCCATTGCTGTTGCAGGGCAGGGCTGATGCGTGGATTGGCGACCTGTTGATTTTTGGCTGTGTGCTGAGTTGGGGCGTGTATTCCCTGGGCTCACGCACGCTGAACCATAGCCTTGGCCCCTTGCAGACGGTGACCTGGTCGGTGCTGCTGGGCACCTTGATGCTGTGCCTCACCACCCTGGTGAGTGGCCGGTTGACAGTGCAAGCGCTGGATGCCATCCATTGGCCGCATTTGTTGGGCCTGCTTTACCTCGGCGTATTGGGCTCGGCCCTGGCCTACATCGGGTATTACGACGGTATCCGGCGTATCGGTGCGACCCGTGCGGGTGTGTTTATCGCCCTCAACCCGCTGACGGCGGTGGTGTGTGGTGCGTTGCTGCTGGACGAACAGCTCAGCACTGCGATGTTCTTCGGTGGGGCGTTGATCCTGCTGGGCATCTACCTGTGCAATAAACCCCTTGCGCCCGCCAGGGCATAAGGATTTGATAAGGAATACGGACAAAGCTGTTTACGCTGTGTAGAATCGGTTTACGCATACAAGAATAAGCGCCTGACATCCCGCAGGCCTCGTCCGTCAGAGACGCCCGTAAGAGAATGATCCAACCATGAAGCTACTCGGGTTCCAACTCATCTACGGTGACTTCCTCGCCCGCAGCGTGCGGGGCATTTCCTGTGCGCCACCTGCCCACCTCATCCTTGCTGGCAATTAATTAATTTAATTCTAAAAAGATGATGAGGCGCCAAATCATGGCAGATCTATACGAAAACCCAATGGGCCTGATGGGCTTTGAATTCATTGAATTTGCATCGCCGACCCCGGGCACCCTTGAGCCGATCTTCGAGATCATGGGGTTCACCCAGGTGGCGAGCCACCGCTCGAAAAACGTGCACCTGTACCGCCAGGGCGGGATCAACCTGATCCTCAACAACGAACCCAACAGCATCGCTTCGTACTTTGCCGCCGAGCACGGTCCATCGGTGTGTGGCATGGCGTTCCGCGTCAAGGATTCGCAGCAGGCCTACACCCGCGCCCTGGAACTCGGTGCCCAGCCGATCCATATCGAAACCGGCCCGATGGAGCTGAACCTGCCGGCCATCAAGGGCATCGGCGGCGCGCCGCTGTACCTGATCGACCGTTTCGGTGAAGGCAGCTCGATCTACGATATCGACTTCGTGTTTATCGACGGTGTGGACCGCAACCCGGTGGGCGCGGGCCTGAAGGTCATCGACCATTTGACCCATAACGTCTATCGCGGGCGCATGGCCTACTGGGCGAACTTCTACGAGAAGCTGTTCAACTTCCGTGAAGCGCGCTACTTCGACATCAAGGGCGAATACACCGGCCTGACCTCCAAGGCCATGAGCGCCCCGGATGGCATGATCCGCATCCCGTTGAACGAAGAGTCGTCCAAGGGCGCAGGCCAGATCGAAGAGTTCCTGATGCAGTTCAACGGTGAAGGCATCCAGCACGTAGCCTTCCTCACCGAAGACCTGGTCAAGACCTGGGACGCGTTGAAGAAGATTGGCATGCGCTTCATGACGGCGCCGCCAGACACTTACTATGAAATGCTCGAAGGCCGCCTGCCAAACCACGGCGAACCGGTGGACCAATTGCAGGCCCGGGGTATTTTGCTGGACGGTTCGTCCGTCGCCGGCGACAAACGCCTGCTGTTGCAGATCTTCTCGGAAACCCTGATGGGGCCGGTATTCTTCGAGTTCATCCAGCGCAAGGGCGATGACGGCTTCGGCGAAGGCAACTTCAAGGCCCTGTTCGAGTCGATCGAGCGTGACCAGGTCCGTCGTGGCGTGCTGACCACCGACTGACATGGCTTTTTGTAGGAGCGAGCTTGCTCGCTCCTACAGTTATTGGGTCAGGCTCTGCGCTGACGCATCAGGTGCTTGAACCCTTCAAACACCAACACCATCACCGCCAACCAGATCGGGATATAGGTCAGCCATTCCCCCGGCCCGATACTTTCCCCCAGCAGCAGCGCCACCCCCAGCAACAGCACCGGCTCCACATAGCTGAGCAGGCCGAACAGGCTGAACGCCAGCAGCCGGCTGGCGATGATGTAGCACACCAGCGCCGAAGCACTGATCAACCCGAGCATCGGGATCAAGGCGTACAAGCCTTTATGGGCATCCAGCACGGCGAAGCCCTGTTCGCCACTTTGTACAAACCAGAACGCCACCGGCAGCATCAGCGCCATGTCCAGCCATAATCCGCCCAGGTGGTCAGTGGCCAGGCGTTTGCGCAGCACGAAGTAGATGGGGTAGCCGATGATCACCAGCAGCGTCGCCCAGGAGAACCCGCCCACCTGGTACAGCTCGTTAAGCACGCCAATCGCCGCAAACACCACGGCGATCCATTGCAGCCGCGACAGCTGTTCGCCATACACCAGGCGCCCGGTCAGGACCATGGTCAGCGGCAACAGGAAGTAGCCCAGGGACACATCCAGGCTGCGGCCGTTGAGCGGCGCCCACATGAACAGCCACAGCTGCACGCCCAGCAACACCGATGACAGCACAATTGCGCCGATCAGCCGTGGCTCGCCCGCCAGTCGCTGCAGCAGCGCCCAGACCTGGCGCCACTCACTGCTGAGCACCATGAAAACGGTCATGCACGGCACGGTCAGCAGCATGCGCCAGCCGAAAATTTCCAGTCCACTCAACGGCGTGAGCAGCGATGTGAAGTAATACATCACGGCAAACAACACCGAGGCCAATACCGATAAAACAACACCTTTAGACACGCGATCCTCGCGAAACCGATTCAAACGAAAGAGGGGGGAATTTCAGGTGGGAATATATTGCTTTTGAGGTGAGACGTTTGCTCTGTTTTACGGCATCTTATGGGAAATTTTCTCACGCCCAAGGTTCGCCAGCATGCCCGTCAGCCCCCAACCGCCCCTGGATGATTTCGACCGCGCGATTCTCAAGCACCTGCAACGCGACAACACCACCGCGCTACGGGTGATTGGCGAACAGGTCAACCTGTCGACCGCAGCCGTGCAGCGGCGTATCAAGCGCATGGAGCAGGGCGGGGCGATCAGCGCCAATACGGCGGTGGTCAATCAGGACGCGGTAGGCAAGCCGATCACGATCCTGGTGGAGGTGCACGCCGAGCGCACCCATATCGAAGACCTCGACGTGCTCAAGGTGCAGATGTCGATCCCACAAGTGCAGCAGTGCTATTACGTTACCGGCGATGCGGACTTCATGCTGGTGGTCGTGGTGGAAACCATGAAGGCTTACGAAACCCTGGCCCGCACGCTGTTCTACGAGAACCGCAATATCAAATGGTTTCGCAGCATTGTGGTGATGGACCGGGTCAAGGTCAGCCTGGATGTGCCGCTGGGTTGAATGATCTCGCCATTCAAAAACTGTAGGAGCTGGCTTGCCTGCGATAGCCTCAACTCGGTCTAGCAGATACACCGCGTCGACGCTATCGAGCTCCTACAGGGGGTGTTCTCAGGGACGGTGGATACGCCCTGAGACAAAGTGCCCCACATCATTGAACCCTGGCGTCGACGCATGCCCCGGCGTCACCAGCGAATCAATAAACGCTTCATCCTCAGCACTGATCTTCACCTCAAGCGCCCCGGTATAGGCATCCCACTGCGCCTCCGTACGCGGGCCGACAATTGCCGAGCTGACCGCCTGGTTGTTCAACACCCAGGCAATCGCAAACTCGACAATCCCCACGCCACGGCCCTGGGTGTACTGCTGGATCTGCTGGGCAATGCGCAGCGACTCCACGCGCCATTCGGTTTCCAGGATGCGCTTGTCCTGGCGTGCGGCACGGCTACCCGCTTGGGGGGTGATATCCGGCGCGTACTTGCCACTGAGCACACCACGGGCCAGCGGGCTGTAAGGCACCACGCCCAGGCCATAGGCTGCGGCCGCGGTGATCTGCTCCACCTCGGCCTGGCGGTTGACGATGTTGTACAACGGCTGGCTGATGATCGGCCGGTCGACCCCCAGGCGTTCGGCCACGCGCACCACTTCGGCAATGCGCCAGCCCCGGTAGTTGGACAGCCCCCAGTAACGGATCTTGCCCTGGCGGATCAGGTCGCCAATCGCCGAAATCGTGACATCCAGCGGCGTATCGTGGTCTTCACGGTGCAGGTAGTAGATGTCCAGATAGTCGGTGTCGAGGCGGGTGAGGCTGGCTTCCAGCGCGTTGAAAATACGCTTGCGGTTCAGGCCGCTGCGGTTGGGCAGGCCGTCCGGTGGGCCGAAGCCGACTTTGGAGGCCACGACCCAGTCGGCGCGATGACGGCCGATGGCTTCGCCGACAATTTCTTCCGAACGCCCGCCGGTGTAGACGTCGGCGGTGTCGATGAAGTTGATGCCCTGGTCCCAGGCTTTGTCGATGATACGCAGCGAATCTTCGGTGTTGGTCTGTTCGCCAAACATCATCGTACCCAGGGTCAGTGCGCTGACCTTGAGCCCGGACTGGCCCAGTGTGCGGTAAATCATGGAGAACTCCTTAAAAGCGCAGACAGTTGCTATGCAATACCAGAGAGCAAGGCTCTAGAACAAGCCCGACGTCGGTGGTTCGCTGCCCTTGAGCCGATAGGCGCCGACCACTGCGGCCTTCCAGTGCCGTGGATTGTGGTTGGCCACAGTGCGCGCATTGCGCCAGTGTCGATCGAGGTTATGGCTGCGTCCGGTAGTGGAAGCGCCGCCCACGTCAAACAGCAGTTCGGCGGCCTTGAGTGCGGACTCGGCGGCGATGTATTGCGCCTGGGCCACGTCGACGGCTGCGCGAGTCACCGCATCGTGATCCAGGTCGTGGGCCCAGGCCACGTCGATGCTGTCAGCGGCACGCAACACCACCGCTTCGGCAGCAAACGCACGGGCCGAGATCTCACCCACGGAAAACGCCACATAGGGATCATCCACCGAGCGGCTGGCGCTGCTGTGCTTGATTGGCCGCGCATGGTCTTTTGCAAAGGCCACCGCATCGTTCAAGGCATTGCGCGCGATGCCGGCCTGCACCGCGCCGAGGAACAGTTGCAGGAACGGCGTGATGATCGAACGCTGGCCTTCCTCCACCACCCGCGTGCGGATTTCCTCGCGGCGCACCAGCACGTTGTTCAGGCGTGTGGTGCCGCTGGCGGTCAGGCGCTGGCCCATGGCGTCGAAGTCATCCACCAGTTCCAGGCCTTCGCGGTCGCGGGGCACCACGAACGATACCGGTTCCTCGTTTTCATCCAGCGCCACCGCGCTGACCCAGTCGGCATATAGCGCGCCAGTGCTGTAGTACTTGCTGCCATTGGCGCGAAAGTGCTCGCCCTCAGGCACAAGCCGCGCACTGACCTGGCCGTTGGCGCCGCCGATTTCCCAGCCTGCGTTGCCGAACACTTCGCCCCGCAGGTAGTGGGCAAACCACAACTGGCGTTCGGCTTCGGACTTTTGCACCAGCAGGCTTTCGACAAAGGCAAAGCTGGGGCGCAGCGACTGGGCGATATTGGAATCTACTGCCGCCAGGTCGATCACGAACTGCACCACCTCGCGCACACTGGACTCGCTGCCGCCGTAGCGCTGGGGAATGCGCAGGGTCAGCAGGCGCGCTGCGGCCAGTTGGCGGATCTGCTCATGGGGCAGTTGCCGGGTGCGCTCGCGTTCGGCGGCCCCCTCGGCGATCTGCGGCAATAACACGGCGGCACGCTGCAACAGCGCTGGCACGGACAAAAAGCTCATGACAATCCTTATATGGCAATGGCGTAGGTAATGAAGTGGTGTTCGGGCACCGGGGCCGGCCGGTCGATCTGCGGGATAGCGTCGAGCAGGGCGCGGGTGTAGGCATGCTGGGGATGGTCAAATACGTCACGCACAGTGCCGCTTTCCACCACCTCGCCGTCCTTCATCACCAGCACCCGTTCGCTGACCTGGTTGATCACGCCCAGGTCGTGGGAGATGAACAGGCAGGCCAGTTTCAGGCGGGTCTTGAGGTCGGCCAGCAGCGCGAGGATCTGCGCCTGCACCGACACATCCAGGGCCGACACCGGCTCGTCGCACACCAGCACCTGGGGGTTGGGCGCCAGCGCCCGGGCAATGGCGATACGTTGGCGCTGGCCGCCGGAAAGCTCCAGGGGACGGCGACTGAGTACGCTGGCATCCAGGCGCACCAGCTCCAGCAGTTCCAGGGTGCGTGCCGGCCAGTCCTGGCGTGGCAAACCCGCCACTTGCAGCGCCTCGTTGAGCACCCGTGCCACGGTGTAGCGCGGGTCGAACGAGCTTTGCGGGTCCTGGAACACCACCTGGATGCGCTGGCGCAACTGGCGTCGTTGTTGATCGTTGAGCGCGCTCCAGGGCCGCCCGTTAAGCCACACATCGCCGGCGTCCGGGCGCTCCAGCCCCAGCAGCATGCGGGTGAGGGTGGTCTTGCCGCTGCCAGACTCGCCGACAATCCCCAGGGTTTCCCCGGCCCGCAGGCTGAAGCTGGCGTTGTGCACCGCGACATGGGGCTGGCCGTCGGGGCCAATAAAGGTTTTTTGCAGGTGACGCGCCTCGATCAATGGCAGGTCGAAGCGCTCGACACGCGCCAGCTTCGGCGCTGCCCGGGCCGGACGCTGGAAATGCACGGCGCGCCCAGCCCGCAGCAGCGATTGGGTGTAAGGGTGCTGTGGATCATGCAGGATCGCCTCCACCGGGCCTTGCTCGACAATCACCCCGTGATGCATCACCGCTACCCGGTCCGCCAGGCGCGACACGACCGCCAGGTCATGGCTGACCACCAGCATCGCCATGGCTTGCGAACGCAAGGACTCCAGTAGCGCCAGGACTTGGGCCTGTACCGTGGCGTCCAGCGCCGTGGTCGGCTCATCGGCAATCAACAGGCGCGGGCCTGCGGCAATCGCCGAGGCAATCAAGGCCCGCTGGCGCAGCCCGCCCGAGAGTTGATGGGGGTACTGCAACGCGCGTAGTTCCGGTTGTGGGACACCCACCGAACGTAGCAACTCGATGACCCGTGCCTGGCGCGCATCGCGATCCAGTTGCGTGTGCAAGCGCAACGGTTCGGCAATTTCCTTGCCCACCGGGCGCAGGGGGTCGAGGGAGCCGAGGGCGTCCTGCATCACAAAGCCGATCTGCGCACCGCGCAGGGCTTGCCAGGCACGGTCATCCAACTGGCGCAGGTCAGTGCCGGCAAACGCCAGGCGCTCGGCCTGTACCTTTGATCCGGCGCCGCTCAGGCCGCTGAGGGTGCGTGAGGTCACCGTCTTGCCCGAGCCAGACTCACCCACCAACGCCAGGCATTCACCGGCGGCCAGGCTGAACGATATGCCCTTGATAATCGGTGTGTGGCCAAACTGCACCCGCAGGTCTTGCACATCCACTAACGTACTCATCGGGATTTACCCTCGCTGCGTGCCAGCCAGTCACGGCCAATGGCGGTGATCGACACCACCGTCAGGATGATTGCCACGCTCGGCCAGGCCACCAGCCACCAGGCGTTGGCCAGGTAGTTGCGGCCCATGGCGAGCATCGAGCCCCATTCCGGCGCGGGCGGCGAAGCGCCAAAGCCGAGGAAGCTCAGGGCCGCGCCGGTGATGATGTTGTGACCGATACCGATGGTGGCGAGGATCAGGATCGGCTTGACCGCATTGGGCAGCACATGCCTAAACACCACGGCTGCACGATGCCGGCCGAGGGTGGTGGCGGCTTCGACGTAGGGGGCGTCACGCACCACCAGGGTCTGCGCACGCACCATTCGCGCAAAGCGCGGGATGCTCGCCACGCCCACCGCGATCAGCGTGATCCACAGGCCCTGGCCCCAGAACGTGATGATCACCAGGGCCAGCAGCAAGTCGGGAAACGCCAGCAATACATCGATCAAGCGCATGATCGCGCCATCCACCAGGCGCGGGCCAAGGCCTGCCGCCAAGCCGAGGATGATCCCGGCGCCCAGGCCGATGGCCGTGGACACCAGGCCCATCAACAGTGAAGGGCGCACCCCGTGGATCAGGCGGGCGAGTACATCGCGACCGTTTTCATCGGTGCCCAGCCAGTGGCTGCTGCTGGGCGGCAGGTAGGCGTTGCGGGCGGCGGCGGCCAGTGGGTCGATACCGGTCAGCCAGTGCGGCACGAGCGCCGCGATCGACAAGCCGATCACAAACAGCCAGGCCAGTGACAGGCCGGGGCGAAAGGTGTTCGGCAAGGCCAGGGTAAAGCGCCAGGGAGCTGCATAGGTGCTCATGCCAGGCTCCTCGCATATTGACTCTGCGGATACGGCAACCCCAGGTGCTCACGCAACGTGCTACCGCTGTACTCATGGCGGAACACCCCGCGCTTGCGCAGCAGCGGCACCACCTCATCGACAAACACCTCGACCCCTGAAGGAAACATGTCCGGCATGATGTTGAAGCCATCGGCCGCGCCCGCAAGGAACCAGTGCTCCAGGCTGTCAGCCACTTGTTCCGGGGTGCCCACCAGCAACCGATGGCCGACCAGGATGCGCCGTGACAGTTCGCGCACCGTCAAGCCTTCGCGGCGGGCCAGGTTGAGCTGGGCTTCGAGAAACCCTTGGGAGCCTTTCTCATAAGTGCCCACTTCACCGATCCGCGCCCACGGCAGCGGCGCATCCAGCGCCAGCTCCTCGGCCGGGATGCCGATCCGCGCGGCCACTTGCTGGATCAGGCCATGTTCGCCGTGGTAGGCATTGAGTTGATCAAAGCGCGCATGGGCTTCGGCCTCGCTGCTGCCGATCACCGTGGACAGGCCCGGCATGATTTTCAGGTGCTCGGGGTTGCGCCCCCATTGCCGAGCGCGTTGCTTCATGTCGCGGTAGAAGTGCTGGCCATCTTCCAGGCTGGTCTGGGTGGTGAAAATCGCATCGGCATACCGCGAGCCCAGGGCCTTGCCGCCCTCCGACGAGCCGGCCTGCACCAGCACCGGGCGACCCTGGGGCGAGCGGGGCAGGTTTAGCGGGCCCTTGATGGAAAAGTGCTGGCCGACAAAGTCCTGGGTATGGATCTTGCCGGGGTGTGCGTAGTGCCCGTTGCTGGCATCGCCGATGATCGCGTCGTCCTCCCAGCTATCCCAGAGCTTGAATGCGATATCGATAAACTCTTCGGCGCGGGCATAGCGCTCCCCGTGTTGCAACTGGTTGGCCAGGCCGAAATTCTGCGCGGCGGCGTCGGTGGCGTTGGTCACCACATTCCAGGCCGCGCGGCCCGCACTGATGTGGTCCAGGGAGGCAAAGCGCCGGGCCAGGTTGTAGGGGTCGTTATAGGTGCTGGAGGCGGTGGCGATCACGCCGATGTGTTGCGTGGCGAGGGCCACGGCAGTCAACAGGATGGTTGGCTCCAGGCGGCCCACCGGCTGCGTGGCCACATCACCCGCCAGGGCTGGGCCGTCGGCGAGGAAGATCGCGTCGAGGGTGCCGCGCTCGGAAATGCGCGCGATATTGCGGTAGTACTCCACATCCAGATAGGCATCCGCCGGCACTTCGCCGACCCGCCAGGCCGCCGCGTGCGCGCCGAAACCGAGGATGTTCATGCCAATGCTCATTTGCGCTTTCATGCAAGTTCCTTGGGTTAGACGGCGCTGGCTTCATCGCGGGCGCTGGCATGCTCGGGGTGGTCAGCCACCGCCTGTTCCTGGGCGGCACGCCAGGCGGCAGCGGGGCTGACATCGTTGAGGTAGAAATCGCCAAGGGCCCGTTCGCGGTAGATCGCCGGGTTGTGCGAGGCCAGGGTGCGGGCATTGCGCCAATGCCGGTCAAGGCGCCGTACCTGGCTGGTGGCCGAGGCACCGCCGACTTCGAACAGCAGGCTGGTGGCTTCCAACACCAGCGGCAGGATCACTTGCTGTGCCTGATAAGTGCGCACATCCGCGTCGACGTATTGCGCTTCGCTGATGGAGCCGTCGAGCACAGCCTCATGGGTGGTTTGCAGCACCTGCGCGGTGGCCTGTACCAGGCTGTCGGCGGCATAGGACAGGCTCGACAGCTTGCCGATCACCCGTTGCACCAGCGGGTCCAGGCGCGGGCTGGATTGCCCGGGAATACCGAACGCGCGGGTGCGGCCCTGGACAAACTCCACGGCATCGCGCAGCGCGGCCCGGGCGATCCCGGCCAGGGTCGCGAGGTGGAACAACTGGTAGAACGCCGAGATATATGACTCGGCCCGCAATTCGCCGGGCTTGAAGCGCCGCAGTACCTGATGTTCGGGCACGGCTACCCGGTCGAAGCGCGTGGTGCCGCTGCCGCTCAGGCGCTGGCCAAAACCATCCCAGTCATCCACGCGAGTCACGCCGGGCGCATCGGTGGGCACCACCACGCTGATAAAGTCGGCACCGTCGGCGGCAGCCACGGCGATCCAGTCGGCATACAAGGTGCCGGTGCAGTAATACTTCTGGCCGTCCAGTTGCCAACCATCGGCGGTGGGCTTGAGCGTCACCGAGTTGGTGGTGGTGTCACTGCGCTCGGCCATGGCTGCGCCCCACAATTGCCCGGCGACGACCTTGGGAAACCAGTCCGCCTGGGAGTCACTGTCCTGACTCACCAGCCGGCCTTCGACAAAGCCGAAATGCGCGCGCACGATCTGTGGCAGGTTCGAATCGGCACTGCCCAGCTCGATCAGCAAGGCGAACAGCTCAGGCAGGGTCGCGCCCAGGCCGCCCTGGCTGCGCGGTACGCGCAAGGCACCGAAGCCGGCGTCTTTCAACCAGGCGACGGCGTCGAATGCCAGGGTACGCTCCTGCTCACGTTGCACCGCGCCTTGGGCAATGCGCTGGAAAACCGGGGCGAAACGTTCGTGCAGTTGGGTGTCGCTCATGTTCGGTTCCTAATCTGAAATTGAGTCATTCAAAGCTGACGATGATCCACTGTGGGAGCGGGCCCGCTCCCACATAAAGCAGATGGTGTGAACCAGCCGTCATCGCGGTTTAACCCGTGGATCAATCAACCCGTTCAGCACATCCACCAACAGGTTCACCCCCACATAAACCAGCGCCGCCAACAAGGTGATCCCCAGCACCACCGGCGCATCCTTGGCCACGGCCGCATCGAGCATCATTCGCCCGATCCCCTGGCGGGCGAACAACATTTCCGTGACCACCGCACCTCCCAGCAGGCTGGCGAAGATGAACCCGGACAGGGTCACCAGCGGCACCAAGGCATGGCGCAAGGCATGGCGCAGGCGCACGGCGGTCTGCGACAGGCCGCGCGCGCGGGCCATGGCGATAAAGGGTTGTTCGAGGATGTCTTCCAGCTCCTGGCGCAGCACCTGGCTGAGCATCCCGGCAATCGGCAACGCCAGGGCGATGGTCGGCAGGATCAGGGTTTGCCAGCCGTTGGAGCCGGCCGGCGGCAACACCGGCCACTGGAAGGAAAACACCAGCAACAGCAAAATCCCCAGCACGAACGACGGCGATGACGACAGCACCAGCTCGCTGGCCGAAGCCACGCGGCGTACCCAGGGGTTGCGCTTGGCGGTGAGCACCGCGCTGGCCAGCGCCAGGCCGATGGCCAACAGTGCAGCGCTCAGGGCCAGTTGCAAGGTGGCGCCGATCTGCTTGCCGATCGCCTCGGTGACGGGAATGCGCAGGCGGTACGACTCGCCAAAATCGCCGTGGGCAATCCGACCCACGTAGCGCCCGTATTGCACCCACAGCGGCTGGTCAAAGCCGTATTCCTCGCGAACCTGAGCCAGTTGCTGCGGGGTGGGGATGGCGTCCGGCCCGCCGAGAATCGCCAGCACCGGGTCGCCAGCACTGAAATGGATGGCGACGAAGGTCAGGGTTGCCGCGCCCCACAGCACGCCTACCCCGGCCAGTAGTCGAGCGGCAAGCTGTTTCATGGAGCCTCCTGATCCAGCCACACGCTGGTAAAGAATGGGGTGTTGTGCACGGCGTCGAAGATCAGCCCCTTGACCGCCGTGCGATAGGCGATCAGCACCTGGCTTTCGAAGTCCGGTACCGCGGGCACCACTTCGGTCAGGCGTTGTTGCGCGGCGCTGTACAGGGCCTGCAGTTCTACCGGGTCATGGGAGCGGCGAGCTGCGCTGAGCAGTTGGTCCAGGCGCGGGTCGCTGAGGTTGCTCAGGTTGTTGCCGCTTTTGGTGGGCGAGGCGCGCGAGTCGCTGTGGTACAGGATGTACAGGCCGTCGGGGGTGTTGGTGTGCCAATAGCCGCCGCCGATGGCGTCATAATTGCCAGCGGTACGACGGTCGGTGAGCTGGGCCAGGGGCATCATTTGAATGGTCAGTTGCATGCCGACTTTCTTCACGTCCGCCTGCACGGCAACCGCGACGTTGCTGGGGAATGACGGGCTTTCGAAGCCCAGCAGTTGCGCCGACAGGCGTCGGCCGTCCTTGACCCGATAGCCCTGGGCATCGCGCAGGGTCCAGCCGGCTTCGTCCAGTTGGCGGTTGGCGGCGTCGACGTCGTATTTCAGTACATCGCGGTAGGCCGGGTCGTAGAACGGTGTGTTCACCGCCAGGTAATCACTTTTTGCTAAAAGCTCGCCGAACCCGGCAATCCAGGCCAGGCCGTCACGGTCGATGGCCTGGGCGATGGCCTTGCGCACGCGCACATCGTCGAATGGAAAACGCAGGGTGTTGAAGGTGACACTGCGATACGGGCTGGCCATGCGAATCCGGTTGCGTACCACCAGGTTCTGCGAGGTGCGCATTGCTGCGGTATTTTGCGCCGGGGCATCCAGGGTGAAGTCCGAACGCTTGGATTGCAGGGTGCTGTAGCGGGTCATGGCCTCGGGGACGATGCTCAGCTCGATACGGTCCAGGTAGGCCGGACCGATGTGCCGGGTAACCGGTGGTGCCCAGTGATAGTCGGCGCGCTTGATAAAGGTCGCACCTTGTTCGCGGGTATAGCTTTGCAACACGAACGGCCCGGAACCGATAGGGTGCTCGGCGATGCTCTTGGGCGCTTCGCGGATTTGTTTGGGCGAGACCATGCTCAGCCAGGACTGCGCCAACACATACAGGAACGGCGAGTAGGGCTCGCGCAAGTGCGCCTCGAAGGTGTACTCGTCGATGATCCGGCCATCGATATAAGGCGCTATATACGCGGCGGCCAGCGGTGATTTGGTCGCCGGGTCACGCATATGCTCCAGGTTGATCCGCAACGCCTCGGCATTGAATTTTGCGCCGTCGCTGAAGGTCACGTCATCGCGCAGGTGGAAGGTGTAGGTCTTGCCGTCTTCGGACACGTCCCAGGACTTGGCCAGCCAGGGCGAAATCTTGCCGTTTTCGTCCTGATACAGCAGGCAGTCGTAGACGATCCGCGCCAGCCATTGCACGTTGCCGTGGTAGCTGGAATGCACATCGAAGGTGCCGGTATCCAGCGCCGCCGACATGCGCAAGGTGCCGCCCGGCGTGCCCTGGCGGGTTTCGTGGTAGTCGCCGGGGTCATAGCTGAGCAGGCCCTGGGCATCCAGGTGCCCGTCGACCCGCTGCACCGAGCTGGGCGGTGGGGCGTCCGGCGAGCAGGCGCTCACCAGCAGCAACCCCAGGAGCAGGCCGAACCGGCTCCAGTGATTGATCGGCATCGTGAAGGCTCCCACCTTAGAAGTTGAACGCCACACCGGTGAAGGCGCCAAAACCGTCCCCTGGATACAGCGCGGCAACGTCTTTGCCCTGGGCGTCGTAGATCGGCTGGATGGCAGTAACGTAGTTCTGGTCGGTGAGGTTTTTCACGTCCAGGTACACCTGCCATTTCTTGCTCGGGGCTTCATACCCCAGCTTGGCGCCGAAGATCGTGTAGGAGGGCGCATACAGGGTGTTGGCGTAGTCCACGGCGGTACTTGATACCGAGCGCACATTGACCCCGGCATAGAACCCGTCGGGATGGCGGTATTGCAGCTCGGCCTGGTACACGTGCTTGGGCAGCCCCGGCAGCTCGTTGGAGCCAAAGCGCTCGTCGTTGCGGTAGTAGAAGTCGTTGAGGGTGTAGGCCTGGCGCAGGCTGATTTTTTCGCCACGCGCGCTTTGCCACAGCTCGGTGTCCAGGCCGGCTTCGATGCCCTGGTGGATGGTCGGGCTGGCGTTGGACGTCGAGTTGACCGCCGCTGTGGTACGGGTGGCTGGAATCACTTCGACGGTGAGCAGTTCATCCTTGATCCACGAGCGGTACACCGCGAGGCTGCCGTCGAAAATCCCGGCTTTGCCGCGCACGCCAAACTCAACGGTATTGGCCTTCTGCTCGGTGAGGGTCTTGGCGTAGTTGCTGGCCACCCCAGAGCCCGACGACGACCAACTGCTGGGCGGGTCGATGGAGCGGCTGACGTTGCCGAATACCTGGAAGTCCGGTGTGATTTCATAGCGCAGGCCCAGGCGCGGCGCGACATTCCAGCTGTCGTAGTTGTAGTGGTCAGGGTAGGGCGAAGTATTGGCGCGGTCCGAGTAGCGCACTTCGATATCGCGCTTGATCTGGCTCAGCGACAGGCCGGTGGACAGCCACAGGCGATCGGTCAGTTGCAGGTCATTGCCGGCGGCAAACACGCGGTCGAACGAGCCGGTGTAGCGCGCCTGTTTCTGCAGGGCGCCGTAGGTGCTGGAGGCGGGGTTGCCGTTGTAGGTCTTGACCCCGGCCTGTAGGTGCTGGGTGCTGGTCAGGCTCAGGGATGTGTTGCTGGTATGGCCCTGGATCTGGTCGCTGCGGTTGTAGGTCAGCGACAGGTTCAGGTCGCGCCAGTCCCAGTAGTTGGGGTTGACCGTGCTCTTGCGGTACAGCACCTGAGGGTAGTTGTGGTAGACCAGGCCAAAATCCAGGGTGGCGTCATCGTCGAAGGTGTAGGTGGTCTTGCTGCCGACCCAGGTCGATCCGCGCTTGGTCGAATCATCGCGGCTGGCCAGGGCCACCGGGTTGGTTTGCGACGAGTTGTGCTTGAGCTGGGCCTTGGTCAGGGTGCCGGAGCTTTCGTGGTATTCCTCGCGGTAGCGCACGAACAGCCGGGTTTCCAGCTTGGGGTTGAAACGGTAGCCGAAGTTGGTCACCACGCCCTTGGCTTTGGTGAAGGTCCAGTCCTGGTAACCGTCGCGTTCGGAGTTGCTCAGGCTGACGTAGTAGTCACCGTTGTCCACCACGCCGCCGGTGCTCAGTTGCTGCTTGCGCCAGCCAAAGCTACCGGCCTCGAAGCGCGCGTGATTGCCCGGTGCAGTCAGGCCAGAGTGGGTCACCATATTGATCGCGCCACCCAACGACAGCGCGCCGTACTGGAAGGCATTGGCCCCGCGCAGCACTTCGGTGTAGTCCAGGCCCTGGGTTTCCAGCAGCTCATAGGGCGTGCCACCGGAACCGGTCAGGGCCAGGCCATCGAACAGGAACTTGGTGCCTTCGCGAAAATACCCAGGCGAGGTATTGGCCCCGGAGCCGCGAATGGAAATCTTGATGGCATCGTTGCCGCCCGCCGACTGCGCGTACACGCCGGGCTGATAGGCGAGGGTGTCCTCCAGGGTCGCTGAGCGGCCGCGTTCGACATCGGCGGCCTTGACCAGGCTGACGCCGCCGGCCACCTCGTCGAGCTTGAGCTGGGCATCTTCGCTGGCGGTGACCTTGCTCGCCTGCACCGTCACGGTCTGCAGGCGCGATTCCTCGGCGTGGGCCCATTGGGAGGCGAGGATCAAGGTCAGGGCACTGACGGTTTTAAACGAGCTGGAGGAGAGTTGAGGCAGAGGCCTTGAGATCAACTTCAATTGTGCATTCCCTGTGATTGGCTACGAGTGGAGGCGAGTTTCTATTCGTATAGTCAATCTCTGGCAGGGATAGAGCAGAAAGCATGCCAAGACCAGAAGGGCGTTGTTGTGGGGTATTTGGTTTTAATCAGCGTGTCGCTTATGCCAAAAAACTACACCTGTGTTGAACTGCTGTTCGATTTTGAACAGTGCTGAAGAGCCCGTGCTAGAGCGGTTTTGGTTATGAGGTTAGATCATTCGGCACAGATATCATCGGCCTCGACGGCGGCGGCCTGTTGTAAACACCCAACCAAATGTGGGAGCGAGCAAGCCCGCTCCCACAAAAAGCGGCTCCTACATTTTTTTGAGCGCGTCAGGCCTTCAGGGTACGGGTCATGCGCAATGCCAACACGCTACCCGCGACAATCACCGCTGCCAGCAGATACAACGCCAGGTCGGTTGACCCAGTGGCATCTTTCACAAAACCCACCACATACGGGCTCAAGAAACCCGCCATCTGCCCCATGGAGTTGATCAACGCCAGGCCGCCCGCTGCCGCGCCGGCGCTGAGCATGGCGGTGGGTACTGGCCAGAACATCGGCAGGCCGGTGAGGGCGCCCATGGTGGCGATGGTCAGGCCGAGGATGGCGATGGCTGGGGTGGTGGCGAAGTTCACTGCGATGATCAGGCCGACAGCGCCCATCAGCATCGGCACCACCAAATGCCAGCGCCGTTCCTTGCGCAGGTCGGCAGAGCGGCCTACCAGCAACATGAACACCGCCGCCAGCAGATACGGAATTGCACTGAGCCAGCCAATTACCAGGTTGTCGGAAAAGCCCATGTTCTTGATGATCGACGGCAGCCAGAAGTTGATGGCGTACACGCCGCTCTGGATGCAGAAGTAGATCAGGCCGAACGCCCAGATCGCCGGGTTCTTGAACACTTCCAGCAGCGAATCAGTGGTGGTCTTGGGCTTGTTGGCCAGGTCGGTGGCCTGGTCGGCTTCAAGCACTGCGCGTTCATGGGCGGTCAGCCATTTGGCGTTGGCAAAACTGTCGCTGAGCAGGAAGTAGGCGAGGGCACCGAGGATTACGGTCGGCACGCCTTGCAGCAGGAACATCCACTGCCAGCCCGCCAGGCCACCCTGGCCTGCGGCGAAGTGGTTGAGGATCCAGCCAGAGAACGGGCTGCCGAGCAAGCCGGACACCGGGATCGCCGACATGAACAGCGCCATGATCCGCCCACGACGGAACGTCGGGAACCACTGCGAGAGGTACAGCACCACGCCCGGGAAGAAACCCGCTTCAGCGGCACCGGTAAACAGGCGCAAGGTGTAGAAGTGCGTCGGCGTGGTCACGAACAGCAGGCAGGTAGACAGGGTGCCCCAGGTGATCATCATCAGCGCAATCCAGCGCCGTGGCCCGAACTTGGTCAGTGCCAGGTTGCTCGGCACACCACACAGCACGTAGCCGATAAAGAAGATCCCGGCACCGAGGCCGTACACGGTCTCGCTGAACTTCAAGGCGTCGAGCATCTGCAACTTGGCAAAGCCGACGTTGACGCGGTCCAGGTAGTTAAACAGGTAGCAGATGAAAATGAAGGGGATCAGGCGCAGGGTGATGCGCTTGTAGACGGCGTTTTTGTCGTCATCGTTGGCCAGGGTAGCGGCGGCGCTCTGTGACATGGCGTTCTCTCTTTATTATGATTTTTCGCGATGCGAGGGTAACGTTGATCGCCCCAAGAGTCTCGGTCACGGGACGGTGCCGTGTCTTTGTGCCCCCGCACAGCGATCGATCCATTGCGCTGTGCCTTTGAACAATTGCGTAACGCAGCGCTTTCAAGGAATTTAGCCCCATGTTCGAACTCGATCATGACCTGGCGCAGGATATCGTCAATCGCACGATGGCCATTTTGCCCTATAACGTCAACGTCATGGACAGCCAGGGCCTGATCCTTGGCAGCGGCGAACCGGAGCGGATCAATACCCGCCATGAAGGTGCGCAATTGGTGCTGGCCAACGGTCGCGTGGTGGAAATCGACAGCCAGACCGCCAAGCACCTCAAGGGCGTGGCGCCGGGGATCAACCTGCCGTTGCTGCATGACCAGCGCCTGATCGGCGTGCTGGGCATCAGTGGCGAACCGCAGCTGCTGCGCACCTATGCCGAGCTGGTGCGCATGACCGCGGAGATGCTGGTCAGCCAGCGCCACCAGCAGGCGGAGCAGCAATGGCGGCGCCAGCGCTGTGATGATCTGCTGGCGTT
Source organism: Pseudomonas sp. FH4 (assembly GCF_000510915.2). NCBI lineage: Bacteria > Pseudomonadati > Pseudomonadota > Gammaproteobacteria > Pseudomonadales > Pseudomonadaceae > Pseudomonas > Pseudomonas sp. FH4. Next base: position 269,580 of record NZ_AOHN01000019.1, on the reverse strand, counting down.
GCTGCTGGCCGACAGCGGCGAATCGCCGCGCCTGGTGGATGAGGCTCAGCAACTGGGGCTCAAGCCGCAGTTGCCGCGCACTCCTTACCTGTTTGAATTGGGCCCGGGGCAGACCGCCGAAGCGCTGGCAGCCTGGCTGGCATCGCGTTACCCGGACAGCTGGTGCGTCAGCTCCGCGCAGTTTTCGTTGCTGTGGTGCCGCCCGGCGTCGGTGCCGATGGACAACCCGCGCCTGCTGGAAAAACTCGATGCCTGCGGCTGGAACGTCCTGCGGGTGGCTGTGGGGGGGCAGGCCGATGGCTTGACGGGCTTGCGCCGCTGTTATCGTCGCGTGGCGGACTTACTCGCCTATGGCCGCGACGTGCTGCCCCAGTCACGCCTGCTGACCCTCAATCGCTACCGGTTGCCGGTAATGCTCTGGCGCCATCGCAACGACGATGCCCTCGACGAACTGCTCAACCCGTTGCGCAAGGTCCTGGCCAAGGACAGCAATGGCCAGTTGCAGGCCACGCTGCGCAGTTGGTGCGAGCACGACGGGCAAAGCCAGGCCTGCGCCGATGCCTTGGGCATCCACCGCAACAGCCTGCGCTACCGCATGGAGCGCATCGCCGAATTGAGCGGTGTCGACCCGTTGACCCTCGATGGCATGCTCGCGCTGTACCTGGGGGTGCAACTGCTGCCCCCAACCCCGTAGGCGCCGGTGCTTTTGTGGAAATGAACAACAAACCCCAGCCACGCTTGTGCATCGGACAGGCGTCATTGCCGGTGCCAACTGGCAGCATGGGCGTCATAAAAACCGGAGAAAGCCCATGAAAGTCATCATCGCCCCCGACTCGTTCAAGGACAGCCTGAGTGCCGAAGGCGTGGCCCAGGCCATTGCCCAAGGGTTGGCTCAGGTCTGGCCCGATGCCGAACTGATCAAGTGCCCGATGGCGGACGGTGGTGAAGGCACGGTGGACTCGGTACTCGCGGCCTGTCATGGCCAATTGCGCAGTTGCACCGTGCAAGGCCCGTTGGGCGGCACCGTTGAGGCTCGCTGGGGCTGGTTGGCCGAGAGTGCCACGGCGATTATCGAAATGGCCGAAGCCAGTGGCTTGCAACTGGTCCAGCCGGGGCAACGCGATGCCTGTGCCAGTAGCACCTTCGGTACTGGTGAACTGATCCGCGCCGCCCTGGACGCGGGTGCCCAGCGGATCATCCTGGCGATTGGCGGCAGCGCCACCAATGACGGCGGCGCCGGCGCCATGCAGGCCCTTGGCGTGCAACTGCTCGACGCCCAAGGTGCAACGCTGGCGCGCGGCGGCCTGGCCCTGGCGCAGTTGGCCCGCATCAATCTTGAACCAATGGACCCGCGTCTGGCCCAGGTGCGCTTCGAGATCGCCGCCGACGTCAACAACCCCCTGTGCGGCCCCCATGGCGCCTCGGCGATTTTCGGCCCGCAAAAAGGCGCCAATCCACAACAAGTCGCGCAACTGGACCAGGCCCTGGGTCACTTCGCCGACCACTGCGCCGAGGTCTTGCCCCGGGACGTGCGCGACGAGCCGGGCAGCGGCGCGGCAGGCGGCCTGGGTTTTGCCGCCAAAGCCTTCCTCGGCGCGCAGTTTCGCGCGGGTGTGGACGTGGTCGCCGAACTGGTGGGCCTGGAAGATGCGGTACGCGGCGCCGACCTGGTAATCACCGGCGAAGGCCGTTTCGATGCCCAGACCCTGCGCGGCAAAACCCCGTTTGGCGTGGCACGGGTAGCCAAGCAGCACGGTGTTCCCGTCATCGTGATCGCCGGCACCTTGGGCGAGGGCTATGAGCAGATGTACGCCCATGGCGTCGACGCCGCGTTCGCCTTGCCTGGCGGGCCGATGAGCCTGGAGCAGGCCTGCAGCGAAGCGCCGAGGTTGTTGCGTGAGCGGGCGGCGGATATTGCACGGGTGTGGCGGCTGGGCGCGCAACGCAGTCGGGGATGACAGCGCGTGATATCGCTGCCTACACTGATCGGCCACTTGTCTTTCAAAGGATGAAACACAATGCCTGCACCTGACTCCAAGATCGTGATCCAGCGCTTTGCCGAAACCCATCTCGAAGGCATGCATGCGCTCTACAACGAGCCGGCCGTGTGCCGTCAGGTGCTGCAGATGCCGTTCCAATCACTGGAGGTCTGGCGCAAACGCCTGGCGGATACCAATGAGCGACTGCTCAGGCTGGTGGCGGTGCAGGCCGGTGAGGTGATTGGCAATTGCACCCTGGAGCAGTATTCGCGCAGTCGCCAAAGCCATGTCGGCGGTATCGGCATGGGGGTGGCGGTGGCCTGGCAGGGCCAGGGCGTGGGCACCCAGTTGCTGGGTGCGGCGCTGGAGGTGGCCGACAACTGGATGAACCTGCGCCGGGTGGAACTGACGGTGTATGTCGACAACGAGCCGGCCCAGGCGCTGTACCGCAAGTTCGGTTTCGAGACCGAAGGCCGGTTGCGCGATTACGCCGTGCGTGACGGCGTATTTGTCGATGCCCTGAGCATGGCTCGCCTGCGTCAGACCGCCTGATCCCCCAGGGCAAACGCCACCGCAGCCTGCGCATGCAGCTCGGTGGTGTCGAGCAAGGGCAGACCGCTGTGCTCGGGCTTGATCAACAGGCCAATCTCGGTACACCCCAGGATAATCGCCTGGGCGCCACGGGACGCGAGGTTCGCGATGGCCTGTTGGTAAACCTGGCGTGACGCCTCGCTGATCACCCCGACGCACAACTCTTCATAGATGATCCGGTGCACGGCGCGGCGCTCGTCGGCGTCAGGCACCAGTACGTTCAAGCCCTGGGCCGCCAGGCGCGCCTTGAGAAAATCCTGTTCCATGGTGAACGCTGTGCCCAGCAGGCCGACGGTCAGGGTATTGGCCTTGACTGCCGCCGCGCCCGCCGCATCGGCAATGTGCAGGAACGGTACCGACACGGCGGCTTCGATCTGCGGTGCCACCAAATGCATGGTGTTGGTACACAGCACAATGCAATCGGCGCCACCGGCTTGCAGACGGCGTGCGGCGTCTTGCAGGATCTGCGCCGCGTCATCCCAGCGCCCGGCGTGCTGGGCCTGTTCCACCGGGCCGAAGTCGACGCTGTACAGCAGGATTTGTGCCGAGCGCAGCGGCCCCAACCGGTCGCGGACCTGCTGGTTGATGATCCGGTAATACTCGGCGCTGGACTCCCAGCTCATGCCGCCGATTAGGCCGATGGTACGCATGCCAAGCTCCTCAAACTGTTGGGCGAAAGGCACACCTTACCCAACACGGGTGCGTTAGTCATACGCGGCGGTGCGGCATCTGCCATGATCGTTGTTTGCAGTCCCCGAGGAACACCGCAATGGACGATGTACAGCAACTGGGCGAGATGCTTCGTCATTACGCCGACAGCGAAGCGCACAAGCGCCAGCAGTTCGAGGTGCAGTCAGCCCACTGGACCCAGAAAATCACCGAGCTGTACGGCCAGATCGAGCAATGGCTGGCGCCGGTCAAGAGTGACGGCTTGCTGGAGGTGCAGCGTGAGGCCTATGTGGCGTCCGGGCCGAGCGTGCCGGTGGAGACTTCGACCTTCAAGACCGAGAAGTTGACCATTCATATTGCCGGAAAACCGGTGGAGTTCGTGCCGGATGTGATGGGGGCGGGTGGCTTGATTTCGTTGTCGGTGATGGGGCTGACCGCTGCGCGCTACGGCAGTATTTCTCTGGTATTGCTGCCGGGGTCCAATGATTGGCTGTGGAAGAAAACCAATGGCCTGAAAGACCCGGACACCTTTGCCTTTGATGCCAACTTCCTGGCCTTGCAGTTGCAGAGCCTGATCCCTCGCGAGCGCGGCTGATTCCGGGTATCACCGCAAATCAAATGTGGGAGCGGGCTTGCTCGCTCCCACACAAGCCCGCTCCCATACAAAACCCAGCAGGCCTTCAGACCTCTACGTTGCCCCAACCGGGCCTGGCCTCCTCAGGCGCCACTGCCTTGACCTGCTTGCCCGTCGCCAACTCGACCCGCCGTGCCACTTGCGGGTCGTCGGCAAACGGAATCAAACTGGCCTCGTCCAAGGCTTCCCCGGACGGGTCCCGCAGGCAATATTCCACAGCGCCATACAGGCAGATCACCGTCGCCAGGTTAAAGATAACCTCCCACATCAGGCGATCTGCGCATCACTGTGCGCCACCTTCAAGTCCGCGACCCGTACCGTACGCCAGGTGTTGTAGGCCATCAGCAACATGCCGCCGAGGAAGAACACGCCGCCGGCAAACCGCACTACAAACCCCGGGTGGCTGGCCTGCAAGGCTTCGACGAAGGAGTAGGTGAGGGTGCCGTCGTCGTTGACTGCCCGCCACATCAGGCCCTGGGTGATGCCGTTGACCCACATCGAGGCGATGTACAGCACCGTGCCGATGGTTGCCAGCCAGAAGTGCAGGTTGATCAGCGGCACGCTGTACATCTGCTCACGGCCGAAGACTTTGGGGATCATGTGGTACAGCGAGCCAAAGGTGATCATCGCTACCCAGCCCAGGGCGCCTGCGTGGACGTGGCCGATGGTCCAGTCGGTGTAGTGGGACAGGGCGTTGACCGTCTTGATCGCCATCATCGGACCTTCAAAGGTCGACATGCCATAGAACGCCAGCGACAACACCAAAAACCGCAGGATCGGGTCGGTGCGCAATTTATGCCAGGCGCCCGAGAGGGTCATCATGCCGTTGATCATCCCGCCCCAACTGGGCGCCAGCAGGATCAGCGACATGGCCATGCCCAACGATTGGGCCCAGTCCGGCAGCGCGGTGTAGTGCAGGTGGTGGGGGCCGGCCCAGATATACAGGGTGATCAACGCCCAGAAATGCACGATGGACAGGCGATAGGAATACACCGGCCGCCCGACCTGCTTGGGCACAAAGTAATACATCATTCCCAGGAACCCGGTGGTCAGGAAAAACCCTACCGCGTTATGCCCGTACCACCACTGCACCATGGCGTCGGTGGCCCCGGAATACACCGGATAGGACTTGAACCAGTCCACCGGGATCGACAGGTGGTTGACCACGTGCAGCATGGCGATCACCACGATAAACGCGCCGAAGAACCAATTGCCGACGTAGATGTGCTGGGTCTTGCGCTGCACCACGGTGGTGAAGAACACGATGGCGTAGGCCACCCACACCACGGTCATCCACACCGCGCCGGAGAATTCGATCTCGGCGTATTCCTTGGTGGTGGTGTAGCCCAGGGGCAGGGTGACCAGCATGATCACAATCACCGACTGCCAACCCCAGAAGGTGAAAGCGGCGAGCCAATCGGAGTACAGGCGCACCTGGCAGGTACGTTGTACCGCGTAGTAGCTGGCGGCAAATTGCGCGCTGCCGGCAAAGCCGAAAATCACCAGGCTGGTGTGCAGCGGCCGCAACCGGCCAAAGGTGGTCCAGGGCAAGTCCAGGTTCATGTCCGGCCACACCAGTTGCGAGGCGATCCACACCCCCATGGCCATGCCGATGACGCCCCACACCACGGTGGCAATGACGAATTGACGGACAACCTTATAGTTATAGGCCTGCCCGGTTGATGCTGTGCTCATGGTCAGTCTTCCACGGTTTCAAGTCCCGGGCACTGTAGGAAATCCATGGAAAACAAAACAGACTCAGAAAAACTACATTAATACGGATCAGAATTTAGGCCATAAAACATCAGTTATTCCTCGGCTGATATGGTTTTATGGTTTTTATCTTGGTCTGTAGCGTTTTAAAACGACAAACTGCCAAAAGCGGAATCGCTCATCATCGGCTATGGCGCTTAGATCAACCGGCGTTCGGTTGTATCTCACTGCCCCCCCCTTGAAGATCAGGCCTAGTTATTTCAAGGCCGGGTCTTGTGGATTCAACTGCTTCCACGATTGCATCACCACCTGCGCCTTGGGTTCCTGGCCGTTCTCCAGGTAGTACTGGATCAACGACAACCGCGCATTACGGTTATACGGTTGGCGCTTGAGCAGGTCTTCCAACTGCTGGCAGGCCTTGTCGACCTGGCCACCGTCGTGCAACGCCACCGCCAGCACAAAGCTGTACTGCCCGTTGCCCGGTTCCAGGCGGGCCGCCTCACGCAAATGCGCCAGCGCTGGTGCCGTATTGCCCTGGCGAATCAGCATCAGCCCCTGGGTGTGTTGCAGCAACGCGGCTTCGGGATGCTGCTTGAGGTTATCGGCCACCAGGCGCCGGGCTTCTTCGCCACGGCCGTTGGCCTCCAGCCACTGCACGAGGGTCACCAGTGCCGGGTAGAAGTCCGGGTCGCGCAGCAGTGCGGTGCGCAGTTGGGCTTCGACCTGACCAGCGCGGCCGCTGGCCTGGTACAGCATGGCCAGGTTGAGGTTGGCTTCGGCGCGTTCCTGCAGGCTCAGTTGCACGTTTTCATACTCTCCGATGGCCTGCTCCCAGGCCGGGCCCAGGCCTTGCGCCGCGACACTGAGCAGATCCCGCGCGGCGAGGATGCGCACCGCCCGCACCGGGTCCTTCAGCAGGGGGGCATACAGCGTGATGCGCTCGGCGGGTGGCACAAAGGCGCTGACCGCCCGTAGCGCACTCTCGCGCACCTGTGGGGCAGGGTGGCCCAGGTCCTTGGTCGCCAGTTTCAGCGCCTGTTCGCTCGGGTAGTTGACCAATTCGGCCAGCAGCGTGGCGCGTTGGATTGCCGGCAGATTATTGCGCGCCAACTGCTGATACAGCGCTTGTGCAGCGCCCGGCTGGCCGCCGCGAATCAACGCCAGGCTTTCGTCGTAGCGCGGGGCCTGGAGTGCCTGGCTGTGGTCCCACAGTTTGAATTGCGCGGTGATCTTGTCGCCGGCCTTGCCCTGGTGGCAGGCCAGGCAGGCGTCCGGGGTACCGAGCCTGGCGGCGCGCTCGGGGTTGGGAATGCTGAAACTGTGGTCATGACGAAAGTCATTGCCCATGTAGACCTTGCCGGGCATATGGCAATCGACGCAAAACGACCCGGGCTGCCCGGCGACATGGCGCGTGTGCTCCGGTGCTTCGTAGTTCTTGGCCTGCAAACCCCGGCCATCTACCGAGGCAACAGCGGCCTTGCCCGCGGTGTTGTGGCATTGCAGGCACACGCCATTGCCGGGGGCTTTCAGTTGGTTGCTATGGGGGTTGTGGCAGTCGGTGCAACGTACGCCTTTGTCGGCCATCTTGCTTTGGGCGAAGGAGCCGTGCTCAAACACCTCGTCCTTGATCTTGCCGTCCAGGGCATACAGTTCGCGGGTGAGGGCGCTGGGCAGGTAGTCGTCCATCAGGCGTTTGCCTACGGTATAGCCGTCACCCAATGGTGCACGACGGGCGTGGCAGCGGGCGCAGGTTTCGAGTTCGACAGTGGCGTCCTTGTCCTTCAAGTCCACGGCAAAACCGGCATGCAGCAGGTCGCCTTTTTTTGCCGCCCATTGCACATGGTTGGACGCTGGGCCATGGCAGGCCTGGCAGCCGACGCCGAGGCTGTTCCATTGGCTGTCGAAGGTGTTGCCGGCCGCATCGAAGTTGCGTTTATAGCCGGTGGTGTGGCATTCCACGCACATGAAATTGGCGTTCTGGCTCGATTTGCTCCAGTGCAGCGGGTTCTTGAAGTTCACGCCTTGGCCGGGATAGAGGTGGAACCAGCGGTTTTTTTCGGTATCCCAGGCCACGCCCAGGGCCTGCAAGCGTCCATCGCCGACGTCGATCAGGTATTGCTGCAAGGGCGCGATGCCGAAGGTGTAGGCGACCTTGAAGTCCAAGGCCTTGCCGTCGCCGCCAGGGGTGTTGACCCAGAACTCATCGCCCCGGCGAAAGAACCGGGTGGTCTCGCCTTCGCCCTGGAACGCTGCATTATTGAAGTCAGCCGGCACTGTTGCAGGCGTTGCCAGCTGCATCGCCAGTTGATGGTGCGACCCTTGCCAGTCCTTGGCCTGGGGTTGATGGCAACCCTGGCACTGTTGCTCGTCGACCATTTGCGCAGGTGGCAGCGCCGCCGGTTTGGCCACCACTGCCACAGGTGCAGGCACCGGTAACGGCAGCCTGGGCGTACTGGCCTGGAGGAACAGCCAGATCCCGGCCATCGCCAGCAGCACAACGGCAATCAACAGTGGGTAGAGATAGCGACGGGGTGAATCACGGTGGGTAACCTTGGGCATACGACTTCCGATGTCCGATGCGTTGACGCTCTACGGCGTGCTTTAGCTGTGTGCAGCTTTGACGCAGGTTGGATGCCTGTCAAATCGATGCGGTGAAATAAGCCGCACATGCGCGCAACCGGCAGGTTATTTCCCAAGAGTTGGCTATACCTGTAACTTCACATTTCGACGATAAACACCAAGGAGTCGCACCATGAAGCTAGGGCTAATGATCAGCACACTGTGTATTGCCTCACTCGGGGTTGCCGGGTGCGCGAGTAAAGTCCCCCAGCCGGACGAATACTCGGGCTTTCTCTCGGACTACAGTCATTTACGCGAAGCCAAGTCGCCGTCGGGCGCAGAGGTGATGCGCTGGGTCGATCCCAAGCTGAATCTGAACCGCTACACCTCGGTGTACATCGAGCCGACCCAGTTCTTCCCCAAGCCCCAGGCCACCGCGCAGATTCCCGAAGACACTTTGCGCAGCATCAACGAGTACTACAACCAGGCGCTCAAGCGTGAGCTGGTCAAGTCACTGCCACTGGCCAATGCACCGGGCCCTGGGGTGATTGTGGTGCGGGCGGCCATTACTGCTGTCAGTCGCAAGACTGAAGGCCTCAAGCCCTACGAATTCATTCCGGTCGCCCTGGTGGCAGCAGCGGTCAGCACTGGCACCGGGATTCGCGACCAGGAAACCACCCTGGGTACCGAGGCGCAGTTTCTCGATGGTGACAGCGGCCGCGTGATTGCCCAAGTCGTGCGTAAAGGCACGGGCAAGCCTTTGGACAACGATACCCAGGTCATGAAAGCAGCCGACGTGAAGGCTGTGATGGATGGCTGGGCGGCGGACCTGCATCAGTCGTACGTCAAGCTCAAAACCCAATAACCCGCCCTCACGGTAGGAGCTGGCAAGCCAGCTCCTACACGTCAATCGCCGACAAACCAGCGGTAATACGGGTTGGCGCCATCTTCCTGCAACACTTGCCGGATATCCCGCCCCCACGCCGCGCGATCACCTTCGTAGGCATGCAGGCTGGCGCGGTAGAACTGCATCAGGCGTTGCTGCTCTGCGTCCAGGGTCCGCGAGAATGCCGGGTCGGCATTGCGCAGCGGTGCGCTTACCCGCAAGTCCAGTAATGCCGGCAATACCCGCTTGATCTCCTGGCTGCGCACCCATGGTGCGTATTCGATGCGTGGTTGATCATCGGTGACCGCCAGGGCCTGCCCGGCAAAACGCTCCAGCCCATTGCGATCGGTGACCCAGGTGGCCAGCAAGGTCGCTGCCGAATCAATGCCGACCTCGGCCAGGGCACTGCGTACCGGGGCTTGTTCGAAGCGCTGGCGGATGCGCGCGGCGTCCAGCTCGATGGGCTCCATGGAACCCACCAGCAGCATTTCGTGGAATTCGCTGGTCCACAGGCTGGCGTAGGGAAACACATCGAGAAAGCTGCGCACCAATGACTGCGAATCTTCGATGTTCTGTGTTGGCAGTGGCAGCCATTGGGCCAGCAGGCCGTGTTTCTCCAGGCGGCGCGCGGCCAATTGATAGAAGTCGCGCGAATACAGGTTGACCACGCCGGCGGCGGAGGGCGGTGGCGGCTCCAGGGTGATCAAGTCGTAGGCCTGGGGGCTGCGCAGCAGTTCCTGGCGACCGTCGCGCAAGCGCACTTGCACGCCGGGATCGCTGGCGGCGTTGTAGTTGCCCTTGAACAGGGGCGCCGCTTGCACCACCGCAGGCAGCAACTCGGCGACCACCCGTTGTTCCAGCCCCGGATAACGCAACAGTGCTCCCGCGGTGATACCGGTGCCAAAGCCGATCACCAGGGCCGAGCGGGGTTCGCCGTTATGGATCAGCAGCGGCAGCAGGGCCTGGATGCGCATATAACGCAGGGATGGCATGGCGTCGCCGGTATTGGAAACGCCCTGGATATACAGGCGTTGAAAGGCCCGTGCACCTTTGCCCTGGGTGACCACGGCGACCGTGGCACCGCGTCCTTCCTGGTAAAACTTGAGGCTGGCATTGCGTGCACCGGGCAACAAGTTGGCCAGGCGATCCACGGGGGTCAGCAGGGCCACGGCCAGCGACAACAGGCCCAGAGCCGCTACCGCCTGGCGCCGACCCCTTTTCACCCCATGGCCACGCCGTGCCGCGATGTAACCTACCGCGCCGGCAATCACTGCCAGCAGGCCCAGGGTGCGCACCAGACCCAGCCAGGGAATCAGCACAAAGCCGCAGAGCATGACGCCGACAATCCCGCCCAGGGTGTTGAACGCCACTACCGCGCCCACATCCCCGCCCACATGCGCGCTGCCCACACTCAGGCGCAACGCCAGGGGAAACGCCGCGCCCAGCAACAGGGTGGGCACAAACACAATGCACAGGGCGGCCATCGCAAAACGCGCGCTCATGCCCGCCAACTCAGAGCCGCCCAGGCTCAGCACCAGCGCCTCGGCCTGGGTTTGCAACAGCACCAGCCAACGGCCCAGCAGGGCGATTTCCAGCAGGGCCACCAGCCCGGCCCCGGCGATCAACAGGCCGAACACGCCCCAGGGATCGCGCAGGCGTTCGACCCGGCGCGCCATGAGTTGGCTGCCGATAAACAACCCGGCCAGGTAGGTGGCCAACACCACCGCAAAGGCGTAGGTGCGGGTGCTCATGAACTGCACGATCGATTGCGACCAGACCACTTCGTAACCCAGGGCCACGCCACCGGCGATGGCATACAGCACCAGTGCCAGGCGCGCCGGCTGCGTCTTGGACGGGACGCTGGCCGCCGTCGCGCGATGACGCACATACAACAAGGCGCCGACGGCGGCCAGCAGGTTGAGCAGGGCGGCCACCAGGGCACTGCCGCGCACGCCAAAGGTGGCGATCAGCACAAAGGCGGTGAGCAAGGTGCCGACGATCGCCCCGGCGGTGTTCGCGGCATACAGTCGGCCACCGGCCTGGCCCAGGTCCTTGGCATCGACGTTGAGGGCGCGCACCAGCACTGGCAGGGTGCCGCCCATCAACAAGGCAGGCAGACCGACCAGGATGAAGGGCAGGCTCCAGGCCAACAGGCCGATGCGTTGCTCCAGCCAGGCAAACGGGCTGGCGGCCATGCCCAGGGCCAGCGTGGCGCTGACCCCCAGCACGGCGACAAAAATTTCCAGTGCCGCGTACAGCACCAGCGGCCGGGCGAAACGGTCGGCCCAGCGGCCAAACAGCAGGCTGCCCAGGGCCAGCCCGGCAAAGAACGCACTGATCCCAGTGGTAATGGCATAGACCTCGACCCCGACCACCAGCGACAACTGCTTGATCCATAGCACCTGATACACCAGGGCGGCGGCGCCGGAGGTGAACAGCAGCAGGGCGGGGATCAGCAGGGTGGAGGTGATTTGAGTTTGAACCATGGCAGCGGAGCGTGAAGACATTGAGTGGAGCCCCCTGTAGGAGCGAGCTTGCTCGCGAAAAACGCCAACGATTACGCGCACATTCTGGATAAACGCGGCGCGCTTGCATTTTTCGCGAGCAAGCTCGCGCCTACATAAAAATGCCGCTCACCCTGGGTGAGCGGCGTTCAGCCCTTTATTGTGCAGGCTGTGCTTTAGCCTTCTCGGCAATCTTCGCATCCACCGCTGCACGAATCTGGTCGATGCTGAAGCTCGCCGGTTTCTGGCTCGGTGGGTATTCGACAAAGGTTTGGAGGAACTTCGCCGATTTGGTCACCGCTACCGCAACCAGGTAGACGTTTTTCGTGCTCCAGTCGTAATACTGATCAGAGACGATGTCTGCCCGCTCAAACGGGTCCATGCGCAAGTTGAAGATCTTCGGTACCCGCAGGCACACGAACGGCTCGCTCCACACCTTGAACCCACCGGGCGCGCGCTGTTCGCAGTACACGGCTTTCCAGTTGCCAAAGCGCGCCGAAACCAGCACCCCGTCATCGTTGAAGTAATAGAACTCGTCGCGTGCGCCCTTGGGTTGCTGGCCTGTCAGGTACGGCAGTTGGTTGAAACCATCCAGGTGCACCTTGAAATTGCCACCGCCTGCGGTGGGCGCCCAGCCTTTGAGCAGCTTGTCCTTGACCTCGGTATCACCCGCGGCCGCGAGCAGGGTCGGGAACCAGTCCATGCCCGAGAACATCTCGTTGGAGACCTCGGCCGGCTTGATCTTGCCCGGCCAGCGAATCATCGCCGGCACGCGATAGGCACCTTCCCAGTTGGAGTTCTTCTCGTTGCGAAACGGCGTGGTCGCCGCATCCGGCCAGGAGAACTGATTCGGCCCGTTATCAGTGGTGTAGACCACGATGGTGTTGTCGGCGATTTTCAGGTCGTCGAGGGTTTGCAGGAGTTTACCGACGTCGCCGTCATGCTCCAGCATGCCATCGGCATACTCGTTGCCGGGCATGCCGCTCTGGCCCTTCATCGACTCACGCACATGGGTGAACAAGTGCATGCGGGTGGTGTTCATCCACACAAAGAACGGCTTGTCGGCCTCGGCCTGCTTCTTGATGAACGCCTGGGCGGCAGCGGTGGTTTCGTCGTCGATGGTCTCCATGCGCTTGGTGGTCAAGGCACCGGTGTCCTCGATCTTGCCGTCGGCAAAACTGTGGATTACCCCACGCGGCGAGTTGGCCTTGACGAAGTCAGGGTCGTCCTTGGGCCAATAGGGCCGCTCGGGTTCCTCTTCAGCATTGAGGTGGTAGAGGTTGCCGAAAAACTCGTCGAAACCGTGGTTGGTCGGCAGGTATTCGTCTTTGTCACCCAAGTGGTTCTTGCCGAACTGGCCGGTGGCATAGCCCAGTGACTTGAGGGCCTGGGCGATGGTGATATCGCGCTTTTGCAGGCCCACCGATGCGCCCGGTGCGCCGACCTTCGACAAGCCCGTGCGCAACGGCGTCTGGCCCGTGATAAAGGATGAACGCCCGGCGGTACAGCTGTTCTCGGCGTAGTAATCGGTGAACATCATGCCTTCTTTGGCGATGCGGTCGATGTTCGGGGTCTTGTAGCCCACCACGCCCATGGAATAGGCGCTGATATTGGTTTGCCCGATGTCATCGCCGAATATCACCAGGATATTCGGCTTTTCGGCGGCCAAGGCGGTTGCCCCGGCCCCCATCACTGAAGCCGCCACCAGGGCCAGCTTCGGTAGCCACTTGCGTATGCGAGTCATAAGACCTGCTCCTATATTGGCTTGAGCCGCAGTACCTGCGACCAACGTTTATTACAGTCCATCGCGACGTCTTTTCTTATTGCACCTGCTGTTGCACCACCGGCTCGAAGGGGTAGATACGGCGCCATTCGGCGGCCATATCCACCACAGTCCAACCTTGGGTGTTTGCCTCATCCAGCGCCTTGTCCAGGCGCCCGACGGAAGATTTGCGGTCATAGGCCCACTCGCGCGTGGCGTCGGTGTGGTGCACCAGCCCCATCAAGCGTTTGCCTTTGCCAGCGGCCGTCCACTGCAGCATCTGCAGGTCGCCGTCGGAGTTGCCGAAGGCCAGGATCGGGCGCCGGCCGATGATCGCGTCGATGCTTTCCGGCTTGCCCGGGCCATCGTCGTTGTGGGCCAACTTGGCAGTGCGCAGGATGTGCGGGGTGCCGTCGGTGATCTGGAACTGGGTCACGAAGGTGCTGCCGATCACCTGTTCCGGCGGCACGCCGTAGACCACTTCGGCAAAGGCGCGCATGAATGCGGTGTCGCCGCCGGAGACGATGTAGGTCTTGAATTGCTGGCTGCGCAGGTAGTCGAGCATTTCCAGCATCGGCTGGTAGATCATCTCGGTGTAGGGTTTGCCGGTTTTCGGGTGGCGGGCCTGGGTCAACCAGGCCTTGGCATTGGCGATAAAGGTCTCGGTGCTGATCCCGGTATGGGTCGCGCCGATGATTTTCAGCAGGCCGTCCATGCCGCTCTGGGCCAGGGCCTGATGGTCGTTTTCCAGCACTGCCTTGAAGGGCTGGGTGGTGCGCCAGTCCGGATGCTGGGGCGCCAGGCGTTTGATTTCATCGAATGCGAACAGCACCTGGAAATACGCCGGTTGCTCGGTCCACAGAGTGCCGTCGTTATCGAACACGGCGATGCGCTCGGCCGGTTTGACATAGTCCGTCGAACCCTCGGCGGTCACCGCCTGGACGAACTCGATGATGTGCTGTTTGCTCGGGCCCTCATTCCAGGAAGGCAGTGGGTCGGCGCCCAGCACCGGGAAGCTCAGGAGCAGCAGCAAGGGTAGGGTGCGGCGCAGAGACGTCATGGGAAATCCTTTTCGCGACGAGGGTTCAGTGGTTGCAAGCGTAGTTGACGGCAGGTCCAGCGCAATGTTGTCCAGGCCCGTCGCCACAGAGGGGGAACCCGTGGCCACAGCACGCGGAGCAGGTAGCCGGCGAGCGCCAGCAGCACCAGCGCCGCGCTCCAGGCCAGGGCATGGCGCGACAGTTGCCAGCGGCTGTGCTGGCCGAGGTCCTTGAGGTCTTGGGCGATGGAAAAGGTCGGGGCGTAGGTGCTACCGGCCAGGGCTTCGACGTTGATGGCCGGCAATTGCGCCACTTGCAGGCGATGGTTGCGGCTGTCCCACCATTTCACGCGGATCGCGGGTAGTTGGTAATGACCCGCCTGTTCGATCCGGTACACCCAGCGATCCACGCGCTGCCCGCCAGTGAGTGTGCCGCGCCCGTTATCCAGGTTGCTGATCATGGGCGCCTGTGGGTAGGCACGCAGGCCTTGAACCGTGGCCTGGGGTGGCGCGGCCAAGGACAGTGCCGGGGTGTTGTCGGCTTGCAGGGTGACGGTGCGGGTCAGGCTGTCGCCGACGTGCAAAGGGCTCGCCGAGGTGCTGAGCTGTTGTGCCAGGCGCACGTCGGCGGCCACCAGCAGGTGTTCGCCGGGGGCGAAACCGGGCGGTCGCGAGGCCTTGAAGGCCAGTGGTGTGCTGTGGGCGATCAACGGGGCGCTGGCCTGGCCCGGCTGGGCACTGATGGTCAGGGAGGGCACGTTGAAGTCTTGGGCCACATTGGGGGTGATCCGGTAGCGGTAGCGCATGCCAAAGAAGGTCTGGCCGTCGATCACCTGGGTCAGGTGCTCGGACTCGCCGCCCGGTGCATCCACCCGCGCCCCCGGTAATTGCAAGGCTGGCAGGCTGGCGGCGGCAGTGAACCAGGTGTCGGTGAGCACATCGACCTGCAACTGCACTTGCTCGCCCACCACCACCTGCGGGCCGGGCAGCAGTTGCACCTGCACCTTGAGTTGCGGCTCGCCCGCCCAGAGCGGGGCGCAGAACAGCAGGCCGAGCAGGGCATACCTATTCATGGCCCGCA
This sequence comes from Pseudomonas sp. FH4, assembly GCF_000510915.2. Taxonomy (NCBI): domain Bacteria; kingdom Pseudomonadati; phylum Pseudomonadota; class Gammaproteobacteria; order Pseudomonadales; family Pseudomonadaceae; genus Pseudomonas; species Pseudomonas sp. FH4. The sequence goes on along the minus strand of NZ_AOHN01000019.1, from coordinate 254,163 downwards.
CCTTGATCTTGCAGGCTGAATTTACGTCGCAGGAAATTGGCCGGCGAAGTGCTCAGGTTCTGCAGCCACAAGGCATCACTGCTGGCCTGTTCGGTCTGCACCGTCTTGGTCTGGCCCTTGCCGGGCGTCTTGTCGAACTTGAGGGCGTCGGGCTTGACCTCGGGGGTGTTGTCGGCTGCGCTTTCGGTGTCTTTTTTCAAGGCTATGGCCAATGCCAGGTTGGCGCTGGCCTGGGGAAAGTCCGGCTGGTGTTGTAAGGCTTGCTGATAGGCGCTGATGGCCTGGTCGAACTTGAAGCGGCGCACGTAGATATTGCCCTGGTAGAACGCTGCCTGCGCGGTGTCGAGTTGGGCGAAGGTGGCCAGGGCCAGGTCATAGTCGGCGGCGTTGTAGGCGGCGATGCCTTTCCAGTAGGGGTCGACAAACAGTTGGGCGGCGGCGGGGTAGTGATGGTGCTCAAAGGCCCAGCGGCCCTGTTGATCGGCGGTGAGGAACGCATCGGCCAGGGCATTGGCCTGGGCAGGCTGGGGTGGCAGGAGCAGCCCCAGCAGCAACACGGCAGCCCAGTTCAGGCTCCAGCCGCGACGAATGCACAGCAGCGCCACCAGCAACAGCGGCCAGCAGAGCCAGTAACCGGCGTCTTTCCATTGCAGGGCGCGCTGTTGCTCATCGGCATCCTGGAAATGCTGCTGGGCGTGCAGCTCCACCCAGTCGAGATCGTCGTCATTGAGGGTCAGGCTGCCCAGTGGTGCGTCGGTGGCAGCGGCCAGTTGTTTCAGGGCGGGGGCGTCAAAGCTGGCGGGATTGCTGCCTACGGCCAGGATCAATACTTGCAGCGGGCTGTCGGCCAATAACGCCTTGAGGCGCGGCAGTTGCGTGGCGTCGGCACCGTCACTTATCAGCAGCAAGGTACCGGGGGCTTGTTCTGCCGCTAGCAGGCGCTTGGCCTGCGCGATAACCCCGGCCACGTCCTTGCCCGGCCGGGTGAGCAAGTCGCTGCTCAAGGCCTGGATAAAGCTGTCCAGCAACGCAGGGTCATCGGTGGGCGGTAACACCAGGTGCGCACTGCCAGCGTAGACGATCAGCGCGGTGCGCGCGCCGCTGCGGCGCGCAATCAGGTCGTGCAATGTGTGCTTGGCCGCTTCCAGGCGGGTGGGTGGCACATCGATGGTGTCCATGGACGGCGACAGGTCGAGGGCAATGATCAACGGCGCACGGTTTTCCAGGAAGTCCGGGCGGTCCTGTTCCCAGGTCGGCCCGGCAGCGGCGAGGGCGCCGAGCACCAACAGCGCACTGGCCAGATGTACGGGCCGCAGGCGGTGGGGGTCGCTGGGCATCAACAGCAGATGTGGTAACAGATGGGGCGCAATATTGCCGCGCAGGCGGTGTTGCAGATCGCGGCTGCGCCGCCACAGCATCGGCAACAGCACGCCGATCAGCGCCAGCAACAGCCAGGCTGGGCGCAGCAAGTGCAAGTCATTGAGGTTGAACGCCATCAGCGGCCTCCCGTCTTGGGCGGTGCGGCCATGCCACGGCAATCAGGTGATACAGCGCAAACAGGCTCAGGGCCGCGGTCAGCGGCAGCCAGAACAGATCGCGCTTGGGCTGGTGGCTGAGGGTTTTCACTTGATGGGGGGTGAGTTGGTCCAGGGTGGCGTAGACCTGGTCCAGGGTGTCGCGGTTTTCGGCACGTAAATAACGCCCGCCCGTGGTTTCGGCAATCTGCTGCAAGGCACTCAGGTTGACCTTGGCTTCGCCCGACGCACTCGGGTCGCCAATGCCGATGGTATGGATCACCACGCCTTTGGCTGCCGCCATGCTGGCCGCGTGTTCCGGGGTGATGGCGCTGCTGGTGTCGTTGCCGTCGGTGAGCAGGATCAGCACTTTTTCCTGTTCGTGGGCCGCGTCCAGCAGTTTCAGGCTCAAGCCGATGGCATCGCCAATTGCGGTGTTGGGCCCGGCCATGCCGATGCCGCTGTCATCGAGCAACAGCGCCAGGCTGGCATGGTCCAGGGTCAATGGCGCCTGGGGATAGGCGCCGCTGCCGAACAGGATCAGGCCCAGGCGATCATCCTTGCGGCGCTGGATAAAGCCCTGCACCACTTGCTTGACCGCCGTCAGACGGTCGATTTTCTGGCCACTGGCGTCGGTGAAATCCTCGGTCTGCATGGACTGGGATATGTCGATGGCGAGCATCAGGTCGCGCACCGGCTGTTGGCGTTCGATGGGTTTTTCGACCCAGACCGGGCGGGCGATGGCCAGCACCAGCAGGCCCCACACCAACAGGTTGAGCATCAGTTGCGCGCGATTGCCTTGGCTGCCACTGGTCGCAGGTTTTTGCCCCACTGCACGGCTCATGCCCGTAAAAAACGGTACACGTACGGCGCTGCGGGCCTCGCGGTAGTCGGGCAGGTAGCGCCAGGCCAGCCAGGGCAATGGCAGCAGAAGCAACAGCCAGGGGTAATCAAGCTGCCACATGATGAGCCTCCACCCAGGTTCGGCATTGGGCCAGCAGGCGTGTGCGTTGTTCCGGCGACAGTGCGTCTGCCGGGGCATAAGCCAACTCGGCCAGTTGCCGGCTGAGGTCTGCCGGCACATCCGCGCCGCCATGACGTTGCAGGAAGGCTTGCCACTGGGCGCCATTGAGGGTCGGCACGCGTTGCTGCTCCTCGGGTGCCAAGGGCATCGACAGGGCTACGCGCTTGAGCAGCGTTGGCAGCTCACGTAGATCGTCCAGGGCATCCAGTCGCGCCAGGGCTTCACGGCGATAGGCATTGCGTCGCCATTTCAACCAGGCCCGTGCTGCCCACGCCAACAGGCCCAGGACCAGCAGCCCCAGCAGGACCCACCAGCCCCAGGTCTGCGGCCAATAGCTGACGGGCGCGGGCAAGCCCAGCTCTTGCAGCTGTTCGATGCTCGGCACCTGGCTGTTCAACGACGCCTGCCCAGTTCGTCACGCAACTGATCGGCGGCGGGCAGCGCGGTGCTGAACATCAGCAACGGCACCTGGCTGCGGCGTAACAGGCTGGCGACAGCCTTCAAGCGCCCGCCCAGAAAATCCCCCAAGGGTTGGCGCACCTGCTGTTTCTGCACCGCCAGCTCCACTTGCAGCTGGCCCTGGGTCACGCGCAGTTGGCCGGTCCTGGGCACGTTGAGGGCCAGTGGATCGTAGACTTGCAGGGCGATCACATCATTGTGGGCCGACAGTTGCCGCAACAGCTGCAGGGTGCGCGGCCCGGCGCCGGCAAAGTCGCTGACGATGCAGATCAAATGGTCATGCCCGGCCAGGGCCAGGCACTGCTGCAAGACCTTGTCCAGTTGCCCGTCGCCTTCATGGTCGGGATTGCTGGCGTTGAGCGCCTGGTTATGCTGCACGATGCGGCTGCACAGGGCTTCGACCCGCTTGCGGCTGCGCAGCGGGGCCACGGCGTCGATGCGCTCATCGTTGAACACCACGCCGCCAACCCGGTCGCCCGCGCCGAATACCATCCACGCCGCCAGCGCCCCCAACTCGGCGGCGACTGCCGATTTGAAACTGCGCACCGAGCCAAAGAACATCGACATGCGTTGGTCGACCACGATCAAGGCCGGGCGGTCGCGTTCCTCGGTAAAGGACCGCACCACCGGCTTGCCGGTGCGCAGGGACGCCCGCCAGTCGAGGTGACGCAAATCGTCGCCGGGTTGATAGCGCCGCAGCTCGTCGAAGTTCAGGCCGCGCCCGCGCAGCCTGGAGGCATGGTTGCCCGCCAGGAGGCTGCCCCGGGGTTGGCGCGCAATGAAACTCAAGCCCCGTGCCTGGAACTGCAGGGCCATCAACTGCCCGAGGGACACGTAGACCTGGCCGTCGGCGTTCATGCCGGGAGCGCCACTTTGGCCAGGAGCCGGTCCAGCACCTGATCGGCGTTGACGCCATCGGCCACGGCGTCGTAGCTCAATTGCAGGCGGTGACGCAGCACCGGGTGGACCACGGCTTGCACGTTGGCTGGCGTCACGAATGCCTGCCCCTGTAGCCAGGCGTCGGCCCGCGCGCAGCGGTCCAGGCCGATGCCTCCCCGGGGGCTGGCGCCGAGGCTGATCCAGCGCGCCAGGTCCGCGTCGTAGTCGCCGGGGTGGCGGGTGGCATTGATCAGGTCGATCAGGTAGCGGTCGATGGCAGGTGAGACCTGTACCGCGCTGACTTCCTTGCGGGCGGCGAAGATCACCTCCTGCGCCAGAGTGAAACCCTGGGTGACGGAGCTGTCGACGGCCTGTTCTTCCGCACGCAGCAGGCGCAACACCTGGCTTTCATCATCGGCACTGGGGTAGTCGAGGAGGATTTTCATCACGAACCGGTCCATCTGCGCTTCCGGCAACGGGTAGGTGCCTTCCTGCTCGATGGGGTTCTGGGTCGCGACCACGATAAACAACTCGGGCAGTGCATGACTGGCGCCCGCCACGGTGATTTGCCGCTCTTCCATGGCTTCGAGCAGGGCGGCCTGGACCTTGGCCGGGGCGCGGTTGATTTCATCGGCAAGGATCAGGTTGCCGAACAGCGGGCCGGGCTGGAAGCGGATCTGGTTCTGCCCATCCACCTGGTGCAGGACCTCGGCCCCGGTGATGTCCGAGGGCAGCAGATCGGGGGTGAACTGGATCCGGCTCATTTTTGCGTCCAGGTGCCTGGCCAGGGCCTTGACCGTGCGGGTCTTGGCCAGCCCCGGAAGGCTTTCCAGCAGCAGGTGACCGTTGGCCAGCAGGCCCAGGAGGATCTGCCGGATAACCTGGTCCTGGCCCAGCACGCTTTCGGCGATGTTGGCTTGCAGGGCGTTTAGATCGTTGAGCGCTGTCATCACAATCGTCCTTGAGGCAAGGGATCACCAGGGTGCGGCGACCACGATGTACTGCACGGAGCTGCCGACGTAATGCGGCTGGTACCAGGTCGGCCCGCAATGCTGGTAGGCCACGCCATTGGCGACAACCGACACGCAGTCCACCGGCACGCTGTTGACCCGTGTACCGATGGCCAGGACCGTGGCGGTGGTGGCGCCAATCACGGCGGCCGTAGCCCAGGGGTGATACCAGTCATCTGGCGGCGGTGGTGGTGGCGGTGGCGGGGGCGGCATCGGATAGGGATGCGGCCCAGGCCCCGGATAAGGCTGCGGGTGTGGCCCCGGCGGTGGCGGAGGATGTGGCTGCGGCCCCGGATAAGGATGTGGTCCCGGTTGTGGGTGCGGTTCGGGATGGGGCGGCAGTGGCCGGGGAGCCGGCATGGGGTGGGGCGGCGGGGGATGGAAGCCGCCACCACCATGGGGCACCACGAATGTCCGTGCGCCACCGCCGCCACGCATCTGCCAGGCCTGGGCGGCCAGCGGGTCGAACAGCGTCAGCAGCAAACTGGCGGTGAGCACCGCTGCCGTGGGCTTCATGGCTGGGCTCCTGCGGGGGCCAGGGGGATTGCCCGGGCGCCGGCCGGTGGGGTGAACTCAAAGTCCCGATCGTTGCTCGGGGCGTCAAGTTGCCAGCGGTAGTCAACGCTGTGGCGTGGCTGTTCGGCGCTGTCGCGGCGGCTGATCACCAGGCGGCACGGCAGTGGCTGCGGGCCCTGGCGAATCCACAGTTGCCAGTCGATATCCGGTTGTCGGTACGCATAGTGATCGCACACTTGGCCGTCGAGGGTTTGCTGATCGATCCACAGGGCATCACTCAGGCCTGCGACCTTGGCGGTATTGGCGTCCCAGCGGAACAGGTCGGCCAGGGGCAGTTCGATGCCGTAGCGCTCGCTCAATTGCGCGAGCAAGCTGGCGATGTCCGTGGGGGCGGCCTGTTCGGTGAAGTAACCGCTGCGGCTGTCGTAAAGGGTAAAGCGCTGGCCGTTGTAGAACAGGCTGCGGCGGTTGCCATCGCGTTCGACCTGCACCCGCAGTTTATCGGGCCGCCTGGCCTGCAGGTGGGTCCGGTGGTTGAACTCGATGACCTGGCCGTTTTCCAGGACCTGGTCGGTGCGGCTGTCGGCGTCGATACGCAACTGCTGCAAACCACGCAGGTAGCTGCCCATCTGCTCCAGGGCAGCCAGGGCCTTGGGCTCCAGTTCAGCGGCCACGGCCCCGCCGCTGACAAGCAGCAAGCCAAGCAATAACCGGTGTATGCGATGAAAACGCAACATGGCTTACCTCACTGGGGCGATTACCACACGTATTGCATGCGCAAGGTCCAGGTGTTCACGTCTGGCGAACCGCGTCGCTCGGCAATCGTGTCGGAATAGGCCAGCAGCCCACCGAACTGCGGTGTTAGCATAAAACCGAGGCTGGCTCCCAACAGGCCGTTTTCCTGCTTGTTGTCCTGCCAGATGCCGTCGATCTTGCTTTCGCCGCCACGGCTGTAGGTGGCATCCAGCGACGCCCAAAGCGCGCGGTTGATGGTGTAGCTGTAGTGGCCCTCGATGGCGTACAGCGGCTTTTGCTCCAGCTTGCTGTTGCCGTGGTACTCGTCGTTGTCGCCAAACAGCGAGACCCAGGTATTGATTTCCAGCCAGGTGGGGCCGAACGGCGTGCCAAAACCCAGCTCCGGCTTGACCACCCAGCGGTTGGCGCCGATGTTGATCACGCGGTCCTTGTCATAGTCGCCAGTCGGTACAGTGAGCCACACGGCGCCGGTGAGGAAGGTTTCGGGTTTCCAGTTGGCAAATTCCGCAGCGGTCAGCGCCGGGCCGCCGAAGATATTGTGCGCGAACACCACCTGGGCATCGCCCATGCCGCCGTTGTGCTTGGTGCCATCGAAGAAGCGCGCGTTGTCGAAGGATGCCGAAACGTCGGCATAGGGCTGGATAAGCTGAATGGCACTGTTGCGCCCGTCGATGCCGAACGAGCGGGCGTAGCGCAACAGATACACATCGGCGTTGAGCGACAAACCATCGATCGGCAACGTGGTGTCGATGGGCGTGTTGGTGTCGACCCGGTTGTAGTAACCGAACAGCATATTCAGGTCCGTGGGGGTGTTCTGCCAATCCCTGGCGTTGTCGGCAAACCCCATCCCCGGCATCAGCGCCAGTGTGGCGGTAGCGAATGCACTCAGTTGACTGCGTGAAACCATGGCTCTACTCCTTGTTTCGGCCTGACGTCAGGGATCGTTGGGCGGTTATTTTATCGGGGTCAGCGGCGGTAGCTTCCACTGGCCGTTACCCACCTCAGGCTTGGGCAGGTAAATGCGCAGGATTGCGTAGAACGGGCCGGGGGGCGCCGGCAGCCAGTTGCTTTGTTCGGCTTTTGGGGGCTCGTGGTGCTGGACCTTGAGGGTCAAGCCCCCATCGGCATCAAGCTTGAGCTCGGGCAACATCCGCGAGTTGATCAGGTAGCGTTTCTTGTGGTTGGCCACCAGCAGCTTGTTTTTGCCGTTGTACAGGGTCAGCGACCAGAACGCGTCGGCGGGCGGCAACTGGTCCTTGGCGAAATGCAGCGTGTAGCTGTGCTTCGCGCCGTTGGCCGGCTTGCCTTCACTGTCGACGAAGTAGCTCATGTAGGCCGCTTCATCGGTGGAGTTGCCAAAAATCCCCATGTCGGCACCGGCGTAGCGGTACAGGTAGTTGTTTTTCAGGTGATCGCGGCTGCCGAACAGATCGCCGCTGGTGATTTGGTGGGTATCGACCTTGTCCTTTTTAAAAGTCGCAAACTCGGCCTTGCCGTCGGCGATGCCGTCTTCCAGGGCCTTGCGCTGTTCGGCGCTGAGTTGCGCGACCTTGAACGGCGCACCAGGGGCGATACCGATCTTGGCAAAGCGCGCCAGCAGGTCTTTTTCACTGTCCTGGGGCGCAGCGAAGGCCAGCATGAAGTTCAGGTAGCGGAACAGTTGCGGGCTGTCGCTCATGTCGGCGACCGGCTTGGGCCATTCGATCTTCGGCACCTTGGCAGGCGCTGCCTGTTTGACGTAGCTGCTCAGGGGCTGGACTTTGTAGCCGCCCTGGATCTGCTTGACCTTGGCCAGGTCCTTGTCATCGAACAACTGGGTGCGATACAGCGCGTAGGCGATATTGCTTTCGCTGTAGACCACACGGTCCACATCCACCGGCTGCTGGCCCTTCCAGTTGGGCCCGGCGACCATGTAGTGCCCGCCATTGTTGCCGGTGCTGCGGGTGCCCAGGTAGGCGAAGTTCTGGGTATAGAGGTCGATCAACTGCACGGAGTAGTAACGGCTGTCCTCGATTTTCGGCAGGGTCAGCACCACCGGTTCACGGCGCAGGTCCAGCCAGACAAAGGAGTAGGGCGTGTCCGAATTGGGGGTGACGAATGCCGTGTCCTTGGGCGTGAAAACCTTGGCGGTGTTGCCGACTTTATTGAATGGTGCCTTGAAGTTGACGCCGCCCTTGTCCACCGCCTGGGTGTAGAGGGTCTTGTACATTTCCACCACCGGGAAGCCATACAGATAGGCTTCCTTGGCAATGGCCCGGGCTTCGCTGGGGGTGGCGGTAAAGTCCGCCCAGGCGCCGGTGCTCAGCACTATCGAGAGGCTCGCCAAGAGTAGGCGCGTTGGTTTTCCAATCATGTTGGTACGTCCTTCCTTCAATACGTTACGCCACTGGCAGATAGGGCCAGTAGGCCCAAGCCAGCATTGTGAATCAGGGCCCGCCTAAATCGTGGTTATTTACCGAAAGTGACGTTGATCCCGGCGAACAGGGTGAACTGCGGCAACCCATCGCCTTTGCGCGCCACCGTCCACTGCGGCTCGATAAAAGCGTTGAGAATATTGCTGCCGGCTTTCCATGCCTTGCCTGCACCGAGCCCGATGGGGATGTAGTGGGTGTCGTTCTTCAGGTCAAAGGTCCAGGTGCCGGTGGAGCGCAGGTACCAGCCCTTGGGCAGGTTATGGATGATGAACGGTTGAAAAGTGGCACTTTCCACGTGCGCCCGGTCCCGGTCGCCGGCGAACGAGCTTTGGTACTGCACCAGTGCGCCCAGCAGGCCACGGGGCGACGCGTCGATGGCAATGGCGGCCAGGCCCGCCTGCCATTTGCCAGTGCCCAGTTCATCGTGCTCGGCGGTCGGCGCAGTTATCTGCGGGCCGATGCCCAACTGCACGCCATCGGTCTTGAGCAGGAAAATATCGAACAGGTTCAGGTCGCCGATACCGGTGCTGTAGCCACTGTGTGGATCAGGTCGGGTGCTCAGGGGCAGGGTGGCGCGCAGCAGTTGCGGCACGCCGATAAAATCCGACGGGGCAATGGGCAGCGTGCCGCGCAACAACAGGTCATTGGTATGGGCATCGCTGTCGTACAACTTGGGGGTGTAGTAGTCCTGCAGGTTGGCCCCCGGCGCCAGGTTGAGCGGGTTATTGCTCTTGTTCGCTGTGTCGGCGTTATCGGCCTGGGCAGCAAACGTGGGCAACAGCAAAGAGGCCAACATAAATGCCGGAAGTCGCGGTGGCGTGAACATCATGATTCCCCAGTTCCTTGGTCACTGACCCGATAGCGATTCGTATGGGCTGCCGGTGGTCCTTATTCGAAAATCTTGTAGGACATGTCGTTTGAAGCTAGCAGCTAAATTCAGACTCGCTAGTCATTCGAATGAATTAATGACTTCGTGTGGGGGGCAATCACGGTTTTTGCGGGGATATATGTCTAGCAGAGCCAGTGCGCGGACCAGCTTACCTTGTAGGAGCTGGCTTGCCAGCGATGGCGCCGGAAAGGGCGCTGAGTAGTGTCAAGTGGCCCAGGTCATCGTTAGCGACCATCGCTGGCAAGCCAGCGCCTACAAGGGGGTACCCAGCATGCCTTTGACTTTATCGCGCAACTGGTCGATGGAGAACGGCTTGGCAATCATCTGCACGCCCGCGGGCAAGTCGATGTTTTCGGCATAGCCACTGGCAAGCAGGATGGGCAGGGTTGGACGCAGTTCTCGGGTTTTTTCCGCCAGTTCCTTGCCATTCATACCCGGCAGGCCCCAGTCGGTCATCATCAGGTCGATCACTTTTGCGCTGTCTTCTATGAATGCCTGCGCAGCTTCGGCGTGTTCAGCCACCAGCACCTTGAACTCCAGTTCTTCGAGCACATCGACGATCAGCATGCGCACGATGGCATCGTCTTCGACTACAAGGATGGTGGATTCGCCGGACATAATGAGGGTTCCCAATAAGTGGAGGTACAGGTCTTGATCAGCTGAAAGACCATCCTCTAATGAGTCGCGTCGATCCCGGCAAGTTCCCGAAACAGTGCGGGCATTGTGCCGATAATCAGGCGCAATGTCCTCGGTGTGTCGTTGAAATACGGTAGAAACATAGCCGTCGTCGTCGATTTTGGGGCAAACTTCCGGTTTTTCCGTACTTGGCCAAGGCACGCCCATGACTCCCGCTTCGTCAGTCGATGAAAACAGTTTCCGCAAACTCCTGAGCCGCAACGTAGCGCTGCCGCTCGGTGTGGGGGTGATCAGTGCGGTGTTTTTCGTGTGCCTGATCACCTACCTGTTGTCGGTGATCCAGTGGGTGGAGCACACGGACCGGGTGATCAACAACCTCAATGAAACCGCGAAACTGACGGTTGACCAGGAAACCGGCATGCGTGGTTTCCTGATTACCGGCGACGAGCATTTCCTTGACCCTTATGAAGTGGCCAAGCCACGGATCATTGCCGATCTGCGCAATTTGCAGGCGCTGGTCGCGGATAACCCCCAGCAAGTGGATCGCCTCAAGCGCCTGGAATCGTTACAACTGGAGTGGAACAACTACGCCCAGACGATGATTGACCTGCAACGCCAGAACGGCGATTACCGTGGCGCAGTGAAAGCCGGGCGGGGCAAGCGCCTGACCGACGAGATCCGCAAGGAATACGATGCAGCGATTGCGATGGAGCAGCAGTTCCGGCTCGAACGCAATGAGGACGTCACTCGCACCACTGTGCTCAGCGTGACGCTTTACTTGCTGTTTGTGTTGGGCCTGAGTGGTTTTCTGGCGTATGCAGGCAGAAAAAACCTAGTCGTCCTGTCCGACAGCTACAGCGCCAACCTGGCGTCGCAAATGAAGATCGCCAAGCGCCTGGAACAGCAGGCCTGGCTGCGTAACGGCCAGACCGAACTGGCTGAACAGGTGCTGGGCCAACTGACGCTGAACCTGCTGGGGCGCAATATCCTGCAATTTTGTGCCCAATACATGGGCTCGGTGGTGGCCGCCCTGTATGTGCGTGAAGAACACGGCGGTCTCAAGCGCGTGGCTACGTATGGCTTCTCCCGGGAGCAGGAGCAGCAGGAACAGGCGATCTACCGCGACGAGGGAATTGTCGGCCAGGCCGCCCAGCAGCACCGCCTGATTCGCCTGGACGATGTGCCGGTGGACTACTTCAAGGTCAGCTCCGGTCTGGGTGACGGTACGCCGCGCAGCGTGTTGGTGGTGCCGACCAGCGATGACGATCGGGTCAATGGGGTGATTGAACTGGGCTTCTTGCGCCCGCTGGACGAGCGTGATGTGGAACTGCTGGAGCTGATCGCCGGCAATATCGGCACCTCCATTGAAGCCGCGCGCTATCGCCAGCGGTTGCAGGAAGTGCTGGCCGAGACCCAGCAACTCAATGAAGAGCTGCAAGTGCAGCAGGAAGAGCTCAAGACCGCCAACGAGGAACTGGAAGAGCAGTCACGCATCCTCAAGGAATCCCAGGCTCACCTGGAAACCCAGCAGGCGGAGCTGGAACAGACCAACGAGCAATTGGCCGAGCAGACCCAGGTCCTCGCCGACCAGCGCGATGCCATGGACCGCAAGAACGTTGAGCTCAATCGCGCCCAGGTCGAGCTGGAGGACCGCGCCGATGAGTTGCAGCGCTCCAGCAAGTACAAGTCCGAGTTCCTCGCCAACATGTCCCATGAGTTGCGCACGCCGCTCAACAGTTCGCTGATCCTGGCCAAGCTGCTGGCGGAGAACTCCGAGGAAAACCTCAGCGCCGAACAGGTCAAGTTTGCCGAGTCGATCTACTCGGCCGGCAACGATCTGCTCAACCTGATCAATGACATTCTGGATATTGCCAAGGTCGAGGCTGGCAAGCTCGATATGCGCCCGGAAAACACCAGCGTCGCACGCCTGGCCGATGGTTTGCGCGGGATGTTCGAGCCATTGGCGGCGGATCGCAAGCTTGGATTCCAGGTGGAGGTTCAGGCCGGTGCGCCGCTGATGTTGTTCACCGACCGCCAGCGCCTGGAGCAGATCCTCAAGAACCTGCTGTCCAATGCAGTCAAGTTCACCGAGAAAGGCCAGGTCAGCCTGACCATTTCCCGCCAGCCGGGGGAGGGTATTGCCTTTACCGTGCGCGACTCGGGGATCGGTATCGCCCCGGACCAGCAGGAAAGCATCTTCGAAGCCTTCCGCCAGGCCGATGGCACCACCAACCGCCGTTATGGCGGTACCGGTCTCGGGCTGTCCATTTCCCGCGACCTGGCCACCTTGCTGGGCGGCTATATCAACGTCACCAGTGAGCCGGGCCAGGGCAGCATCTTTACCCTGGTGCTGCCGGAGCAGTACGTTGAACGCGATGAAGACGCGCCCGCCATCGAGCGCCCGCGGGCAGCCGTGATTGCTCCGGCACCCGTAGCACCGATCAAGGTGTCGCCGTTGCCGGTGGCCGACGAAGCGTTGATCCCGCGATTTGCCGATGACCGCGAACTGGCCCCGTTCACCACCCGCTGCATCCTGGTGGTGGAAGACGAGCCGAACTTTGCGCGGATCCTCTTCGACCTGGCCCACGAACTGGGGTATCACTGCCTGGTGGCCCACGGTGCGGACGAGGGCTACACCCTGGCCGAACAGTACCTGCCCGATGCGATCCTGCTGGACATGCGTCTGCCGGACCACTCCGGTCTCACCGTGTTGCAACGCCTCAAGGAGCACGCCCAGACCCGGCATATCCCGGTGCATGTGATTTCCGTCGAGGACCGTGTCGAAGCCGCCATGCACATGGGCGCCATCGGTTATGCCGTCAAGCCCACCACCCGCGAAGAACTCAAGGACGTGTTTGCGCGCCTGGAGGCCAAGTTGACGCAGAAGGTCAAACGCATCCTGCTGGTGGAGGACGACGATTTGCAGCGCGACAGCATTGCCCGCCTGATCGGCGACGAAGACATTGAAATCACCGCCGTTGGTTTCGCCCAGGAGGCCCTGGATCTGCTGCGCAGCACGGTATACGACTGCATGATCATCGATCTCAAGTTGCCGGACATGCTCGGCAACGAGTTGCTCAAGCGCATGGCCACCGAGGACATCTGTTCGTTCCCGCCGGTGATTGTCTATACCGGGCGCAACCTGACCCGGGATGAAGAGGCGGAACTGCGCAAGTATTCGCGTTCCATCATCATCAAGGGGGCCCGCTCACCTGAACGGTTGCTGGACGAAGTGACACTGTTTTTGCACAAAGTCGAATCCCAGCTGTCCCAGGAGCGGCAGAAGATGCTCAAGACCGCCCGCAGCCGCGACAAGGTCTTCGAGGGCCGCAAGGTGTTGCTGGTGGACGACGATGTACGCAACATTTTCGCCCTTACCAGCGCCCTGGAACACAAGGGGGCGATTGTGGTGATTGGCCGTAATGGCCGTGAAGCCATCGAAAGACTCAATGAAGTCGAGGATATCGACCTGGTGTTGATGGACGTGATGATGCCGGAGATGGATGGCTACGAGGCGACCGCCTTGATCCGCCAGGACCCGCGCTGGCGCAAGTTGCCGATCATTGCGGTGACGGCCAAGGCGATGAAGGACGATCAGGAGCGCTGCCTCGCAGCGGGCTCCAACGATTACCTGGCCAAGCCCATCGACCTGGACCGGCTGTTCTCGCTGATTCGAGTGTGGTTGCCCAAGATGGAACGCATTTAAGTGGAAATACACTAAGTGGATCGAAGTACAGATATTGAACTGCGCTTGCTGATCGAGGCGATTTACCTCAAGTACAGCTATGACTTTCGTGACTACTCCGGGGCTTCGGTCAAGCGTCGCGTGGCCCATGCCTTGCGCCAGTTCGACTGCAAGACGATTTCGGCGTTGCAGGAGCGGGTGCTGCACGATCCCACGGCGTTCATGCAGTTGCTGCAGTTTCTGACTATCCCGGTCAGCGAGATGTTTCGCGACCCGTCGCACTTCCTGGCGATTCGCCAGGAAGTGGTGCCTTTGCTCAAGACTTACCCGTCGATCAAGATCTGGATCGCCGGTTGCAGTACCGGGGAAGAAGTGTATTCCATGGCCATTTTGTTGCGTGAGGAGGGTTTGCTCGAGCGCACTATCATTTATGCCACGGATATCAACCCCAACTCCCTGGACAAGGCCAAGCAGGGGATTTTTTCCCTGGAAAACGTCCGTGCCTATACCCACAATTATCAGCAGGCGGGTGGGAAACAGTCGTTTGCCGACTACTACACGGCGGCCTACGATTACGCGATCTTTGACAAGACCCTGCGGGAAAACGTGACGTTTGCCGACCATAGCCTGGCAACCGACAGTGTGTTCTCGGAAACACAATTGATTTCATGTCGTAACGTTCTGATTTATTTCAATAAAAAGTTGCAGGATCGGGCGTTTGGACTGTTTCATGAGTCACTGTGCCATCGCGGCTTCCTGGTGTTGGGCAGTAAGGAAACCCTGGATTTTTCCGCCTACAGCAAACAGTTCGAACCCTTGGTCAAGCAAGAACGGATCTACCGCAAATCATGAATGAAACTGCTGTCAGCCTGGCGCGTGTGCCGGGTGTCCAAGCCATTGTCGTTGGCGCATCAGCCGGAGGGGTCGAGGCGTTGTTGAGCATTTTTGGTGCCTTGGCGCCAGGGTTCAGCCTGCCGATCATCGCCGTGCTGCACCTGCCGGATGAGCGCCGCAGCCAGTTGGCCGAGGTGTTTGACCGGCGTGTGGCGATGACGGTGGTGGAAGCGCGGGACAAGGAGCAGATCCAGCCCGGTACCCTCTACTTTGCGGGCCCTGGCTATCACTTATCAGTGGAACACGACCGCAGCCTGTCGCTGAGCCAGGAAGAGCGCGTTCATCACTCGCGCCCGGCCATTGATTATCTGTTTGAGTCTGCCGCCGACGCCTATGGCCCGAACCTGCTGGCAATCCTGCTGACCGGTGCCAACCAGGACGGTGCGCGAGGCCTGGCCCACGTCAAACAGCGTGGCGGCATCACCGTGGTGCAGGACCCTTCGGATGCGCGGGTGGACGTAATGCCCAAGGCGGCCCTGGCGCTGCATACACCTGACCATATCCTTACCTTGAGCCGCATTGGCGATTTGCTGGCTTCCCTGGAATCTTCCCCATGTTAAGTACTATCCAGGCCAAACTGCTGATCGTCGACGATCTGCCGGAAAACCTGTTGGCCCTTGAAGCGCTGATCAAGCGCGAGGACCGTCAGGTCTACAAGGCCTTGAGTGCCGACGAGGCCTTGTCGCTGCTGCTGGAGCACGAGTTCGCCATGGCGATTCTCGACGTGCAGATGCCCGGCATGAATGGCTTCGAACTGGCCGAAATGATGCGCGGTACCGAAAAGACCAAGAACATCCCGATCGTGTTTGTCAGCGCGGCAGGCCGTGAGCTCAACTATGCCTTCAAGGGCTACGAGAGCGGCGCGGTGGACTTCCTGCACAAGCCGCTGGATATCCATGCGGTCAAGAGCAAGGTCAATGTATTTGTCGACCTGTTTCGCCAGAGCAAGGCCATGAAGTTGCAGGTCGAAGCCCTGGAGCAGAGCCGGCGCGAGCAGGAACTGTTGCTCAACCGCCTGCAGGCGACCCAGGCGCAACTGGAGCAGGCGGTGCGCATGCGCGATGACTTTATGTCTATCGTCGCCCACGAGGTGCGTACGCCCCTGAACGGTCTGATCCTGGAAACCCAGTTGCGCAAGATGCACCTGGCCCGGAACAACGCCACCGCCTTTACCCTGGACAAGATGCACGCCATGGTCGACCGCGATGAGCGGCAGATCCAGAGCCTGATCCGCCTGATCGAGGACATGCTCGACGTGTCGCGGATCCGCACCGGCAAGCTGTCGATCCGCCCCGGGCATTTTGACCTGGCGAACCTGGTGCGCAACCTGCTGGAGAACTTTGCCCCGCAAGTGGCGGCAGCCGAATCGTCGGTGCAACTGGATGCGCCCCAGCCGGTAGAGGGTAATTGGGATGAGTTTCGCATTGAGCAAGTGGTGTCCAACCTGTTGACCAACGCCCTTCGCTACGGTGCCAAGAGCCCGGTGGATGTCCGAGTGTATGTTGAACATGAGGAGGCGCGGGTTGAAGTGCAGGACCGCGGGATTGGCATCAGCGAAGACAATCAGAGACGAATTTTCCAGCAGTTCGAGCGGGTGTCTGCCAACCATGCGGTGGCAGGGCTTGGCCTGGGTCTGTTTATTTCCGAGCAGATTGTGGCGGCCCACGGTGGCACTATTGAAGTCGAGAGCCGGATAGGAGAAGGCGCATTGTTTCGAGTGTGCCTGCCCCTGGGGCCTGGGGCGTGAAATCAATCGCCGCCCTGACGCAACCTCTGCGTGACCCGATGGTCGTAACAGCAGCAATTGACCGGACAAAGGCTTCCCATGAGTGAAGATGCACAAGATGTTGTACTGATCGTCGAGGATGACGAGTCGATCATGTTCGTGCTGGGCGAGTACCTCGCAGGCCTGGGGTATCGGGTACTCAAGGCGGTCGACGGCGAGCAGGCTTTTGAAATCCTCGCCTCCAAGCCGCACCTGGACTTGATGGTCACCGACTATCGTCTGCCTGGCGGGATTTCCGGGGTGCAGATTGCCGAGCCGGCGATCAAGTTGCGGCCTGAGTTGAAGGTGATCTTTATCAGCGGGTACCCACAGGAGATCCTCGACTGCAACAGCCCGATCACGCGTAATGCACCGATCCTGGCCAAGCCGTTTGATCTGGATACGCTACATGAGCATATCCAGCGGTTGTTGGCTTGAGCTCTCGCCTGCGACCGTCGCTGTGGGCGGTTCAGGCTCACCCTGAGCCTGACGCCCTGATCATCTCCCGCACCTTCGCGGTCAACAGATCAAACGTAAATGGCTTGGTGATCAGTTGCATGCCAGGGTCCAGGAACCCCCCGCGCACCGCCGCATGCTCGGCATACCCGGTAATAAACAACACCTTCAGGTCTGGGCGAATCTGCCTGCCTATCTCCGCCAGTTGCCGTCCGTTCATCCCCGGTAACCCCACGTCACTGATCAGCAGATCAATGCGCTGGCTGGATTCGATAATCGGCAGCGCGCTGTCGGCATCCGAAGCTTCGACAAAGGCATAGCCCAATTCACTCAGCACCTGGCTGACCAGCACCCGCACTGCCGGGTCGTCCTCGACGATCAGCACGGTCTCACCGCAATTGGCAAAGGGCAGCAGGGCCGGGTCGTGAGGCATGTCGGCGGGGATTTCGCCGACAAAACGCGGTAGGAACAGGCTGACGGTGGTGCCCTGGCCAACCACGCTGTGAATGGTCACATGGCCATGGGATTGGCGAGCGAAGCCGTAGATCATCGACAAACCCAGGCCGGTGCCCTGGCCGATGGGCTTGGTGGTGAAGAAGGGGTCGAAGGCCCGGCTGATCACGGTGTCGGGCATCCCGCAGCCGGTATCACTGACGCTCAGCTCCACGTAGTCGCCCGGCGTCAGCGTGCCGTATGCCGCAGTGAACATGTTGTCCAGGTGACGATTACGGGTTTGCACCACCAGCCGGCCGCCATCCGGCATGGCGTCCCGGGCATTCAGGGCCAGGTTGAGCAGGGCGCTTTCCAGTTGGTTGGGGTCGGCTTCAGCGGTCCACAATTGCCCGTCCAGTTGCATCTGGAGAACGATGCTTTCGTTGAGGCTGCGTTGCAGCAGTTCGCCCATGGCCGTCACCAGTTGGTTGATCTCCACCGGTTTGGAGTCCAGTGACTGGCGGCGAGAGAACGCCAGCAGGCGGTGGGTCAGGCCGGCGGCGCGGTTGGCCGAGGTGACACCAAGGTCGATCAGGCTGTCGAGGTCATCCAGGCGCCCCCGCGCCAGGCGCCGGCGCAGCAGTTCCAGGCTGCCGATAATGCCGGTGAGCATATTGTTGAAGTCGTGGGCGATGCCGCCGGTCAATTGGCCGACGGCTTCCATTTTTTGCGACTGGCGCAAGGCTTCTTCGTTAGTGCGCAACTGGGCGGTGCGTTCTTCGACTTGCTGCTCAAGGGTTTCCAGGGTGCGTTGCAGGCGCAGTTCGCTCTGGCTCAAGTCGATCAGGCGGTCCCGGGCCTCGTACTGCCTTCGGCGGCCACGCAGGGCGGTGCTCACCAGGCTGATCAAGGTCACCGGATGAAACGGCCGCTCCAGCAAAGTGATATTGCCCAGCCTGGCGCTCAGGTGCGAGGACGCGTTCTGTTCGCAGCCGCCGTGGTGAGTCAGCAGCACGATCGGCAGGTCCGACCAGGCCGGCTGCTGGTGCAGGTAGTCCAGCAGTGGTTCCAGGCCGACCCCAAGCAAGGCTTCGGCGGCAATAATGAGCAGGCCCGCACCTTGTTCCGCCTCCTCGCAAAGCATCGGCAGGTTGGTGGCAGCGATACCACTGAAACCTGCCTCGTTGAGCATCATCAGCGCCAGCGAGCTGTCCCGTCCCAAGGGCGCGAGAATGATCGCGCGCTCGGAAACGGCCGGCAGGCTACTCACAAGCTCTCATCCTTGAGCAGCGGGTTGCCAGCACCCATGTAGGTAGGGACGCCACGTAGCACGCCCTGGAAGGCTTCGAGGGGTTCGCCGATGGTCATACCCTGGCTGGCGATGCGGTACTCGCGAATGGTCGACTCATGGCTGCCGGTGCGTTTCTTGATGATCGAAATGGCCCGTCGCACCTTGCCCAACGCTTCGAAGTAGCGCAGCAGGATCACCGTGTCTGCCAGGTAGGTGATATCCACCGGGGCCTGCATATCGCCGACCAGGCCGTGTTGGGCCACGGTCATGAAGGTCGCCGCGCCCCGGCGGTTGAGGTACAGCAACAGCTCGTGCATGTGCAGCACCAGGGCGTTTTCCTCGGGCATGGCCGCCTGATAGCCGTTGATGCTGTCGATGACCACGGTCTTGATCTGGCGTTCGTCCACGCAGCGCCGCACCCGGTGGGAAAACTCGCCCGGCGACAGCTCGGCGGCATCCACCTGTTCGATCAACAGGTTGCCAGTGGCTTGCAGGGCGGCCAGGTCGATGCCCATGTTTTTCATGCGGTCGAACAACAGGCCCAGCTCTTCATCGAAGATAAACAGTGCAGCTTTTTCACCACGGGCCACTGCGGCGGCGGCGAAGATCATCGAAATCAACGATTTGCCAGTACCGGCCGGGCCCAGGATCAGGGTGCTGGAGCCGGTCTCGATACCGCCACCCAGCAGTGCGTCCATCTCACGAATGCCGCTGGTCAGGGTCTGGCGGTTGTAGCCGCCCCGGTGCTCGGCCGCCACCAGGCGCGGGAACACATGCACGCCGTCCTGCATGATGGTGAAGTCGTGAAAGCCGCCACGGTATTTCTGCCCGCGGTACTTCACCACCCGCACACGGCGCCGTTCCGCGCCGTAGTTGGGGGTCAGCTCTTCCAGGCGGATCACCCCGTGGGCCACGCTGTGTACGGTTTTGTCCAGGGACTCGGTGGTCAAGTCGTCCAGCAGCAGTACAGTGGCTTCGTAGCGCACGAAGTAGTGCTTGATCGCGAGGATCTGCCTGCGATAACGCAATGAGCTTTGTGCCAGCAGGCGGATCTCCGAGAGGCTGTCGATCACCACACGGGTGGGCTTGACCCGTTCCACCACTTCGAAGATCTGCCGGGTGGCCTCGCCCAGCTCCAGGTCGGAGGAGTACAGCAGGCTTTGCTGATGCTCGGCATTGAGCAGGCTTTCCGGTGGGGTCAGTTCAAAAATATGGATGTGTTCGTCCAGGTCCCAGCCATGGGACTTGGCACCCTGGCGCAGCTCGCGCTCGGTTTCCGACAGGGTGATGTACAGCGATCGTTCGCCGGCCTTGGCCCCGGCCTGGAGAAAGTGCAGGGCCACGGTGGTCTTGCCGGTGCCGGGTTCACCTTCGAGCAGGAACAGGTGGCTACGCGATAGGCCCCCGCAAAGAATGTCGTCAAGACCTTCGATGCCGGTGGCCGCTTTTGCTGTGAACAGCTCTTTGGATGTAGACAAGAAGTGCCCTCGGGTCACGTATCAAATGGAGGGGCGTGCGGGCTAAGGCACGCCATATTCACTTGACCGTTGGGCTATGGGGCGGTTCAACGTTTTCTATCAAATGTGTAATCCAGCGCGCAGCGCTTAACCACTTGAGCGCTTCAAAGCCCTTGTTGCAGCGCCGGATCGTCGGGGTTTTGCTGTTCCAGCTGTGCCAACAGCACCTGCACGTTCTGCAACTGGCCGCTTTCCTTCCAGTAGTTGATCAACAGTACCCGGGCCTTGCGGTTGGCGGGATGGCGCTGGACGATTTCTTCCAACTGGCGCTGGGCGGCTTCCAACTCCTCCTGATCATGCAGGGTGGTGGCCAGGTCGTAGCGGTAATCCTGATTGTCGGGTTCCAGTTCCACGGCCTTGGACAGGCCCAGCAGGGCATACTCGCGCTCGCCATGGTGCAGCAGCCACATGCCCAGGGCATGTTGCAGGTAGGCCGACTCGGGATGGGCTTGTAGTTGGGCCGCCAGCACTTGGCGCGAATCATCGACCTTGCCTTGCTTATCCAGCAACTCGATGCGCGCCACCACGGCCGGCAGGTTCTCCGGGTCCAGGCGCAAGGCCTGCTCCAGGGCATGCTGTGCTTCGGGCAACAGGGCGCTGTGGATGTACAGGCGTGCCAGCTGGATCCAGCCTTCGGGGCTTTCGGGTTGGGACTTGAGGTATTTCACATATTCATCCAGCACCTGCTGCAAGGGGCCGAAGTACAGGCCCAGGGTGTCGGGAGACAGCCCCAACAGGGCATTGGCGGCGGCAAACCGCACGCTTTGCTCGTCATCGTCGAGCAAAGGGCCAAGCAACAAGGTGCGCTGGCCGCTGGGCACCAGGCCGACGATGCTGGTAATGGCTGCCTGGCGCACCAGTGGTGCCGGGTGGCTCAGGTCCTTGTCCGCCAGTTTCAATGCCTGGGGGCTTGGGTAGTTGTGCAGTTCACTGTGCAGGGCCGCGCGGCGCACATCGGACAGGTCCGGCCGGGCCAATTGCTGATACAGCACCCGCGCCGCGCCAGGTTCGCCGTTATGCGCCTGTTTCATTGCTTTGGAGTAACCGTGGGCAATAGCCGGGGGGACAGACACGCTGGGAGTGCGGGAGAAATACCAAATGATCAGTACGACAAACAACAGGGCGCTCAGGCCGATGATCGAGTAACGGCGTGACTTTGACATGCAGGCGTCCGAAAGCTGGGCAGCTAGTGCAAAGTGCTCAGCTTCGGTCAGACACCGACGAGTGTCAAACCTGTGTCACGTCAGTACGTAGTCCACGGGCTCCAGGGGCGCGGGCAGCTCGGTTTCGCCCAGCGCCGCAAGGATGTCGCGCTCCAGGGTACGCACGATGGCATTGCAGGGCAGGTCGTTTTCGTCGAAGCCGAACGGGTCTTCCAGGTCATCGCCGATCTCATCCAGGCCAAAGAAGGTGTAGCTGACGATGGCGGTAAAAATCGGCGTCAGCCAACCCAGTGGCTCGGCCATGGCAAACGGCAGCAGGATGCAGAACAGGTAGATGGTGCGGTGCAGCAACAGGGTGTAGGGAAAGGGCAGTGGCGTGCTCTTGATTCGTTCGCACGCGGCTTGCACCTGGCTCAGGCCCACCAGGCGGGTTTCCAGCTGGGTGTAGCGCCAGTCACTGATCCGGCCCTGTTGCGCAGCGTTTGAGCAGTGCGCGCCGAGAGATTGCAGGATGCTGTCGGGCAGGTTCGGGTGGCTGGGTTCAACGCGGGACCACGGCTTGATGGCGCGGGCCTCGTCTTCGTGGCGCAGGCGGGCAACCAGGCCGTGGGCAAAACCACACAAACCACGCAACAGACCTTCACGCTCGCCAGGCTGTGTGAACACCTGGGTTTCACGGATCAGCGAGCGGATCTCAACGATCATCTGCCCCAGTTGCTTGCGGCCCTCCCACCAGCGGTCGTAGCAGGCGTTATTGCGAAAGCTCATGAAGATCGACAGCGACAACCCCAGCAGCGTGAACGGCGTGGCGTTGACCTTGGAAAAATAGGCTGGGTGCAGGGTCTCCACCAGCACGATCACCGAGGCCAGCAGCGTGACCAACAGGCTGCGCAGGGCAATACGCTTGGCAATCGAGCCCTTGAGGGAGAACAGGATGCCGAACAGATTGGGTTTGGGGCGAACAATCATCGAGGGGCTTCTTCGGTGGCGCAGGCCCTCAGATTAGAAGCAGGCGGGCAGGGCGTCCAATCGCTTGCGTTGACTGGATGATTGTCGGCCTCTATGACGGAGCCGTTTTTGCCAGGCGTCATTGGCCAAACCAGTCAGCCACATTGAAAGCTTTGACCATTGTCCCTGTGCCGCTCTGGCGCCACTATTTGCGCAGGTTCACCCCGCAAAAGCACGCCCCCAAAAACAACAAAAGACACAGGGATTTGCCACGATGCGCGATTATTTGGCTGCTACCACCCAGTTCAACTACCAGCAAACCGTCGAGGCCGCACTGGCCGGCCACCTGCAAGGGCTCAACGCCTGCGTCGAGTGCTGCGACCGGCACGCGCTGCCGGGGCGGATTGCCTTGTTCTGGGAGGGCAAGGATGGCCGTAGCGCCACGTCCACCTTCAGCGACCTGCAAGACCAGGCGGCACGCTTGGCCAACTTCCTGCTGGCCCAGGGCGTCAAGCGCGGCGACAAGGTTGCCGGCCTGTTGCCGCGCACCGCCGAACTGCTGGTGACGGTGCTTGCCACCTGGCGCATCGGCGCGGTCTATCAACCGTTGTTCACCGCGTTCGGTCCCAAGGCCATCGAGCATCGCCTGAACAGTTCCGGTGCGGCGCTGGTGGTGACCGACGCGGGCAACCGCAGCAAGCTGGCCGAAGTCGCCGATTGCCCGACCATCGTTACCGTGGCCGGTGCCAAGGGCGAAGGTATTGTGCGTGGCGATTTCAGCTTCTGGGCCGAGTTGCCCAACTATTCCAATGTTTGCGAGCCGGTCCTGCTGGGCGCCGATGATCCCTTCCTGCTGATGTTCACCTCCGGCACCACCGGCCCGTCGAAAGCCCTGGCCGTGCCGCTCAAGGCCCTGGTCGCGTTCCAGAGCTACACCCGCGACGCCGTGGACTTGCGCCCTGAAGATGCATTCTGGAACGTCGCCGATCCGGGCTGGGCCTACGGCATCTATTTCGGCGTGGCCGGGCCGTTGTCCATGGGCCATCCGATCACCTTTTACGATGGTCCTTTTACCCTGGAAAGCACCTGCCGGGTCATCAACAAATACGGGATCACCAACCTCACCGGCTCACCCACGGCCTACCGCCTGCTGATTGCCGGCGGCGAGCAGTTCGCGCGCTCGATCAAGGGCCGGCTGCGCATCGTCAGCAGCGCGGGCGAGCCGCTGAACCCGGAAGTGATTCGCTGGTTCGCCGATAACCTGGGCGTGACCATCCATGATCACTACGGCCAGACCGAGTTGGGCATGGTCCTGTGCAACCACCATGGCCTGGAGCACCCGGTGCATATCGGTTCCGCCGGCTTTGCCTCGCCGGGGCACCGCATCGTGGTGCTGGACGACAACTATCAAGAATTGCCCGCCGGCCAGCCGGGCATCCTGGCGATCGACCGCGAGCAGTCGCCGATGTGCTGGTTCGCCGGCTACGAGGGAGTCAAGACCAAGGCTTTTGTTGGCAAGTACTACTTGAGCGGCGACACCGTGGAGCTCAATCCTGATGGCAGTATCAGTTTTGTCGGGCGCAGTGACGATGTGATCACGACCTCCGGCTACCGCGTGGGGCCGTTCGATGTGGAGAGTGCATTGGTCGAACACCCAGCGGTGATCGAAGCGGCGGTGGTCGGCAAGCCGGATGCGGAACGCACCGAGCTGGTCAAGGCGTTCGTGGTCATCAACAGCCAATACCGTGCCGACGCCGAGTTGGCCGAAGAGCTGCGCCAGCATGTGCGCAAGCGCCTGGCGGCACACGCTTACCCACGGGAAATCGAATTTGTCAGCGACTTGCCCAAGACCCCGAGCGGCAAGCTGCAACGTTTTATTTT
Organism: Pseudomonas sp. FH4; assembly: GCF_000510915.2. Classification (NCBI taxonomy): domain Bacteria; kingdom Pseudomonadati; phylum Pseudomonadota; class Gammaproteobacteria; order Pseudomonadales; family Pseudomonadaceae; genus Pseudomonas; species Pseudomonas sp. FH4. The sequence goes on along the minus strand of NZ_AOHN01000019.1, from coordinate 230,034 downwards.
GCGTAACCAGGAAATCGCCAAGGTCCAGGCAGCGACCACGGCTTGATCCCTTTTTAAGGAAACAATGATGCAGATTGAAAACAAGGTATTTATGGTCAGCGGCGGCGCGTCGGGCCTCGGCGCGGCGACTGCCGAAATGCTCGTGGCCGCTGGCGCCAGGGTGATGCTGGTGGACCTGAATGCCGAGGCCGTGGCGGCCCAGGCCACAAAACTGGGCGCGCAGGCGCGCAGCGTGGTGGCAGATATCAGCCAGGAAGCAGCCGCCGAAGCGGCCGTGCAAGCGACCGTTGCGGCGTTTGGCGGTCTGCATGGGTTGGTCAACTGCGCAGGCGTGGTACGTGGCGAGAAAATCCTCGGCAAGAACGGGCCGCATGCCCTGGCCAGTTTTGCCCAGGTGATCAACGTCAACCTGATCGGCAGTTTCAACCTGCTGCGCCTGGCTGCGGCAGCCATCGCTGAGTCCGAGGCCAATGCTGAGGGTGAGCGCGGCGTGATCATCAACACCGCTTCGGTGGCGGCCTTCGACGGCCAGATCGGCCAGGCGGCCTACGCGGCGTCCAAGGGGGCGATTGCCAGCCTGACCCTGCCTGCCGCGCGGGAGTTGGCGCGCTTCGGCATTCGGGTGATGACGATTGCCCCGGGCATTTTTGAAACGCCGATGATGGCTGGCATGACCCCAGAGGTCCGCGACTCGCTGGCGGCCGGCGTACCGTTCCCGCCACGCCTGGGCAAACCGGCCGAATACGCTGCACTGGCACGGCATATCATTGAAAACAGCATGCTCAATGGCGAGGTGATCCGTCTCGACGGTGCCTTGCGCATGGCGGCCAAGTAAGGAGGATTTGTCATGACTCAGCTCCACGATCCGATTGTTATCGTCAGCGCCGTGCGCACCCCCATGGGCGGCTTTCAGGGCGACCTCAAGGGCCTGACCGCGCCGCAACTGGGCGCCGCTGCGATTCGCGCCGCTGTCGAGCGCGCCGGTATCGCCACTGACGCAGTGGATGAAGTGCTGTTCGGTTGCGTACTGCCCGCAGGCCTCGGTCAGGCCCCGGCCCGCCAGGCTGCACTGGGCGCCGGGCTGGATAAGTCGACGCGCTGCACCACCCTCAACAAGATGTGCGGGTCAGGCATGGAAGCGGCGATTCTTGCCCATGACTCGCTGCTGGCCGGCAGCGTGCAAGTGGTGATCGCCGGCGGCATGGAGAGCATGTCCAACGCGCCGTATCTGCTGGACCGTGCGCGCAGTGGCTACCGCATGGGCCATGGCCGGGTTCTCGACCATATGTTCCTCGACGGCCTCGAAGACGCCTATGACAAGGGTCGCCTGATGGGCACTTTTGCCGAAGATTGCGCCGAGGCCAATGGCTTCACCCGTGAAGCCCAGGACGCATTTGCCATTGCCTCGCTGACCCGTGCGCAACAGGCGATCAAGGCTGGCAGCTTCAGCGCCGAGATCGTCCCGGTGCAGGTCACCGTGGGCAAGGAACAAAAAACCATCACTGACGACGAGCAGCCGCCCAAGGCCAGGCTGGACAAGATCGCCACTCTCAAACCAGCGTTTCGCGAAGGCGGTACGGTGACGGCGGCCAACTCCAGTTCGATCTCCGATGGCGCGGCAGCCTTGCTCATGATGCGCCAGAGTGAAGCACAGCAGCGTGGGCTCAAGCCGTTGGCGGTGATCCATGGTCACGCCGCGTTTGCCGATGAGCCTGGGCTGTTTCCGGTGGCGCCGGTGGGGGCGATCCGTAAATTGTTGAGCAAGACCGGCTGGAGCCTGGGCGATGTCGACCTGTTTGAAATCAACGAAGCCTTTGCCGTGGTCAGCCTGGTCACCATGAGCAAGCTGCAAATCCCCCACGACAAGGTCAACGTTCACGGTGGCGCTTGCGCCCTGGGGCATCCGATTGGCGCATCGGGCGCACGCATCCTTGTGACCCTGCTCTCGGCCCTGCGCCAGAAAGGCCTCAAGCGCGGTGTCGCGGCAATCTGCATCGGTGGCGGCGAAGCTACGGCCATGGCTGTCGAGTGCCTGGATTAAGGAATTGATATGTTGCCCAATGACGAACAACTGCAAATCAGCGACGCGGCCCGGCAATTTGCCCAGGAACGACTGAAACCGTTCGCTGCCGAGTGGGACCGCGAGCACCGTTTTCCCAAGGAGGCCATTGCTGAAATGGCCGAGCTGGGCTTTTTCGGCATGCTCGTGCCGGAACAGTGGGGCGGTTGCGACACCGGTTACCTGGCCTATGCCATGGCCCTGGAAGAAGTCGCAGCGGGGGATGGCGCGTGCTCGACCATCATGAGCGTGCACAACTCGGTCGGTTGCGTACCGATCCTCAAGTTCGGCAATGACCAGCAGAAAGAGCAGTTCCTCAAGCCCCTGGCCAGCGGCGCAATGCTCGGTGCATTCGCCCTGACCGAGCCCCAGGCCGGGTCTGACGCCAGCAGCCTGAAAACCCGGGCCCGCCTTGAGGGCGATCACTACGTGCTCAATGGCTGCAAGCAGTTCATCACGTCCGGGCAGAACGCCGGGGTGGTGATTGTGTTTGCCGTGACGGACCCGGCGGCCGGCAAGCGCGGGATCAGCGCGTTTATCGTGCCGACCGACTCGCCTGGCTACACGGTGGCGCGGGTCGAGGACAAGCTTGGCCAACATGCATCCGATACCTGCCAGATCCTGTTTGAGGATGTGAAGGTGCCAGTGGCCAACCGCCTGGGCGAAGAGGGCGAGGGGTACCGGATTGCCCTGGCCAATCTGGAGGGCGGCCGCGTAGGCATTGCCTCGCAATCGGTGGGCATGGCCCGCGCGGCGTTTGAAGCCGCTCGTGACTACGCGCGTGAGCGTGAGAGTTTTGGCAAGGCCCTGATCGAGCATCAGGCCGTGGCGTTTCGCCTGGCAGACATGGCCACCCAGATCGCCGTGGCCCGGCAGATGGTGCATTACGCCGCGGCCCTGCGCGACAGTGGTCGGCCCGCGCTGGTGGAGGCGTCCATGGCCAAGCTGTTCGCCTCGGAAATGGCCGAGAAAGTCTGTTCTGCCGCCTTGCAAACCCTGGGCGGATACGGTTACCTGAGCGACTTCCCGCTGGAGCGGATCTACCGTGATGTGCGGGTCTGCCAGATTTATGAAGGCACCAGTGATATTCAGCGCATGGTCATTTCGCGCAATCTTTGAAGAGGAACGGATCGATGAGTTACCAAACCATTTTGCTCGACGTTCAAGGCCGTGTCGGGCTGATTACCCTCAATCGCCCCGAGGCACTGAACGCCTTGAACGCGCAACTGGTCAGTGAAGTGAACCAGGCCCTGGACAGCCTGGAAGCCAACCCCGAGATTGGCTGCATTGTGTTGACCGGTTCGAAAAAAGCCTTTGCCGCCGGTGCCGATATCAAGGAAATGGCCGAGCTGACCTACCCGCAGATCTACCTCGACGACCTGTTCAGCGACAGTGATCGCGTGGCTAACCGACGCAAGCCGATCATTGCCGCAGTCAACGGCTTTGCCCTGGGCGGCGGTTGCGAGCTGGCCTTGATGTGCGATTTTATCCTGGCCGGTGACAACGCCAAGTTTGGCCAGCCGGAAGTCAACCTCGGCGTGCTGCCGGGCATGGGCGGCACCCAGCGCTTGACTCGCGCGGTAGGCAAGGCCAAGGCCATGGAAATGTGCCTGACCGGGCGCTTTATCGATGCGGTGGAGGCCGAGCGTTGTGGCGTCGTGGCGCGGATCGTGCCGTCGGACGAACTGCTGGAAGAGGCGCTGAAGGTCGCTGCGCTGATCGCCAGTAAATCGGTGCCGATCAGCATGATGGTCAAGGAAAGCGTGAACCGCGCCTTCGAGGTCAGCCTGTCGGAAGGTGTGCGCTTTGAACGCCGGGTGTTCCACGCGGCCTTTGCCACCCAGGATCAGAAGGAAGGCATGGCAGCATTCGTCGCCAAGCGCGCGCCCGAATTCAAAGACAAATAACCTGCCGATCTTGCCCTTTGTAGGAGCGAGCTTGCTCGCGAAAAACGTCAACGATAACGCGTACTGCCTGATAAAACGCGGTGTTCTGACGTTCTTCGCGAGCAAGCTCGCGCCTACAAGGGCATGTGCGCGGGTGCCAAAGCGTTTCATCGCCTGTAACATGAGCCCCAATTTTCAGGTTTCAGGAACCCGTCATGACCCAGAAGCAACGCTTGATTTACTCGATTCTGATTTCGCTGGTCGTCCTCGGCACGATGTTTGGCCTGTCCTATTTGCAGAACACTGGCGCCATCAGTGAGAAGACGTTCCAATACATCGCCATTGCCGTGGCGGTAATCGTGGTCGTGATCAACGGCATCATGCGCCGCAAGGTCAAGCCTGGCCGTTGAGTCAGGCGCCGGCGGCCAGTACCTTGGCGGCCTCTTCATGGAGGCTGTAGCTTTTGTCGTTGTTGAGGGTGATCACACCCTCGCTGCACAGGCGCTTGAGCACCTCGCGCACACTCAAGAACGATAACGGGATGCCCAGCTCCAGCAAATGGCTGTGCACACCCCGTACACCCAGCGTGCGGCCGTTGTCGGCGGCGGTGAGCAGGGCGTCGATCACCTTCAGCCGGATCAGGCTGGTACGCAACCCAAAACACTTGAGCAAATGCCGGATGCGTTGGTTGCCTTGATGCTCGGGTGCCTTGGCGAAGGCTTGGTTACCCGGGCCAAAAGCGGCGTCGTGGGCCATAGAATGTCCGTCCGTGGGCAGTTGCGGGTTGTACATGCAAAAACTCCTTATCAGAGCCTGATCAGGAAAATGATGGTGCTCTCTAAGTAATAAGACGTATGAGCGGCGCAAATCATGAAGTCCAATGTGTATAAATTTTGTCAGTAACAGCGCTGTCACATTCCTGGTGCCTGGAAATAATCGGCACGCAGACTAAATTTTCTCGATTTTTTACGTCTCTATCGGTGGGTTGGCGCTGGCAGGCCGGCTTCGCCTTGGGCGTTTAATTTGGCTTGATGATGGGGTCTGCGTGATTATTTCCAACGGGTTGTCCAGGGTGTGCGTGGCGGGTGTGTTGCTGGGGGTGAGCCTGTGTGCGACGGCTCGCCAGGTGAGCGAAGTGCAGGCGGGTGCGATGAGCGCTGATATCCGCCGCACTGCTTTTGGTATCCCGCATATCCGTGCCAGCGATGAGCGTGGCCTGGGGTATGGCATCGGCTATGCCTATGCGCAGGACAACCTGTGCCTGCTGGCCAACGAAGTGGTGACGGTCAATGGTCAGCGTGCCCGCTATTTCGGCGCCGAGCAGGCGACCCTGGAAGAGCGTAACAACCTGACCAGCGATGTGTTTTTTACCTGGCTCAACACCCCCCAGGCGGTGGCGGCTTTCTGGAAGGCGCAGACCCCGCAGGTGCAGCAGCGTCTTGAGGGGTATGTGGCGGGGTACAACCGTTATCTTCAGGAGCGCGGGGCAACGGGGCGGCCGATGCAGTGCCAGGGCGCCTGGGTGCGGCCGATCAATACCGCAGATCTGGTGAAGTTGACCCGACGGCTGTTGGTGGAAGGCGGTGTGGGGCAATTCGCCGAGGCGTTGGCAGGGGCGACGCCGCCCCAGCCTGGCGTGGCGGTGCAGGGTCGTGCGCGGGCGTTTGAGGTCGCCACGTTGAATCAGCAACGCTTCACCCTGGATCGCGGCAGTAACGCCGTGGCGGTGGGCGGTGAACGTTCGTTCAACGGGCGCGGCATGTTGTTGGCCAATCCACATTTCCCGTGGATTGGCGGCATGCGCTTTTATCAGATGCACCTGACCATTCCTGGCCAGTTGGACGTGATGGGCGCCGCCTTGCCGGGCCTGCCGGTGGTCAACATTGGTTTCAACCAGCATGTGGCCTGGACGCACACGGTCGATACGTCCAAGCACTTCACCTTGTACCGCTTGACCCTGGACCCGAAAGACCCGACCCGGTACCTGCTCGATGGCAAGTCGATCCCCATGCAGAAAACCCAGGTAACGGTGCAGGTCAAGGGCGCTAAGCCTCACACTCAAACGGTCTACAGTTCGCAGTTCGGGCCGGTGGTGCAATGGCCAGGCAAGCTTGACTGGAACGGGCAATACGCTTTCAGCCTGCGCGATGCCAACCTGGGCAACGACCGTGTGCTGCACCAGTGGTACGCGATGAACCAGGCCCGCAGCCTCAAGGACTTGCAGGCCTCGGTGCACACCCTGCAAGGCATTCCGTGGGTCAACACCCTGGCGGCGGACGACCAGGGGCAGAGCCTGTATATGAACCTGTCGGTGGTGCCCAACGTCAGTGCGAAAAAACTGCAGCAATGCAGTGACCCGCGTGCCGGCCTGCAACTGATCGTGCTCGACGGTGCCCACAGTGCCTGCGCCTGGGACATTGACCCGCGTGCGGCGCAGCCGGGGATTTTTCCGGCGGACCAACTGCCGCAACTGGAGCGCAAGGACTATGTGCAGCACTCCAACGATTCGGCCTGGATGGCCAACCCCAAGGCGCCGTTGACCGGTTACTCGCCGGTCATCAGCCAGGATCAGATTGCTCTGGGCGCGCGTGCGCGTTTTGCCTTGCAGCGTTTGCAGGACCTGGACAAGCAGCCGATCAGTAGCGCTGACCTGCAACACATGGTGCTGGACAACCAGGTGTATCTGGCCGATCAGGTGATGCCGGACTTGCTCAAGTTCTGCGCACAACAGACGGATGCATCCTTGAACACCCTGTGTACCCATCTCAAGGACTGGGACCAGAAGGCCAATCTCGACAGCGGCCTGGGCCTGGTGCATTTCATCCACGTACTGGAGCAGATGCAGCAAGTGCCGGATGTATGGCGTGTCGCGTTTGACCCGCGCAGCGCGCAAACCACGCCACGGGGGCTCGCCATCGAGCGGCCGGAGGTGGCCAAGGCGTTGCATGAAGCGATGCTGGCGTCAGTCGTACAGGTGACCGAGTTGGGGTTGAAGGCAGGCACTCGTTGGGGCGATATCCAGGTGTCGGGTAACACCCCGATGCATGGTGGGCCGCAGGAACTGGGGATCTACAACGCGATGCAAAGCGTGCCCAGGGCAGATGGCAAGCGTGAGGTGGTCAGCGGCAGCAGTTACTTGCAGATCGTCACCTTTGACGACAACGGGCCGAAGGCTGAAGGGGTATTGGCGTTCTCACTGTCCAGCGACCCGGCGTCGCCGTATTTCAAGGACCAGACCCAGGCCTTCTCCGAGAAAAAACTCAGCCCATTGCCGTTTACTGAACAACAGATCAAGGCTGATCCGCAGTATCAACGGCAGGTGATCCGCGAGTAGGGGATTTATTCGGCGAGCAGTTGCGTCACCGCTGCGAAGGCCTGGTCATGCCGCGCTTGCCAATCCCCACCCAGCACCCGGTACGGCTGGTGATGCTGCTCCAGCCAGTCGCGGCTGGCCTGGAAGAACGCTTGGCGGTCAGCCAGGTTCGGCTGGCAGCGCTGACCATCGGCGGTCCAGCCAATGCCTTCGGGCGACAGCAGCAGATGCAGGTCGTAATGGCGTGCCAGCAGCGCGTCGTCGAGCCACGCGGGGGCATCACCAAACAGCGTCAGGCTCCATAGCTTGTTGGTCAGCAGGTTGGTATCGAGGATCAACAGCTCTGGCGCTTGGGCACGGCCCGCATCCTCCCAGGCCAATTGGCCTCGGGCGATTTCGGGGATGTCTGCCAGGGTGGTATCACGCTGGTAGTGGTCGATGAAATACCGCACGTATTCCCCCACCAGCACCGCACCGAAATGCGCCTGTAATTGCTCGGCCAACCAGCTTTTGCCGCTGGACTCGGGGCCGGCCATCACCAGCACCTTCATGTGCGCAGCGCCGGGTCAGCACGCCATTCCCGCCAGCCCTGCACGGCTATCACGGTGAACAAGGCGTAGAGTGCCGCTGTCAGGTACAGCCCTTTGTAGACAAACAGGCCGACAAAAATCACATCGACCACGATCCACAGCGCCCAGCATTGCACGCGTTTTTGCGCCATCCACATTTGCGCCACCAGGCTGAAACCGGTCAGCGCAGCATCCAGCCAGGGTTGTGCGGCATCGGTCCAATGCGCCATGGCGGCGCCCAGCAACAGGCTGCCGGTTGCGCCAATGGCCAGGCTCAGGAGGATCGATGGGGTGCCGAGGCTGGTGACCTGCCGCCCTTGCCGAACTTCACCCGCGCGCGTCCATTGCCACCAGCCGTAGACTTGCAGGCCGGCATAGACCACTTGCAGCAGCATGTCGGAATACAGCTTCACTTCGAAGAACACCCAGGTGTACAGCAGCACCATGACCAGGCCGATTGGCCAGCACCATGGGTTCTGTTTGACTGTCAGCCAGACGGCAATCACCCCCAGCGCGGCGGCAAACAGTTCAAGCCCGGACATGGGATTCCTTGGAAGAGTCGAAGAGGAGGGCGATTGTACCCAACCTCCCGGGTAAAATCCTGTTGTGGCTGCGGCGGCTTTGGCGACATTGTGTAGGAGCGAGCTTGCTCGCGAAGGACGTCAACGATAACGCGTATTCGCTGGGTAAACTCGGCGCTTTCAAGTTCTTCGCGAGCAAGCTCGCTCCTACAGGGCTTGCCCGCATCTAGACCTTGAATTGGCGCAGCAGGCTGTTGAGCTCTTCGCTCAAGTCCTTCAAATGCACACTGGCCACGCTCGATTGCTGTGCCGCCAGCGCGGTGCTGTGGGACAGGCCGGCCGCCTGGGTCACGTTCTGGTTGATGTCTTCCACCACATGGGCTTGTTGCAGGGTCGCGCTGGCAATCGAGGCGTTGAGGCCGTTGAGGTTGCGCAGGGCCTGGCCAATGGCGGTCAGGCTGGCGCCCGCCTGGCCGGCTTGTTCGATGGTCAGTTGCGAAGCCTGGTGACTGTCGCTGATGACCTTGACCGCGGCTTCGGAATGCCCTTGCAGGCGTTCGATCATGCTCTGGATCTCGGCGGTGGATTTCTGCGTGCGCTGGGCCAGCAGGCGTACTTCGTCGGCCACCACGGCAAAGCCGCGGCCCTGTTCGCCGGCGCGAGCCGCCTCGATGGCGGCGTTGAGGGCCAGCAGGTTGGTCTGGTCGGCAATCGAGCGAATCACCTCCAGTACGCCGCCAATCTGTGTGCTTTCGGTGGACAAGGTACGGATGACATCCACGGCCTGGCTGATGGTGCCGGACAGTGCATCGATCTGTTGCAGGCTGCCGTCGATATTCACCTGGCCCTGTTCGGCCTGGGTCTGGGCGTCGCGCATTTCGCTGGCGGCGTGTTCGGCATTCTTGGCCACGTCCTGCACGCCGTAGGTCACCTCATTGATCGCGGTGGCCACCAACTCCATCTGCTGGGACTGCTGCTGGCTGCGGTCATGGGCCTGGCTGGCGTTGCTGCCCAGTTCGGCGGACGACTGGCCCAGGGCATTGGCGCAGACCTGCAACTGGCTGACCACCTGGCGCAGTTTGGCGGTGAACGTATTGAAGTGCCGGGACAGTTGGGTGACTTCGTCCTGGCCGTGGGTGTCGAGGCTGCGGGTCAGGTCGCTTTCGCCGCTGGCGATATTGGCCATGGCGTGTACCGCTTCCTGCAGTGGGCGCACGATGCTGCGGGCAATCAGCACCACCAGCAGGGCCATGATCAGTGCAATGCCCAGGCCGACGAGGGAGGCTTGCCACACCTGGCCACGGAACTGCGCCTGCACATCATCCACGTAGACGCCGGAGCCAATGATCCAGCCCCAGGGTTCGAACAACTGGATATAGGAGGTCTTGGCCACCGGTGCATCCGCGCCGGGTTTCGGCCAGCGGTAGTCGACCATGCCGGCGCCCTTGGCCTTGGCCAGGGTGACAAATTCGTTGAACACCGCAAAACCGTCCGGATCGCGGATGGCCGAGAGGTTCTGGCCGTCGAGCTTGGGGTTGGCCGGGTGCATGATCATTACCGGCGTCAGGTCATTGATCCAGAAGTAGTCGTCCTGGTCGTAGCGCAGGCCGCGTACCACACTCAGGGCTTGCTTCTGCGCGGCTTCGCGGGTCAGTACGCCGGTGGTTTCGAGGCCGTGATAAAAATTCAGAATCCCGCTGGCGGTCTGCACCACATGCTGGGTCTGCTGGCTCTTGGCCTGGTAGAGATCGTCGTGGATCTGCTTGAGCATCAGCAAACCCAGGGTCAGCAACATCAACACGGCGACTATCAGGATCATCCAGAGGCGCCGGCTGATCGACATATTGCGCAAACTATTCATAGTCATGTCACTCCGCGTTCTTATAATTGTCAGTGCTGCATTGATCGGCCAGTGATAACGCGAAGCGCAATTCGGGCTTGTCTGATAGGCTTTCGGCCCGGAATCAAAAAACCTGAGTCCTGCCTGATTTTTCACACAAATTCTGCAGTTCAGCCTTGATCCTGCGCGCGGCCTTGCAGCGTGCTCATCGTTAGTGAACACCTAGAAAATATCAACGAGGCATGCCGTCGCATGGCCTTTTGGGGGAATAATGGATCTTTGGACCGCCTTTCAGGCACTGATACTTGGCATTGTCGAAGGGCTGACGGAGTTCTTGCCGATCTCCAGTACCGGGCACCAGATCATCGTCGCCGACTTGCTCGACTTCGGTGGCGAACGCGCCATGGCGTTCAACATCATCATTCAACTGGGTGCGATCCTGGCGGTGGTCTGGGAGTTCCGACGCAAGATTCTCGACGTGGTAATCGGCCTGCCGACCCAGCGCAATGCGCAGCGCTTCACCATCAACCTGCTGATCGCGTTCATGCCGGCGGTGGTGTTGGGGGTGATTTTCGCCGACCTGATCCATGAATACCTGTTCAACCCGATCACCGTGGCCACTGCGCTGGTGATCGGCGGGGTGATCATGTTGTGGGCTGAGCGCCGCGAGCATCAAATCCATGCTGAAACGGTGGATGACATCACCTGGAAAGACGCCTTGAAGGTGGGCTTTGCCCAGTGCCTGGCGATGATTCCGGGTACGTCGCGTTCCGGCGCAACCATTATTGGCGGCCTGTTGTTTGGCCTGTCGCGCAAGACGGCCACCGAATTCTCATTCTTCCTGGCGATGCCGACCATGGTCGGTGCGGCAGTGTATTCGGGCTACAAGTACCGTGAACTGTTCCAGCCTGCGGACCTGCCGGTGTTTGCCGTCGGCTTCGTGGTCTCGTTCATTTTCGCGATGATTGCGGTGCGCGGTTTGCTCAAGTTCATCGCCAGCCACAGCTACGCGGTGTTTGCCTGGTATCGGATTGCATTCGGTCTGCTGATCCTGGCCACCTGGCAGTTCGGCTGGATTGACTGGGCGGCGGCCAAGGCTTGATGAACATGCCCCGCAACACAATCCAGCATCTGCGATCCAAGGCCCTGGTGTTTGTGCTGTTGTGTGCCGTGCCGCTGTTTGGCGCGGCACTGCTGGCGTATCGCGGGGTGTCGCTGATCCCGCTGGCGGCCTATGGCCTGGTCAGTGTGGTGACGTTTTGCCTGTACTGGAGCGACAAGCGCAAGGCCCAGAGCGACAGTTGGCGCACCCCGGAGAAGATCCTGCATGCCATGGAACTGGCCGGTGGCTGGCCGGGTGCGTTGATCGCCCAGCAGGTGTTTCGCCACAAGACGCGCAAGGTGTCGTATCAGGTGGTGTTCTGGCTGATTGTATTGCTGCACCAGGTGTTCTGGATCGATCAGTTGTTTCTTGGCGGCACGCTGCTGTCCGTCTTCTAGATAGCCAACCCTGTAGGAGTTGGCAAGCCAGCTCCTACAGGAAACCTTATTCTTCCAGCCTCAACCCAATCTGCGTGCGCTTGGGGAGTTTGCTCACCACCAACTGGTGGGAGCGTTGCAACAAACCACGTAGCTCCTCGCCGCCCAGCGGGTAGGGCGCTTGCATGATGATCCACTGCGCCCGCGCCAGGTACGGCGCAGGGTGGATTCCCGGGCGGTCCACGTGGCCGAGGAACAGTTCCTTGTCGACCTTGAACGCCAGGGAATCACCCCGCAGGTTCTGCAAGGCGAACATCTTGTTGCCGGCAATCGAGAACACCCGTACGCCGCCCCACTTGTAATCTTCCCGCGCACCGGGCAAACCCAGGCAGAACTGGACGACGTCGGCTTCGGTCATGATCCGCGTACTCATAGCAGTCGTTCCCCGCAATTGTTGAAGGCATGGGCCAGGAAGTCGATCCAGGCACGGATCGCTGGCGATACGCCGCGCCGGTGCGGGTACACCGCTTGCAGCCAGCCACCGGGCAATGACCATTCAGGCAGCAGTTGCACCAACTGGCCACTTTCCAGTTCTTGCTCGCAATACATCATCGGCAGCACGGTAAAGCCCAGGCCGGCGAGGGCGCTGGCCTTGCGCACCAGGAAGTCGTCGATACCCAGGCGTGCCTCCAGCACCAGGTCGGTGGCATTGCCTGCTGGGTCGAGCATGCGCAGGTGGACCATGCGGTCGGCTTCCAGTGCGCCGAGCACGGGCAGTTGCTTGAGGTCGGCCGGGGAGTTGACCGGGTGCTCACGCACAAACTCGGGGCTGGCGACCATGGCCGTCTGGGCCTGGCGCAGGCGACGGGTCACCAGCAGCGGATCTTCATCCCCCAGTTCGCGTACACGCAGGGCCACGTCTACACCCTCGGCCACCAGGTCGACGCGGCGATTGACCAGCATCATTTCAAGTTGCACCAACGGGTGCGCCGCCAGGAATTGCGCTACGACGGTCGGTAAAATTTCGTGGGCCAGGCCCACCGGGCAACTGACCCGCAGGCGGCCCCGGGGCTCGCTGGACATGTTGGCCACGGCTTCGTCGGCCATTTCCGCTTCCAGCAGCATCGCCTGGCAATGCCCCAGGTAGCGTTCGCCGACGGCGGTCAGGGTCAATTGCCGGGTGGTGCGCTGCAACAAGCGGGCGCCGAGGCGTTCTTCCAGTTCGGCAATACGCCGCGACAGCCGTGACTTGGGAATCCCCAGCAGTCGGCCAGCCGCCGCGAAGCCGCCGGCTTCCACCACCTTGGCGAAATAGTAGAGGTCATTGAGGTCTTGCATGTTGGGCCTATTGTCCTGTCAGTGGGACGAACTATCGCATTTTAACCGGCTAATCGGCTATTGGATTGATCTGTAGGATTCTTTCCATCAGATCGCCCGGTGGCGGTCCTCACTTGGAGATCCCACATGAAACTCTTGCATATCGATTCCAGCATCTTGGGCGACAACTCGGTGTCCCGTCAGTTGAGCCGCGAAGTGGTCAAGGCCTGGCAGGCAGCCGAGCCGGGTGTGGACGTGACCTACCGCGACTTGGCCAGCGAAGGGATCAACCACTTTTCCGGGATTACCCTGGGCGCCCTGGGCACCGCTGCCGAGCTGCGTGATGCGGTGCAGAAGCACGAAGCCGACCTGAGCGCCTCGACCCTGGCTGAGTTCCTGGCGGCTGACGCGGTGGTCATCGCAGCGCCGATGTACAACTTCACCATCCCAACCCAGCTCAAAGCCTGGATCGACCGCATTGCCGTCGCCGGCCAGACGTTCCGCTACACCGAAGCCGGCCCTGAAGGCCTGTGCGGCAACAAAAAAGTCATCGTGGTCTCCACCGCCGGCGGCCTGCACGCTGGCCAACCTACCGGTGTGGCGCACGAAGACTACTTGAAAGTGTTGCTGGGTTTCCTCGGTATCACCGATGTCGAGTTCGTGCGCGCCCATGGCCTGGCCTACGGTGACGAAGTGCGCAGCAAGGCGCTGAACGATGCCAACGCCGTGATCAGCGAGCAGCTGTTCATCGCTGCGTAAGTACGCTGTAAATTTCACCGCGGCTCGCTATCAATCTGATTCGAGACGCCTAAACTCTGTATTCTGATGGCCTGAAAGCCAGCGGAATACGGAGTTTTCTGTTTTGAACGGGCGAATCTGGCGCAGGTTATGCAGTGCAGAGCCATACCGCCCGGGCCTGAGCCCACTCCCAGGCTTCACGCAGCACAGGTGGACATCCCCCATGATGCGTCTTTGTGCAGTCTTGCTGGTTTCCCTGCTCGGCGGCCTCGTTTCGGTGCAGGCTGCGGTGGCGCCGCACCCTCATTGGAGTGTGGGCTATCACCGGATGAGCTTTCTCGACCCGCTGGATTTGCAGCCGATGAAAGCCATCGCCTTTTACCCATCCACAGGCCAGGAACATATCAGTCAGGTGGGGGCGTATCGTGTTGCCGCCACGGAGGACGCCAAGGTCGCCATTGGCCGCTTTCCGCTGTTGATGCTGTCCCACGGCAATACCGGCACGCCCCTGGCCTTGCATGACCTGGCGACGTCGCTGGCGCGCAAGGGTTTTGTGGTGGTGGCGGTGCTGCATCCGGGCGACAACTACAAAGACCACAGCCGCCTGGGTACCTTGAGCAATCTGTATGGGCGGCCGATCCAGATTTCCACAGCGATTACCGCCACCCTTGGCGACCCGATGCTGTCGCCATTCGTCAATGAGGACCAGGTGGGGGTGATTGGCTATTCGGCGGGCGGGGAAACGGCGTTGATCCTGGCCGGGGCCAAGCCGGACTTCGAGCGTTTGCGCCGTTATTGCCAGGAGCGTCCCGAAGACCATGATGCCTGTACGACCAAGGGTGAGCTGGTGGTCGACCGCGATGACCTGCAACCCCAGTCCGATCCACGGATCCATGCGTTGATGCTGATGGCACCGCTGAGTCTGATGTTTGGTCGGCACACCTTGGGCGACGTGCATGTCCCGGTGCTGCTCTACAGCGGTGATGGCGACAAGCTAGTGGCCGTGGATAAAAACGCTGCCGCCCTGGCGCGCAAACTGCCGCAGCCACCGGACTTTAAACTGTTGGCTGGGGCTGGGCACTTTATCTTCATGGCTCCGTGCGATGACGAGCAACTGGCGCTGATGCCGGCGCTGTGTACGGATGCCGACGGGGTGGACCGTGAGGGCATTCACCGCGACCTGATTTCCGAGGCCGGGCGTTTTTTCAGTCGCACCCTCGGCCAGCACTCGCGGGCCGGCATGCAGACCGCCGATCAGTAGGCCCGGCGCATCAACAGCAAGCTCAGGCCCAGGCCCGTGACGGACAGTAGGGCCGCGCAGAAGAAGATCCATGAATAACCCAGGTTCAGCGCCACCGCGCCCATCAATGGCCCGGCAATCGCCAGCGCCAGATCAAAAAACACCGCATAGGCACTCAGCCCGGCGCCCCGGCTGCTGTTGGGCACCTGCTTGATGGCTTCGACGCCCAATGCCGGATACACCAGGGACAGGCCAAAGCCGGTGAGGCCGGCGCCGATCAGGGCGATGCCAGGAGACGGTGCGAGCCACAGCAGGACCAGGCCGATGGTTTCCAGGGTCATGCAGGCAATCGCTGCGCGAAAGCCGCCGAAGCGGTTGATGCTGGAGATAAACAGCAGGCGCGACAGGATAAAGCAGATGCCAAACACCGTCAGGCACCAGGCGGCGCCGATCCAGCCGCGACTGAGGTAGAACAAGGTAATGAAGGTGGTCAAAGTGCCATAGCCAATGGAGGCCAGGCACAGGCTGGCGCCAAACGGCGCAATTCGCCCGAACACCGCCCAGAACGGCAGGCGCTCGCCGCGCACCACCGGCACCGAGGGCTTTTTGCGAATCAGCACCAGGCCCAGCGCAGCCAACAGCGCCAGGGCGATACCGAGACTGTTGTAGCCGTATTGCGCAACCATCACCACGCCCAGCGGTGCGCCAATGGCGATGGCGCCATAGGACGCAATACCGTTCCACGAAATGGAGCGAGCGGTGTGTTCGGCGCCGACCTGGCCCATGCACCAACTGATGGTACCCACGCCGATCAGGCCCTGGGCCACACCGAGCAGTACGCGGCCGACAATCAGAACCCCCAGGCTCAGGCTGGGCAGGCTTTGCAGCAGAGTGGCGAAAAAGGTCAAGACACCGCTGAGCAGGATGCCGCTCAAGCCGAGCACGATCGCACGCTTGGTGCCGACGTTGTCCGACATGCGCCCGGCCATGGGGCGGCTGAGGAGGGTGGCCAGGTACTGCGAACCGATCGTCACACCTGCCACGACGGCGCTAAAGCCCAACTGTTCGTGGACGTAGCCGGGAATCACCGCAATCGGCAGGCCGATGCAGATGAACGCAATAAAGGTATAGAAGACGATGGAGACGATCTGCAGGGTGATCGACAGGGAGCTGGGAGCGGCAGGCATGGAGGCTCATTCGCGGCAGGGCGGTGAACGCATCATGGCAAGGGCTGGGGAGAAAAGGAAGCAGGCTAACGATCTATCAGCAGCGTAATTTCCGTCAATGTAAAAAGCCCCGTCACTGCTGGCGGGGCTTTTACTTGCTGCATGTGGCTAACCGCTATTGGCAGCCCTTAAAACACCACACCCTGGCTACGCAGGTAGTCGTCATAGGTGCCGCTGAAGTCGATCACGCCGCTTGGGCTCAGCTCGATGATGCGGGTGGCCAGGGACGATACGAACTCACGGTCGTGGCTGACGAAGATCAGCGTGCCCGGGTAGTTCTCCAGCGCCAGGTTCAGCGCTTCGATGGATTCCATGTCCAAGTGGTTGGTCGGTTCGTCCATGACCAGCACGTTGGGCTTTTGCAGGATCAGCTTGCCGAACAGCATGCGGCCTTGTTCGCCACCGGAGATGACCTTGACCGACTTGAGGATCTCGTCGTTGGAGAACAGCATGCGCCCCAGGGTGCCACGGATCACTTGTTCGCCCTGGGCCCACTGGCCCATCCAGTCGAACAGCGTGACGTCGTCTTCGAAGTCGTGAGCGTGGTCCTGGGCGTAGTAGCCCAGCTCGGCCGCGTCGGTCCATTTCACGCTACCGGCGTCCGGGGTCAGTTCGTTGACCAGGGTGCGCAGCAGGGTGGTCTTGCCGATACCGTTCGGGCCGATGATCGCCACGCGCTCGCCGGCTTCAACCTGGAAGCTGAAGTCCTTGAACAGCGTCTTGCCGTCAAAGCCTTTGGCCATGCGCTCGACGATGACCGCCTGGCGGTGCAGCTTCTTGGTCTGTTCGAAGCGGATGAACGGGCTCACACGGCTCGAAGGCTTGACCTCGGCCAGTTGGATCTTGTCGATGGCCTTGGCGCGGGAAGTGGCCTGCTTGGCTTTCGAGGCGTTGGCCGAGAAGCGGCTGACGAACGATTGCAGTTCGGAGATCTGCGCCTTCTTCTTGGCGTTGTCCGACAGCAACTGCTCGCGGGACTGGGTCGCCACGGTCATATACTCGTCATAGTTGCCTGGGAACAGGCGCAACTCGCCGTAGTCCAGGTCAGCCATGTGCGTGCACACGCTGTTCAGGAAGTGACGGTCGTGAGAGATGATGATCATCAGGCTGTTACGCTGGGTCAGGACGTTTTCCAGCCAGCGGATGGTGTTGATGTCCAGGTGGTTGGTCGGTTCGTCGAGCAGCAACACTTCCGGATCCGAGAACAGCGCCTGGGCCAGCAATACGCGCAGCTTCCAGCCTGGAGATACTTCGCTCATCGGGCCAAAGTGCTGCTCGATGCCGATACCCAGGCCCAGC
Source organism: Pseudomonas sp. FH4 (assembly GCF_000510915.2). NCBI lineage: Bacteria > Pseudomonadati > Pseudomonadota > Gammaproteobacteria > Pseudomonadales > Pseudomonadaceae > Pseudomonas > Pseudomonas sp. FH4. Next base: position 212,547 of record NZ_AOHN01000019.1, on the reverse strand, counting down.
AGCAATTCGCCGGCACGGGATTCGGCGGTGTAGCCGTCCATTTCAGCGAACTCGGTTTCCAGCTCGGCCACGGCCATGCCGTCTTCTTCACTCATTTCTGGCAGCGAGTAGATGCGATCGCGCTCGGCCTTGACCTTCCACAGCTCTTCGTGACCCATGATCACGGTGTCGATCACGTTGAATTCTTCGTAGGCGAACTGATCCTGGCGCAGCTTGCCCAGGCGCACGTTCGGCTCCAGCATGACCTGGCCGCCGGACGGATCGAGGTCGCCACCGAGGATTTTCATGAAGGTCGACTTGCCGCAACCGTTGGCACCGATCAAACCATAACGGTTACCGGCGCCGAACTTGACCGAGACGTTCTCAAACAGTGGCTTGGCGCCGAACTGCATGGTGATGTTAGCTGTGGAGATCAATTACTTTACCTATCAATAGCTTGGAGTGCGCTTATTTGGGCCGGGACCCATTCGGAGCCCGGGCCAACGGGCATGCGTCAACAGCGACATCAAGGCGTGAAGCCCAGTCGCCGAGCAGGAAATATGGGGTGCATGTTGGAATTTGGCGCGCATTGTCGCATATGTGAAGCGCGAGTTATATGACAGGCAGGCGTGTCGGTCGGCGACGAGTGCCTGGATTGTCTGTTTTGGCGATAAATTCTACAAAATTCATCGAGTTGTATCGAAATTGTATTGATTGTCCGATACACGGTTGATAACAGTTGAACATCCAATGGCTGTGGATTAAGTTTTCAGCGTTCGCCCTGCAGTGATGGCTCTTTACCGGTTCAAGGATGGCGAGGCTATCGGTGCGGGGCGAACTACCTTCTGTTTTCTGACGGCGCTCATTGCCATCCTGTCGCGCACGTTCAATGGTTTGGAGACGCAATGGACACGCTGTCTGCTCAACAGGCTATCGCCAGTAACAAGGCGGCCTGGAACGAATCCGCCGAACTGCATAAAGCTACCGATCACTGGCAAAGCCTGCTGGCTGCTGTTGGCGAGCCTGGCTTCAACTGCCTGGACCCCACGCTGACCGCGCTGTTGCTACAGGTCGGTGTCAAGGGCCGGGATGCGGTGCAACTGGGCTGCAATAACGGTCGTGAGAGCCTCTCACTGTATGGCCTTGGCGCCAATAGCGTGGTCGGGGTCGATCAGTCCGATGCGTTTCTGGCACAGGCGGCGCAGTTGGCCAGCCGGTCACCTCATTCGCCTGAGTTTATCGAAGCCGATATTCATCATTTGCCCGAGCGCCTGCAAGGGCGGTTTGACCTCGCCCTGATCACCATCGGCGTACTGAGCTGGATGCCGGATATCGCGCTGTTCATGCGCCATGTTGCCAGCACCCTGAAAGAAGGGGGCACGCTGGTGATCTACGAGACCCATCCGTTCCTGGAGGTGTTCGACCCCGAAGCGGCCAATCCAATGCTACCGGTCACCTCGTATTTTCGCCGCGAGCCTTTTGTGCAGCACGAGGCAATTGTCTACGAGGGGGCGAGCAATAGTGCAGTCGCGGCGTCTTACTGGTTTGTATACACCCTTGGGGAGATTGTCAGCGCGGCCATCGCGGCAGGGTTGCAGATCAGCCATTTGCAGGAGTACCCGCACTCCAATCGCGAAGAGCTCTACGATCAATACGAGAACCAGTCGGCGCAGTTGCCGATGTGCTACACGCTGACAGCCATCAAGCGCTCGGCCTGAAGGCAAAAAAAGGCCCGCTGGGGCGGCGGGCCGAGGGATTCATCAGAGGAGTTGGGTTTAACCTACCGCGCTAAACGTGAAGAGTTTGTGAAAACCTTGTCGCAAAAACGCATGCAGCCTGATCCTCTCAAACCCTGCGCACGAACGTGCGCATTGTCTGCCCGGGTGTCGTACTAAAACGAACCGGTCGTGGCATGCCTTCATCCGCCGCAATAAAAACAAACTGGTCATTATCCAGTGTGTAGCTCGCGGGCAGTTGTTTGCCGGCGTCGGCCCCTATGGCGTCTATCCAGGTGATGCTTTTGGGCGTGGTGGTGGCGTCAAGGGTAAAACGCCCCTTGAGTAATACCTTGCCGTCCAGGGTCGTGACCCGGAATTGATTACCGTCAATCGTGGTTAGCGCACCAGGCGCACTGTGTTCGTCCGGCGGGTTGGCGATGCCGCTGTCTTCGAGGGCGATTTGCTCCCAGGTACCTTGCAGGGCCTGTTTGTCCACTTCGCAAGGGCTCGCCGTGGAGTCACATAAGGTCGATGACATGAAAAGGTCCTTTGGTTGATCGGGCATACAGGTCGGACTCATTCTCAGTCAAAACTAATTTTTAAAATAATCAATTAACCAATTTCGCGAGAAATGTCTCAAGAATATGTAGTTATGGAACTTTTCCCGTCATCAGAAACAATTTTGACATATCGTAAGGACGATGTAGGTCGATATGTCGTCTACGCTGATAATTCCATGTCTGACATTGATCTCGCTGCAAGGAAAACAATCTTCAGGGTGTAGGGATTTTTTCAGTGGCTGCATGGTCAGATGGCAGTTGCCTCGTGTCGTATCAGCCTGGCTCAGGGCGTTGTCCCTGCATTTTCAGTTGGTTATTCAGATCTGTTGTGTAGTGGGCCGCCCGCGTCCACTTTTTGAAGGGTGTCCCCATTTTGAATAGAACTCCCCAGGTGCAAGCTTCCGTGGTGTCTGATGAAATTGATTTATTTGACCTGTTCCACTCGATCTGGCGGCAAAAAAAACTGGTAATCGGCTGTACGCTTTTTGCAGGTGTCTTGGGTGTGGGTTATGCGCTGTTTGCGCCCCGCGAATATCAGGTCAGCAGCGTGCTGCGGCCGGCAGCTATCAATGAGTTGGATGCGCTCAATCGTTCCGAGGTCTACAAGCTGCCGCCGACGGACGCGCTGGCCAAAGTGGGCGCACAACTGGATTCGTACGACGCGCGACTGAGCTTCTTCAAGGCCAACCCGACATTGTTCCAGGCGTTTCAGGAACCGGGGCGCAGCCTTGAGCAGAATTTCGAAGCGTTCAACCGCAATTCGATCAAGCTGATCTTGCCTGACGCGAAGAAAGCGGACTCCCTGAGCAGCTATATTCGTCTCGAACTGCAATATCCCTCGGACATGGACGGCGTCGCGATACTCAACGGTTTTGTCGACTATGCCATTGCCGCAGAGCGCGAGCAGGTGGGCGCCGATCTCAAGGTGATCGTCAACAACCGCCTCACCGAGCTCAAAGGCAAGATTGATGCGGCGCGCGCCAATTACGACACCGACAAGGAGTCAAAAATCGCCAAGCTGCTGGAGGGCGACAAGCTCAAGCGCGCGCAGCTTGAAGATGAACTCAGTGCCCTGCGCCTGCAGATGAAAATGCAGCGCTCCAATCGCCTGGCCGAGTTGAGCGAAGCCATCTCGATTGCCAAATCCATGGGCATCAAGAACCCGACTACACCTTCGTCCATGGCCGATGCAGGGCGCAGCGGTTCCAGCCAGGTGATGCGCACCGAGGTCAACAACCAGCAGATCCCCTTGTACTTTCTCGGTACTGAGGCTCTTGAGGCCGAGCGCACGGCCCTGCAGCAGCGTACCAGTGATGACTTCACCAACAGCCGTATCGCGGAAATCGGCAAGGAACTGCAGTTACTGGAGGTCAATCGCCAGGTCGAAGTCATGAAGCGGCGGGGCAATGAAGATATTTTCCTGCAGGATGTCGAGCCCTTGCGTGCTGAAGTGGCGCGCCTGCGTGGCCTGAATATCGACATGAGCGCCTTGAAACTGGTGACGATTGACCGGCGTGCCCAAGAGCCACTGAGCCCGGTCAAACCGAAGAAAGCCCTGGTGGTTGCGTTGAGCCTGGTGGGTGGTTTGTTGCTGGGGATATTCATTGCGCTGGCTCGTCATCTGGTCCTGACGCACCGCAAGACAGTCGCATATTCCGCCCTGGAAGATGACCGTTTTACCCGGCGTGAACGCAAGGATGACCAGCCATTGGGCTGAGGCAAACCGCTCCTTTCCCGGGCGGCATCGCAGCCCGGCATACCCGCCACCGCACTTTCGAGGTGGCGCGGCTACACAGTTGGAAGACACCTTTTCACAATTCTTAGTTAACCTTTGGTTACAATCTATGGCTAAAATAACTGCCATTGGCCACTATGCGAATGGTCTCCAAGACACTCGTGGGCCTGTTAATGAATTGTGATTTCAGGTGCTGCATTTTCCCTCCCTGGCCCGGCCTGGAGGAGCAGCCTGTACTCTTCTGACATGTGACGAATTCCCGTGAAACTCATCATTGTTGCTCTCTACGTTGTCTCCATTGCGTATGTACACCTGCGTGGCCGGGTGCGACATAAGCTGGGCCGTCAATTAAGCGACCACTCGACCTTTCTCGCACCGGTCAATTGCTTCCTCTACCTGTTCTCCAAGTTGCCTGCCCGCCCGTACCTTTCGCCCAGCGACTTTCCCGACCTGAGCCCACTGCAGGCGCATTGGCAGGAGATCCGCGAGGAAGGCCAGAACCTGATGCGGGCCGGGGAGATCAAGCGTTCAGACCAATACAACGATGTGGGCTTCAACTCGTTTTTCAAATCGGGCTGGAAGCGTTTCTACCTCAAGTGGTACGGCGACAGTCATCCGTCGGCCATGAAGCTGTGCCCGCGCACCACCGAGCTGGTGCAGAGTATCGGTTCGATCAAGGCCGCAATGTTTGCCGAACTGCCGCCAGGCTCCAAGCTGGTCCGCCATCGTGACCCCTATGCCGGCTCCTATCGCTACCACCTGGGGTTGGATACACCCAACGATCCGGGCTGCTACATCAATGTGGACGGTGAGAACTATTACTGGCGCGACGGCGAGGCGGTGATGTTCGATGAGACGTACATCCACTACGCCGAAAACACCACGGCGCAGAACCGCATCATTTTGTTCTGCGATATTGAACGGCCGATGAAGTATCGCTGGGCGGCAGCGTTCAATCGCTGGTTCAGCCGCAACGTCATGGCAGCCGCCGGCTCGCCCAATGATGCCGGGGACAAGACCGGTGGACTGAACCGTGCCTTTACCCGCCTGTACAAGATCCGCCTGCGGGGCAAGGAACTGAAAAAGCGTAACCGCACCCGTTACTACCTGGAAAAGTGGGCGATCTTCGCCGGCCTGGCAGTGATTTTCGTGTTGATCTGAGGTTCAGTCCTTTCAAGGGCGAGTACGGAGCTGGGCTGCATCAGGGGTGTTGGAAAAGCCGTGTTACACCTGCCTGGAAACTATTGGGTTACCAAAGCCGAACCCAGCGCGTAGCGTGGTATCGAATGCAGGTATTCCTCGCCCCAGAGAAACTTTGTCATGAACAGTCGCTCGCGTAGCCTTTTGGTGCTGTTCCTGGGCCTTGCCTTGAGTGGTGGGGCGCAGGCGCAGAACCTGCCCGGCAACAACAATCCATACAACAGCCCGATCAAACGAGCCAATCCCAACAGCATGCAGGGCACACAACCCAATACGCCTGCCACTCGCGGCACCTATACCGCGCCAGTGCCTCGGCCGCCGACCCTGGAAAACGGTGGCATCGGCAATCGCTATCCGCAGCGTGATGTTACTCCCGCCCGTCCTGCCACCCAACCTTCAGCCCCGACCCGAGATGCCAATGGCAATCGCCGGCCCTGAACGAAAGGAATTCCACAGTATGTTTCTACGCCAAGCCTTTTTAGCGACCTGCTGTGCCAGTGCCCTGGCAACGGCGTTTCCCGCGTTTGCCGCCGATACCCGGCAGTTCCCCAGCGAACAAGGCAGCATCACCGCGACCCCGATTGTCAGTGGCCTGGACCATCCATGGGCAGTGGCGTTTTTGCCGGACAAGCAGGGCTTCCTGGTCACCGAGCGCCCTGGTGCGCTGCGCTTTGTGAGTGCTGACGGCAAATTGTCTGCGCCGCTCAGTGGTGTGCCGCAAGTGTGGGCCAAGGGGCAGGGCGGTTTACTGGATGTGGTGCTGTCGCCTGATTTCAAGCAAGACCGGATGGTCTACTTGTCCTACGCCGAAGGTGGCGGCAAGGGCGGTACGGCCGGCACCGCGGTAGGACGCGGGCGCCTGAGTGAGGACTTGAGCGGCTTGAAGGACTTCCAGGTGATCCTGCGCCAGGAGCCCAAGCTGTCGACCAGCAATCACTTCGGTTCGCGCCTGGTGTTTGACCGGGATGGCTACCTGTTTGTGACCCTGGGCGAGAACAATGACCGCCCCACGGCCCAGGATCTGGACAAACTGCAAGGCAAGGTCGTGCGTATCTACCCGGATGGCCGGGTGCCGGATGACAACCCATTTGTCGGTCAGCCAGGGGCTAGGCCGGAGATCTGGTCCTATGGCCAGCGCAATCCACAAGGTGCGGCGCTCAATCCCTGGACCGGCACACTTTGGGAAAATGAACATGGCCCGCGCGGCGGCGATGAAATCAACATCATCGAGCGTGGCAAGAACTACGGCTGGCCACTGGCGACCCACGGCATCAACTATTCCTTGCTGCCGATTCCCGAGGCCCAAGGCAAGACGGCCGAAGGCACCGTCGGCCCCCACCATGTGTGGGAAAAGTCACCGGCCATCAGCGGCATGGCGTTCTACGACGCCGACCGCTTCAAGGCCTGGCAGCACAACCTGTTCATCGGCGCGTTGGCCAGCCAGGAGTTGATCCGCTTGCAGATCGATGGCGACAAGGTAGTACACGAAGAACGCCTGCTGGGTGAGTTAAAGGCACGCATCCGCGATGTGCGCCAAGGCCCGGATGGTTTCCTGTATGTGCTGACGGATGAGGCTGATGGTGTGTTGTATCAGGTCGCGCTGAAGCAGGATTGACGGCCATTGTAGGTGCTGGCTTGCCAGCGATGAACGTTAACGCTCACGCTGGCTACCTGACACACCACGGTGTTCTTGCTGACCTCATCGCCGGCAAGCCGTCTCCTACAACCCCAGCTCGGACAGCCCTGGATGCTCGTCCGGGCGCCGTCCCAGCGGCCAATGGAATTTGCGTTCGCTTTCCTTGATCGGCATGTCATTGATGCACGCATGCCGGTTGGACATCAGGCCGTCCTGGTCAAACTCCCAGTTCTCGTTGCCGTAGGAGCGGAACCAGTTGCCGGAATCGTCGTGCCATTCATAGGCATAACGCACGGCGATGCGGTTGCCGGTAAAGGCCCACAATTCCTTGATCAAGCGGTAGTCCAGCTCCCGGGCCCATTTGCGGGTGAGGAAGTCCTTGGCTTGTTCGCGGCTGTGGGCGAATTCGGCGCGGTTACGCCACTGCGTGTCCAGGGTGTAGGCCAGTGACACGCGCTGCGGGTCGCGGGAGTTCCAGCCGTCTTCGGCGAGGCGGATCTTTTCAATGGCCGATTGTTCGGTAAAGGGCGGCAAGGGCGGACGCACTTGTGCATTAGCGGTCATTTGACTGCTCCTTTGGAATGTTAGTCGTTAATTCAAAGTGCCAATAACAATTGCGCCATGCATTGCGCATTATCAGCGGCGGTGACATCGCCCATTATCAAGGCGATGGTAATGGCGCCATCGACCAGGATCAGCAGTTGCGCGGCCTGTTGTTCCGGGGTCGGGGTGCCATGTGCGTTACACAGTTCAAGCAGGTATTCGAACAGTTTCTGTTTGTGTGCCCTGGCCAGTAAACGTACCGGGTCTTGCGGGTTACCGGTCTCGCCGCTGGTGTTGATAAAGGCACAGCCGCGAAAGTCGGCGGAGCCGAACCAGGTCTTGAGTGCGCTGAACACGCCAAGCAAGCGGGCGCCGCTGCCAGCGTATTGCTCGACCTCACTGCGCAGCCACTGCAGCCAACGTTCGTCGCGACGTTGCAGGGCGGCGATCACCAGTTCGTCCTTATTGGCGAAGTAGCGGTAAATGCTTTTCCTGGAGACACCGGCGGTTTTCACCAACAGATCCATACCGGTGGCCGCGATGCCGTGCCGGTAGATCAACTTTTCGGTGACGTCCAGGATAATGTCGCGGGTTTCACTGCTGGTCATTTCGTTCATGTCACAAACAGTAGAACGATCGTTCTTCTTGGTCAATAATTTATTTTAAGTGCCCAGTGGGCAGACCTGGGCACCCCCCATGGTGTAAGCTCTCGGGCTCTTCGGATTCGATCATTGCGAGCCCTATGCCGTCGTTCTTCAAACGTTCCCTGTTGCCCAAGTTGCGCGGTTTCCCCCTGGCCACCGACGCGATCGAGGTGCTGTCCGGCGCCGCCGAGTTTCGCCGTTGCCTGCTGGAGAAAATCGCCCAGGCCCAACACCGTATCTACATCGTCGCTTTGTACCTGCAACAGGACGAAGCGGGGCAAGAGGTGTTTGACGCGCTGCATGCCGCCAAGGCAGCACGGCCCGGGCTGGATATCGTGGTGATGGTTGACTGGCTGCGGGCCCAGCGCGGGCTGATCGGTGCGGGCAAGCAGCCAGGCAACAGCGCCTGGTACCAGGCGATGACCCAGTCACACTCGACGCAAGTACCGGTGTACGGCGTGCCGGTGCAGACCCGCGAGCTGTTTGGCGTGCTGCATCTAAAGGGCTTTGTGATCGATGACAGCGTGCTGTATAGCGGCGCCAGTCTCAATAATGTGTATTTGCACAAGTTCGACAAATATCGCTTCGATCGCTATCACCTGATCCACAACAAACCATTGGCCGACTCCATGCAGCACCTGGTGGAGCACGGCCTGGTCGCCTCCAAGGCGGTGCACCGTCTCGACCTGCCCAACCTGCCCACCACTCGTAGCCTGCGCAATGACATCGGCGACTTGCGCAGCCGGCTCAAGCACGCGACCTATGACACCACGGCCGGCCAGGCTGGCATTGGCGGGTTGTCGGTCAGCCCGCTGCTGGGGGTGGGCAAGAACAACCCGCTGAGTCGGGTGATCTGCGAGTTGATCGCCAGCGCCCAGCAGCAGTTGACCATCTGCACCCCGTATTTCAACCTGCCGCTGCCGGTCACCCGGGAAATCAATCGTGCGCTGGCCCGTGGGGTGAAGATCGACATCATCGTTGGCGACAAGACGGCCAACGACTTCTACATCCCGCCCAGCGAGCCGTTCAGGATCATCGCTGCGCTGCCCTACCTCTACGAAATCAGCCTGCGCCGCTTTGCCAAGCGCCATCAGCGCATGATCGACAGCGGTCTGCTCAACCTGCACCTGTGGCACGACGGGGACAACACCTACCACCTCAAGGGCATGTGGGTCGACGCGCGCTATACCTTGCTCACCGGCAACAACCTCAACCCCCGGGCCTTCCGCCTGGACCTGGAAAACGCCTTGCTCATCGACGATCCCCAGGGCCAGTGGCTTGCGCCGCGGGGGCGCGAGCTTGAGGAGATTTTCCGGCACACCACGCGGATCCAGGGCTACCAACAGTTGCAGACGCTGGTGGATTACCCCGAAGCCGTTGGCAAGTTCCTGCGTCGGGTCAGTCGGGTACGGGTCGAGCGCTTGCTGTATCGGATCCTCTAGCGGCGCGGTGCTGGCCAGAGCGCTATGAGCAGCAGCAGGGCGGCGGCGACCAGGTAGGGCAGCCGTGGTTCGATGGCATAGATCAGGGTCCCGGCCAGTGGCCCGACCACTACGCCCAAGCCTTGCGCCGCACCGACTGAGCCGGCAGTGGCACCTTGTTCCGAGGCTTCCACCGCGTTGGCCGCCAGTGCGGCGAACGACGGGAAGATCCAGCCCATGCCCGCTGCCGAGACGAAGAAACACAGCCAGAGAATCCACGCCGTATCCGCGAACATGCTGCCGGCAAAGCCCAGTGCCGAGACAATGGCGCCGACGCGGATCATCCGCAGCGGTGGCCATTCGAGTTTGCGCACCAGCAATTGCGAGCAGATCAACGCCAGGCCCACCATCGTCAGGGCAATCCCGGCGGTTTGTGCGGCGTCGGCGGGGTTCATCTTCAGGCGGTCCAGGGCAAAAAAACCTACGGTGATCTGGGCGATGGATACACACAGCATGGCGGCAAATGCCACCACCAATGGGCGCCGCAAGCGCGGGTCCGAGAGGTTGACGGCCTTGGGCGGTTGCTTGAGATGCAGTTCCTGGCGCGGCAGTTTCACCAGCAACACCAAAAAGCCCAGCATGGGCAGCAGCGCCATCGCATAAAACGGCAGGCTCAGGCTGTAGCGGGCCAGCAGCGCTGCAATTGCCGGGCCCAGTACCAGGCCGCAGGCGTTTGCCGCTCCGAGCGAGGCCATGGCCTTGGCGCGGTGGGCCGGCTCGATATTGTCCGCGATCAGCGCATAGCCCCCCACCGGGATCGCGGCGTAGAACACCCCGATCAACCCGCGCCCCAACACCAGCCCGATAAAAGCCAGCATGGCCGAGGGCAGCAGTTGCAGGGAGGCGTCGATAAACACACACAGCGCCCAGTACGCCAGGGTGAAACCACCGGTACCCAACAGCAGCACTCGCCGCCGCCCCAGGCGATCACTGGCCTGGCCCCAGGGCCGCGCCAGCAGCATCCAGATCACCCCGGACACGGTCACCGCCGCACCCGCTTGCCAGGTCGCCAGCCCCAGCACCCTGGCGATGGGGCCGATCAGCGAGACAAACGCCATCATCGCCATGGTGCAGGCCATGTTGGCGATCAACAGGGGGCGCAGGTTGAATGACGTTGGGGTGGGCAAGGCAGCATCAATGCTGGCGGCCGAATCGGGCATGGGAAATCTTCCGTGAGTGGGATCGATTAAACGTTATAGGTAAGACGGTTAAACGCAAAGCGCGATTAGCGGCAATGATGAAGATCTACAGCTGCTCTGCGCCCTAATGCCGATCAGTAAGCGAAGATCAAATGTGGGAACGGGCTTGCTCGCGAAAGCAGTGGGTCAGTCAACATCAATGTTTGCTGGGCCGACGCCTTCGCGAGCAAGCCCGCTCCCATAGGGGGGATGCCTAAGTCTTTCTGTCAGTTCAGGCCCAGCTTGCCACGCAGGGTCGACAGGTCTTCGGCCAGGGTGTTGACCGGGCCGACCAGGGCCTTGCGGTCATTTTCCTTGACCTTGTCATAGGTTTCAAAGCCGCCATCGGCCGTCTTGTATTTGGCCAGGATCGTGTCCACCGAGGCAAAGTTCTTGTCGACCTTGGCCAAAAACGCCTTGTCCTGTTGCTCAATCTGTCCGCGGAACAGGTCGACGATCTTTTTCGCCCCGTCGATATTGCCCTGGAAGTCATACAGGTCGGTGTGGCTGTAGCGGTCTTCTTCGCCGGAGATCTTGGTAGCGGCCACTTCTTCGAGCAGTGCGGCAGCACCGCCGACGACTTTTTCCGGCGGGAAGGTCAGGCCGGCGACGCGGGTTTGCAGGTCTTTGACGTCCTTGTTCAAACCATCGGCCAGGACGCCCAGGCCCTGGGTGCTGTTCTCGGCAAACAGGCTGTATTCAATGCGGTGGAAACCGGTGAAGTCCTCGGCCTTCACGCCTTTTTCGTGATCGTCGACCCGTGAGTCGATCGCGGCATCGAGGTCGCTGAACAACTCGGCGATCGGCTCGATGGCTTCATAGTGCACGCGGGTGGGCGCGTAGAGTTTTTTCGCGGTGGCCAGGTCGCCTTTTTTCACCGCGTCGGTGAAGGCCTGGGTCTGGGTCACCAGCTCATCGATCTTGTCGGTGACATAGATCTTGTAGTCCGAAACCGGGCCCACCAGATCCAGGGGCGCCGTCGCAGCCATAGCCGCGAGTGGAGAAAGGGTCAACAACAACGACAACGCAAGAGACGACTTTTTCATGGGGCGGTTTCCGCTGTGGAGTGGGGTTCAAGTGTTGGCAGTGGCTTGCAGCAACGTGCGGCCGATGAAGTCCTGCGGCCCGGTGATGCCCGGCAGGGTGAAGAAGTAGCCGCCGCCCACTGGCTTGAGGTACTCCTCCAGGGGCTCGCCATTGAGCCGGGTTTGTACGGCGATAAAGCCTTTCTCCAGGTCCGCCTGATAGCAGATAAACAACAGGCCCATGTCCAACTGGCCGTTCTTGTTCACCCCGTTGGAGTAGTTGAAGGGCCGGCGCAGGATCAGGCTGGCCTGGGTCGCGGCGGTGCGCGGGTTGGCCAGGCGGATATGCGCATCGAGCTTGGTCAGTTTGCCTTCTGGATCCTGGCCGTAGTCCGGCACCTGGGTTTCGCTCTGACCGCCCATGGGCGCGCCGCTGGTCTTGATCCGGCCGATGATGCTTTCCTGTTCCTGCAACGGCGTGCGGTCCCAGCGCTCGACGAAATTGCGGATGATCCGCACCGCCTGGTAGCTGCCATTGGCGGCCCAGGCCGGTTCGTCACTGCCCGGCTGCACCCACACAATCTGGTCCATGGCCTGTCTGTCGTTGGAATCAGGGTTGGCCGAGCCGTCACGAAAGCCGAGGAAGTTACGCGCACTTTGCGCCGGCTCGCCAGTACGGGCAGGGGCCTGGGGCGGCACGCTGCCTTCCTGTTTCCAGCGCACCAGCAGCAGGTCCGGCAGGTTTTTCACAATATCGCGCAGGGCGTGGATATTGGTGTCGGGGGTGTTGGAGCTCAACTGCAGGCTCAAGTCTCCATGGCACTGCGCAGGGTCCAGCGCATCATTGGGGAAGCCGATCATGCGGCTCAGGCGCCTTGGCTTGGCGCCTGCCAGCCCGAAACGCTCATCGAACAGCGACTCACCCACCGACACGGTAATCGTCAGGTTGTCCGGGGTGACCACCGGGCCGAGGATGCCGGAGTCGGTGGGCGGCAGTTTTGGATCGACCTGTGGCACCGTACCGCCGGTCATCAGGAAACCAATGCGCTCGTTGAGGGTGCGAAACAGCCGCTCCAGGTCCTCGCGATCGCTGGCCAACACATCGAACGCCACCAGCATGCCGCAGGCCGGGCGTGGGGTGACGATGCCGCTCTGGTGCTTGCCGTGGAAGGCATGATGGTCCTGGGTTTTCTCGCTGCTGGGCGCGGTGGTGACCTGGGCCGCGCCGGCCGCCAGCGCCGGGCAACTGAGGCTGCTGCCGGCAATCGCCGCACCAGTGGCGGCCATGCCCAGCAACACACGGCGGCGCTGGGCGTTGAACTGTTCTGAATCACTCATCTATTCGGTCGTCTTCACTGAAGGCCAGAGAGGCCAAGGGCTGGGTCGATTCCATCGAGTGCGGCGGCCAGAGCCTTGGCCTTGTCGGCGATCTGCTGGCGCTGATCGGCGGTAACGCTGTCATAGGTACGGTAGTGGCCATCGACCTTCAGGCCGTCGAGTTGCGCCGCGAAGGTGCTGATCGCGCTATCGATCCCCGGCAACAGGTCGGCGGCGGACTTGGCCAGTAGCGGTCGCATCAGGTCTACCACCTTGCGCGCCACTTCAAGGTTGGCGGCAAAACCATTGAGATCGAGGTGGCTGTAGCGTTCTTCTTCGCCACTGGCGGCGCGCACGTCGGCCAGGCTGTTGAGGTTGCGCACCACGATGCTCACCAACTGCTCGGGCGGCAGCGACTGCGCCAGCAATTGCTGCTTGAGGGTGGTGACATCGTTCACCAGGCGCTGGGCAATCGGCGTCAGGCCGTCGAGGCTGTGTTGCGCGAACAGGCCGTATTCCAGGCGATGGAAGCCGCTGAAGGCTGGGTCCTGTTCGCGTCTTTCGAAGTAATCGGCGCGGGCGTTGATCGCGTTGTCCAGCTCGGCCAGGCGCTGGGCCGCCGGGGCCAGGTGCTGGTAAGCCTCGCGTGCCGGCAGGTACAGGGCCTGGGCTTGCGTCAGGTCGCCAGCAATCATCGCCTGCTCCAGGGCCGTGACGGCTTTGATCAAGGCGCCACTTTGGCTGCTCAGATACACGCGAAACTCTGACAGCGGGCCGATAAAGGCCACCATCGACGGCTTGGCTTTGGCCTGGGCGTCGGACTCGGCGGTGGGTGTTACATGCAGGGTGCCGCGCGGGTTGCTCAACAGGCCACAAGTAATGGCGTAGTCGCCCGGCAGCAGGTTGGCGTTGATCACCTGGCTCAGGCCCGGGGCGATGTTTTCACGCTCTTCGACGACCAGTACGCCGTCGAGGATCTCCCACTCAACCGCGCGATCCGAACGGTTGATGATGCGAAAACTCGCGCGACCGGCCGGTACTGTCAGGGCATTGGGTTCGCAGGCGTGAGCGTGGATGATCACGGCAATTTCATTGTGATTGATCTGACGCTTGGCGGCGGCCAATTGCGAGGCGTAGTAGAACAGGCCACCGGCGGCGATCATCACGATCACCGAGCCGGCTAACGCCCAACGCAAGGCGCGGGGTGGCGAGGCGGGAGCTTGGTTTGGCAAGGGACAACCTTACTGGCTGGAGACGGAAGAGGGGTTGGCTGGCGCGGCGGGCATGATGAACATCAGCAACGCCAGCACCAGGTAAATCAGATAGGCGCCCAGGGTGCTGACGGTCGGCGCGTCCTGATAGCCAAACATGCCGGCCAGCACCGAACCCAGCGGGCCATCCACTGGCAGGGTTGCGCTGAAATCGAACAGTACGTTTTGCAGGTGGTTCCACACCCCGGCTTCATGCAGGGCCTGCACCGAATTGGCGAGGATGCCGGCGGCCACCACCAGGATGAACAGCCCGGTCCAGCGAAAGAACGCAGCGAGGTTCAGGCGCATGCTACCGCTGTAGATCAGGAACCCCACGACAATCGCCAGCACCAGGCCGAGCAGGGCACCGATGGGCGCAGCCGGGCCTTCGCTCTGCTGGAACACGGCCAGGAGGAAGAACACCGTTTCCAGGCCTTCGCGGGCCACGGCGAAAAACACCATGGCGATCAGCGCGATCACCTGATTGCGCGAGCCCGCCAAGGCATGATCCAGGGATTGGTGCAGGGAGTGCTTGATCGAGCGTGCGACCTTGCGCATCCAGAACACCATGGAACTGAGGATGGCCACGGCCACCAGGCCGACAATGCCTTCGAACAGCTCTTGCTGCTTTTGCGGGAACTCGGCGCTGACCAGCTCCAGGCCGCCACCGACCAGCAGGGCCAGGGCGGCGGCGAGAAACACGCCAATCCATACGGCCGGCATCCACTGGCCACGGCCGGTCTGTTGCAAGTAGCTGGCGATGATGCCAACGATCAAGGCGGCTTCAATGCCTTCGCGCAACATGATGAGAAAGGGGACGAGCATCGGACACCGCAACGTAATTAGTTAGGGTGCTAAGTTGTAACATAATGATACTCATTACTAAACAGAGGATCTTGACGTTTTCTGAACGCTGCCTGAACAGAGTTTCATAGCCCGGCGGCTACGGTGAGTGACGTTAATTTGAGTTCCTCACAAGCCAACACGCTCCTACAATGGCCGACTTACAAGATTGAGCCCTGGACCATGTCGGAAAAAGACACCATCTCTATCCATCTGGTGCATGAAGCGCTGTTGCAGAGCTGCGCCCCCGGTGCGGCGACGCGCGAGGCGCTGGTCAAGGTCGGGATTGATCCGGTTTTGCTGGAGCAGCCTGATGCCAGGGTCCCGGCGTTGGCTTATGCACGGCTGTGGCGTTTGCTGGCACGGCGCAGGGATGACGAATTCTTTGGCATGGACCCGCGCAAGCTCAAATCCGGCAGTCTGGAATTCCTCTGCCGTGCGTCCATGGCCCAGCCGACCCTGGCCGACGCCCTGCAAACCGGCCTGAGCTTCCTCTCGCTGATGCTGGAAAACCTGCCCGCCGAACTGGTGCGCCAACAAAGCCTGGCAGAAATCGTATTGCTGGAACCCGAAACAGAACCGCGCCGGGCGTTCACCTATTTTTGCTACTGGATGATCGTCCACGGCGTCGCCTGCTGGCTGGCCGGGCGGCGCATTCCGATCCTGGCCATCGAGTTGCGGGGGGCGCAGCCAGGGTTTTGTGACGATTACCAGGTGATGTTTTCCGACAACCTGCGCTTCGACCGGCCCCGTACCCGGATGATCTTCTCGGCCGACTGCCTCGACCTGCCGATCAAGCGCAGCCCCGAGGAACTCAAGCGCTTTCTGGCCCAGGCGCCGGCCAATATTCTGGTCAAGTACCGCGATCCGGACAGCCTGGCAATGCGCATCAAGCATGACCTGCGCCAACGCCCGGCCCAACACTGGCCGGAAACCGAAAGCCTGGCCCACGACCTGTGCATGTCCGCGTCTACCCTGCGCCGGCGCCTGGCCGAAGAAGGGCAGACCTACCAGGGCCTCAAGGACAGCGTGCGCAAGGAGCTGGCGGTTGTCTGGCTGGCCGAGGCTGATATCAGCTTCGCCGAGATCGCCAGCCGCCTGGGCTTTGCTGATGTGAGTTCGTTCTACAAAGCCTTTCGCAAGTGGTCGGGGTCCAATCCCGGGCACTACCGCAGCTTGATCCTGACTTAAGTCAATTACTGTAGGAGCGAGCTTGCTCGCGAAAAACGTTAACGATAACGGGGCGCGCAGGGCGAACGCGGCGCTCTCAAGTTTTTCGCGAGCAAGCTCGCTCCTACCCGATAAGCAGGCCAAAAAAAGCCCCGTGACCGAATGGACCACGGGGCTAAAAATTGGCTGGATGCGACCAACCAAAGGAGCTCTTTACTTCACTTGAGGCTGGCGACCGTTGTCTCTGGCTGCCAACCGCCACCCAGCGCCTTGTAGATCGCCACGATGCCGCGATACAGGTCCACTTCGGCCAGGGCCTGGGCGTCTTCGGCGAGCAGGCGCTCGCGCTGGGCGTCGAGTAGCACGAGGAAGTCGGCAGTGCCTTCGCGGTAGCGAATCTCGGCCAGGTCGGCTGCTGCACGGCTCGACTCGCTCTGGCGGATCAGCGAGACCAGGCGTTGCTGGCGTTTGCCGTAGTCGCTGAATGCGTTCTCGGATTCTTCCAATGCCAGCAATACTTGCTGCTCGTAAGTCGCCAGGGCGCCGTCGGCTTCGGCGTCGGCACCGCGCAAACGGGCGCGCACGCTGCCCAGGTCAAAGGCGGCCCAGGTGATGCTCGGGCCCAGGGCCCAGGCATTGGCGGCGGATGAGCCGATCTGCGAGCCACGGCCAGCGGTAAAGCCGAGGAAGCCACTGAGGCTGACCCGTGGAAACAGGTCGGCCTTGGCTACGCCGATACGCGCGGTAGCGGCTGCCAGTCTGCGCTCGGCGCTGAGAATGTCCGGGCGCCGTTGCAGCAATTGCCCCGGATCACCAATCGGCAAGGCCTTGGCAATTGCCGGCAGGTTGGCCGGGCTCAGGTCCACCGTGAGTGTGTCCGGGCGCTGGCCGAGCAGGGTGGCGATGCGGTTGCGTTCGCGCACTTGTTCGGCCTGCAATTGCGGCACGCTGGCTTCGACCGCCGCCAGGCGCGCATCGGCACGTACCACGTCCAGTTGGTCGCCGACGCCGGCATCGCGCAGGCTTTCGGTGATGGTGCGCGAGTCTTGCTGGTTCTTCAGGTTGGCCAGGGCGATTTTTTCCCGCAGTTGCGCACCGCGCAGTTGCCCGTAGGCATCCACCAATTCGGCAATCAGGCTGACTTGCAGTTGATAGAGGTCGGCTTCGGCGGCCTGCTGGTCGGCGTCGCTGGCTTCCAGGTTGCGCTGGATGCGGCCAAACAGGTCCAGCTCCCAGGCCATGTCCAGGCCCAGGTCATAGCGTTCGCTATTGACCCGGCGTGTGCTCTGGCCAGGGATCTGGCCCTTGGCCAAATCGCTGCTGACGCGGCTGGTGATGGTGGGCATCGCGTCATTACTGGCGTCATCACGAATCGCCCGGGCGGCCCGCAGGCGGGCAAATGCAACGCGCAAATCGCGGTTGCCTTGCAACGATTGCGTCACCAACTGGTTGAGCGTCGGATCTTCGAACTGCTGCCACCAGATACCTTCGAACTTGGCGTGGTCGTATTGCTTGGCATCGGCGGCGGCCGTGATAGTGGCCGCCTCCAGCTGCTGGGCTTTATAGTCCGGGCCGACGGTACAGGCGCTGAGCGCCAATACCAGCAGGCTCGGCATGAACACTTTCACACTCATTGCTGTGTCTCCAGCTTCAAGGCCTTGGCCGCTTTGCGCGCATCGCTGCGCTCCACATAGCGGCGGATCAACACGTAGAACACCGGCGTCAGCAACAGGCCGAAGAAGGTCACCCCGATCATCCCGGAGAACACCGCCACACCCATGGCGTGGCGCATCTCGGCACCGGCACCGCTGGAGAGCACCAGGGGCACCACGCCCATGATGAAGGCGAACGAGGTCATCAGAATCGGCCGCAGACGCAGGCGGCAGGCTTCCAGCACCGCAGCCAGCGGGTCGAGGCCTTCTTCCTGCTTATCCTTGGCGAATTCGACGATCAGAATCGCGTTCTTACAGGCCAGTCCCACCAGTACGATCAAGCCGATCTGGGTAAAGATGTTGTTGTCGCCACCGGACAGAATCACCCCGGTAATAGCCGACAGCAGAGTCATCGGTACGATCAGGATCACCGCCAATGGCAAGCTCCAGCTTTCGTATTGGGCGGCCAGTACCAGGAACGCCAGCAGTACGCAGAGCGGGAACACGAACAGCGCGGTATTGCCCGAGAGGATTTGCTGATACGTCAGGTCAGTCCACTCGTAGGTCATGCCGTTGGGCAGTTCTTCCTTGAGCAGTTTCTCGATCGCCGCTTGCGCCTGGCCCGAGCTGTAGCCGGGGGCGGCGTTACCGTTGATCTCGGCGGTGATAAAGCCGTTGTAGTGCATCACGCGGTCCGGCCCCGAGGTGTCGCTGACCTTGATAAAGGTCGCCAGCGGGATCATCTCGCCCCTGTTGTTGCGCACTTTCAGCTGGCCGATCTGCTCGTCTTCAAGGCGGAACTGCTGCTCGGCCTGGACGTTGACCTGATAAGTACGGCCAAAGCGGTTGAAGTCGTTGGCATACAGCGAACCCAGGTAGATCTGCAGGGTGTCGAAGATGTCGCTGATCGCCACGCCATGGGTCTTGGCCTTTTCACGGTCGATAGCGGCATCGACCTGGGGCACGTTGACCGTGTAGCTGGTAAACAGGCCGAACAGTTCCGGTACGTTGTGGCTCTTGGTGATGATGTTCTGTACTTCTTTGTACAGTTCCTCATAGCCCAGGTTGCCGCGGTCTTCGACTTGCAGGCGGAACCCGCCAATGGTGCCCAGGCCCTGTACCGGCGGCGGCGGGAAGATCGCCATGTAGGCTTCCTGGATATCGGCGTACTTGCCGTTCAGGGCACCGGCGATTTCACCAGCGGACATGCCCACGGCCTTGCGCTCGTCAAACGGCTTCAAGGTCACGAACACGATGCCGCTGTTGGGGCTGTTGGTAAAACCGTTGATCGACAGGCCAGGGAAGGCCACGGCACTTTCGACACCCGGTTGCTTGAGGGCGATATCCGACATGCGCTTGATCACGTCTTCGGTGCGATCCAGGCTGGCAGCGTCCGGCAGTTGGGCGAAGGCCACCAGGTATTGCTTGTCCTGGGCCGGGACGAAACCGGTCGGGGTGTGGGCAAAACCGAACCAGGTCAGCACCATCAGGCCAGCGTACAGGAACAGCGCAATGCCGCTGCCGCGGATTACCCGGCGCACGGTGCTGACGTAGCCACCACTGGCGCGTTCGAAGAAGCGGTTGAACGGGCGGAACAACCAGCCGCCAAACACCTTGTCGAGGACCTTGGAGAAACGATCCTTCGGCGCATCATGGCTGCGCAGCAACACGGCGGCCAGGGCAGGGGACAAGGTCAGGGAATTGAAGGCCGAGATCACGGTGGAGATCGCGATGGTCAAGGCGAACTGCTTGTAGAACTGCCCGGTCAGGCCGCTGATAAAGGCTGCCGGAATGAACACCGCACACAACACCAACGCCGTGGCAATGATCGGCCCGGTCACTTCGCTCATGGCTTTTTCGGTGGCCGGGAATGGTTCCAGGCCCAGCTCGATATTACGTTCGACGTTCTCCACCACCACGATGGCGTCGTCGACCACGATGCCGATGGCCAATACCAGGCCAAACAGCGACAGGGCATTGAGCGAGAAGCCGAACAGGTGCATCACCGCAAAGGTACCGATCAACGATACCGGCACCGCTACCAACGGAATGATCGAGGCACGCCAGGTCTGTAGGAACAGAATCACCACCAGCACCACCAGGATCAGTGCTTCGAACAGGGTGTGTACCACGGCCTCGATGGAGCCACGCACGAAGATGGTCGGGTCATAGACGATGCTGAAGTCCATGCCTTCGGGGAAGCTCTTTTTCAGCTCCGCCATCTTGTCGCGTACTTCATTGGAGATCTGGATCGCGTTGGAGCCAGGGCGCTGGAAGATCGGGAGCGCCACCGCCGGCTGGTTATTGAGCAGCGAACGCAAGGCGTATTGGCTGGAACCCAGCTCGACCCGGGCAATGTCCTTGAGGCGGGTGATTTCACCGTTATCGCCTGCGCGGATAATGATGTTCTCAAACTCTTCCTCGGTGACCAGGCGTCCCTGGGTGTTGACCGACAACTGGAAGCTGGTGGCCGTTGGCGCAGGCGGTGCGCCGAGGGCACCGGCCGCTACCTGGCGGTTCTGCTCGCGAATCGCGGTCACCACATCGGTGGCGGTCAGGTTGCGTGAAGCGGTCTTGTTCGGGTCCAGCCAGACGCGCAATGAGTAGTCGCCCATGCCGAACAACTGCACATCACCGACACCGCCCAGGCGCGCCAGCTCATCCTTGATATTGAGGATGGCGTAGTTGGACAGGTAGAGCATGTCGTAACGCTGATCCGGCGAGGTCAAGTGCACCACCATGGTCAGGTCGGGGGAGGCCTTGTCCACGGTAATACCAATGCGCGTCACTTCTTCCGGCAGCTTGGGTTGGGTGCGGGTCACCCGGTTCTGCACCTGCACCTGCGCGTTATCCAGGTCGGTGCCCAGGGCGAAGGTGATGGTCAAGGTGATCTTGCCGTCGGCGGTCGATTGCGAGGACATGTAGAGCATGTTCTCGACACCGGTGATCGCTTGTTCCAACGGCGCGGCCACGGTTTCACCGATGACTTTGGGGTTGGCGCCCGGGAAGCTGGCCCGTACGACAACGGTCGGCGGCACCACTTCCGGGTATTCACTGATTGGTAACTGGAACAGCGAGATCGCGCCGGCGATCAGGATCAGCAGCGACAACACTGCTGCGAAGATCGGCCGCGAAATGAAGAACTTGGAGAAATTCATCTTGTGTGTAGTCCCTTAACCGCGTGGAGTCGCGACACTGGCGAGCTTGGGTGCGGCTTTGTTGTCCGGCGCCACTTGCTCCAGGTTGCTGGCTTCAAGCGCTTGTCGTTGTTGTGCCAAGGCGGCGAGAGTGGCCTGGCTGGCCATCGGGATGGTCTCCGGCGCTACCGGCGATCCCGGACGCACCCGCTGCAGGCCCTTGACGATAATCGTGTCGTCCTTGGTCAGGCCGCTGCGCACGATGCGCAAGCCTTCGATCTTTGGCCCCAGTTCGACGGCGCGGTAGGCAGACTTGTTGTCGCCGTCCATGACCAGTACGAACTTCTTGCCCAGGTCAGTGCCCACGGCCTCGTCGGTGATCAGCACGGCGGAGTAGGTGCCGCTGCCCACCAGTTTCAGGCGTGCGTACAGGCCGGGGGTGAAGCGCCCGTCTGTGTTGTCGAACACGGCGCGCCCACGAATGGTGCCGGTGGCCGGGTTGACCTGGTTGTCGACAAAGTTCATCTGGCCCAGGTGCGGGTTGCCGTCTTCGTTGGACAGGCCCAGGTACACCGGGGTGGTGGCGCCGCGACGGCCCTGGCGCGCCAGTTCGGTGTACTTGAGGTACACGCGTTCATCAGCGTCGAAGTAGGCATAGACCTTGTCGGTGGAGACCACGCTGGTCAGCTCGGTGACATCGGCGGTCACCAGGTTACCGGCGGTGATCGCCGCGCGGCTGACGCGGCCGTTGATCGGTGAGATGACGCGGGTGAAGCTCAGGTTCAGCTTGGCCAGGTCCAGTTGTGCCTGGATTCCGGCCACGGCAGCACGGGCTTCCTGGGCGGCAGTGGTCCGCGAATCGGCCAGCTCGGCGGAAATCGCATTGCTCTGGCGCAGGCGCTCGCCACGCTGGGCTTCGTTGTCACTGCGCGAAGCGGCGGCTCGGGTCTGTTGCAGTTGGGCTTCAAGGCGACGCACTTCAGCCTGGAACGGACGCGGGTCGATCTGGAACAGCAGGTCGCCTTTCTTCACCAGCGCACCTTCGGTAAACGCTACCTGGTCGATCTGGCCTGATACGCGCGGGCGTATCTGCACGGTTTCCGGGGCTTCCAGGCGGCCAGTGAACTCATCCCACTCATTGACCGGTTGTTCCAGGACCTTGGCAACGCTGACTTTGCTGGCGGGCATGGCGGCCGCTTGCTCGGGGGCCTTGCCGCATGCGCTCATCACCAACACGGCCAACAGGGCCAGGGGATAGCGCAAATGTTTGAGTGACTGTTCCATGAGGTGCATCCGCCAATGTATTTGAGATGGGCGGATCATGCTCGGCGGGCTGCTATCTCACGAATCGAATGAAGCAAAGGTAACTATCATTCGGAATGATATAAGCGCCGGGAAAGCCCTCTAGCATGGGGTTTTAGTTAGGGTGCTATCAATCCAGCTGATAACAAAACACCATTGCGCAAACCGCAATCAAAATCCCCGGCACGACATTCCCTTGTAGGAGCCGACTTGCCGGCGAAAAACCCGAGAGCAACACGGGGTACCAGGCTCCCCGCGTTATCGTTAACGATTTTCGCCGGCAAGCCGGCTCCTACAAGGTGTGATTTACCTGTACCGTTGCAGCTTTTTAACGTTCAGAGAGTCAGCAATGCAGATCAGGGGTGAACGGGCCGCGACGGCGTGTGGTTTGGTGGCAATCCTTTTGTGGAGTACCGCTGCCGGGCTGATCCGCAGTGTCAGCGAACTGTTCGGCCCCTTGGGCGGCGCGGCGCTGATCTACACGTTGGGTGCCGTCTTGCTGATGGCGTGGCTCGGGCGACCACGCCTGCGCGCCACGTCCTGGCCGTACCTGATCATGGGCAGCGCACTGTTTGTCGCGTATGAGGTGTGTCTGTCCCTGGCCCTGGGTTTTGCCAGCAGTCGCAACCAGGCCATCGAACTGGGCGTGGTCAATTACCTGTGGCCGTGCCTGACGGTGTTGCTGGCGATTGTCATGAACGGACAAAAGGCTCGCTGGATCATCGTGCCGGGCAGTGCGCTGGCGCTGTTTGGCATCCTGTGGGTGGTCAGCGGTGACGGCCTGGCATTGGCGACTATTGTCGCCAATGTGCAATCCAACCCTCTGAGCTACAGCCTGGCCCTGGGGTGTGCGATCACCTTTGCCTTGTATTGCAATGTCACACGGCGCTATGCCGGCGGACAAAACCTGGTGGTGTTGTTTTTCATCCTGACGGCAGCGGTGCTGTGGGTGAAGTACGGCTTGAGTGCCGAGGTGCTGCCGGCCGTGACCCTGGGCAACAGCCTGGAGTTGTTGGCCACGGGCATTGCGATGGCGGGCGGCTATGCCTTGTGGAATATCGGCATCCTGCGCGGCAACCTGACCTTGCTGGCGACGGCGTCCTACGGCGCGCCGGTGCTGTCGTCGGCATTCGCGGCGCTCTGGCTGGGCGCCCACCTCACCCCGCAGTTCTGGCAGGGCGCGGTGTTGGTGACCGCAGGTTCGCTGGTGTGCTGGCACGCCACGCGCGAGCAGTCCTAGGCCCGCCAGACCAGGGCCGGGATGACACGGATGTAGATCAGCTCACAGACCAGTTCGATCAATGTCTGGGTAATGATCGCCGCGGCGGCCAGCATGCGCATGTCTTCGGGCAAGGCCAGCGCCAATGGCAGGACCACCAGCGAGTTGCGCGTGGCACTGCTGAAGGTGACCGAGCGCGCCGTGGCGGCGGGCAGGCGCAAAGCCCAGGCCGTCATGGCGCCAAGCACCGGGGCGAGCACCATGAAACCGAGGTACACCGGGATCACCGGCAACAACTGCTCGATCTCCCGCACCACGAATGCGATCTGCGAGCCGATCACCACGATCAGCACCGCCGCCATGGCGGGCACCGGCATCCACGCCAAGCCCGCGTTCCAGCGCGCAACCTGTGGCGAACGCCTGGCCCCGGCACACGTCAGTACCGCCAGCAGCAACGGCACCGCGATCAACATCACGAATGCCTCGACAAACGGGCCGATGGCAATCGCTACGGCTGTCTCACTGCCTGGAATCAGTGCCAGGTACAACGGCAGCAGCGCCAGTTGCAGTAACAGCAGCAAGGGCGTGGCGGCCAGCGTCAATCGGGCATCGCCTTTGCCAATATGGGTAAACACCACCACGTAGTCGATGCATGGCGTCAGCAGCACCAGGAGTACACCGATCAGGATCGCCGGTTGATCATGCAGGCCCAGGGTAATGACCCATACAAGCAGAGGGATCAGCACGAAATTGGCCACCACCAATGCCGCGATAAAGCGTTTGTTGACCAGGCTCTGGCGCAGTTCAAGAAACGGGATTTGTAGGAACATCGCATACATCAACCCGGCAATCGCCGGGGTGACGAGGATGCCCAGGCTCTGCGCTGCCTGAGGCGCGAGCAGGCCACCGACAGCGGCGATGATGACCGCCACGAAGTAGATTGGGATCTGGTTATGCTCAAGCTGGTCTTTGTTCACGAGGGTCCTTGGGAGGCCGGTCTATTTTTGGCTGAGTGCCGCCACCGAAAGACCGGACGCGACGAAGGTCAGTCCGGCGCCCACATTCAGGCCATTGACGACTTTTGGCTTGCGCTGCAGCCAGGTCGACAGGCGCGTCGCAAAAATCCCCATGAGCGCGAAACCCAGGGCGGTCAATGCGGCGAACCAGGCGCCGTAGACCATCATTTGCAGCGTGACCGAGCCCAATGCCGGGTTGACGAACTGTGGAATGAACGCGAGCACAAACAGCCCCGGCTTGGGGTTCAGCGCCGCCGACAGGAAGCCGGTGAGGAAGATGCTTTTGAGTGGTTGCCGCGCCGCTGGCTTGAAGTTGATCAGGCTGCGCGAACGCAAGACCTTGATGCCCAGCCACACCAGGTAGCTGGCGCCGATCACTTTAACCACCCAGAACGCCACGGCGGATGTCTGCATCAACAGGGTCAGGCCCAGCGAGGCGGTGGCCACGTGAAACAGGATCCCGGTGCCCGAAGCCACCCCCGAAACGGCCGCTGCCATGCGCCCCTGGCTCAGCCCCCTGGCGATGGCCAGCAGGTTGTCCGGGCCGGGGGAGAGCACCAGCAACAGGCAGGCGGCGGTATAGGTCAGCCAAATATCCAGTGGGAACATAACGACACTCCTTTCGTCAACGGCGCAAGGCGGTCATCGTGTTCCAACCGGGCCTCCAAGATCAAGGTCAATCCCGCGATGCATCAGCACCGCGCGGGACTCAAGGCAGGGCGTAGGCGATCACGTAGTCGCCACGGTCGGTGGACTGGCGCGCGCCGCCGGCGGTGATGACTACGTATTGCTTGCCGGTCTTGGGCGAGACATAAGTCATCGGCCCACCCTGGCTGCCCACGGGCAGGCGGGCTTTCCAGGTTTCTTCGCCATTGGCGCTGTTGAAGGCGCGCAGGTAGAAGTCCTGGGTGCCGGCGATGAACACCAGGCCGCCTTGGGTCGACAGGGTAGCGCCGAGTGTCGGCAGGCCGACCTTGATCGGCAGGTGCATGCGAATGCCCAGTGGACCAGTGTCTTCAACGGTGCCGACCGGTACTTGCCAGGCAATTTTCTGGGTCTTCATGTCAATGGCGGTGAGGGTGCCGAACGGCGGCGCCTGGCACGGAATGCCGGCCACCGACAGGAAGCGGTTCTTGTTCACCGCGTAAGGCGTGCCCTTGAGCGGTACCGCGCCCATGCCGGTGTTCAGCGCTTCACCCCCTGTAGAGGCCTGGGCCTTGTTCTGCGAGGGGATCATCTGGATCCACAGGCCCAGGCGCATGTCGTTGACGAAGATAAAGCCATGCACTGGATCGGTGGAAATACTGCCCCAGTTCATGCCACCCAGGGAACCGGGAAAACTCAGGGATTTATCAGTGCCAGGCGCTGTGTACAAGCCCTCGTAGCGCATGCCTTTGAAGTCGATGCGGCATAGCAACTGGTCATACGGGGTGGCGCCCCACATGTCCGATTCGCTCAAGGTTTGTGCGCCAATTTGCGGCATACCCACGGATTTAGGCTGGGTCGGCGAGTAAGGTTCGTTGGGGATATTGGCGGCCTTGACCGGTACTTCTTCAACCTGGGTCAGCGGCTTGCCGGTGGCGCGGTCCAGTACATAGATCTGCCCGGCCTTGGTGCCGATCACTACGGCTGGGACGGTCTTGCCGTTGGCCTGGGTGAAGTCGATCAGGCTGGGTTGCATCGGCAGGTCGAAGTCCCAGAGGTCATTGTGGACGGTCTGGTACACCCACTTTTCCTCGCCCGTGGAGGCGTCCAACGCCAGTACCGAGGCACCGTACTTGTGATTGAGCTGGGTGCGCTCGACACCATAGATATCGGTGGATGAGCTGCCCATCGGCAGGAATACCGTGTTCATCAGCGGGTCATACGACATCGGCGCCCAGCTGTTGGGTGTGCTGCGCACATAGGTGTCGCCCGCGGCGGGCGCTTGCTTGTCTTCAGGGTTGCCAGGGTCGAACGCCCAGCGCATCGCGCCGCTGATCACATCGAAGCCGCGGATCACGCCGCCCGGCATGTCGGTCTGGACGTTATCGGCAACGCGCCCGCCAACCACCACGGTAGTGCCGGCGATCAATGGTGCGGAGGACAATTGGTAGTAGCTGTCCGGGACATTGCCCAGGCCAGCTTTCAAATCCACCTGGCCGTGGTTGCCGAAGTCCTGGCAAAACTCGCCGGTATCGGCATCCACTGCAATCAGCCGTGCATCAATGGTGTTGGTCAACAGGCGCCGCTCACACTGCGCACCGGCCGGCACGCTGGCGGCAATGATCGGCGAGCGGTTGGCTTGGGTCGGCTGGACGATCGGCGCGGTGGCATCGAAATACGCCATACCGCGGCAGCGCTGCCACACCGCCGACTGGGCGTTGATGCTGTTCTTCCACAGCTCTTTGCCGGTGTCGGCATCCAGCGCGATCAGGTTGTTGTGGGGCGTACAGATAAACACCTTGTTGCCGATCTGCAGGGGCGTGAGTTGGTCTTCAGCGCCGTTGCCATCGCTGACCGCCACATCACCGGTGCGATAGGTCCAGGCCACCTTGAGCTTGTCGACGTTGCTGCGATTGATCTGGTCGAGCGCGGCAAAACGGCTGCCGCCTTCGGTGTTGCCGTAGTGTGCCCAGTCTTTTTGCGCCTGCGCCGGATCGACGGCAGTCAGGCCCGGGCCATCACCAGTCGGGGCAACACTGGGGTGGGCGACAAACATGTTACCCGCCGCCACGGCCAATGCCACCGCCAGCACGCCCGCCACGCCGTAGGCGCCACGGCGCGTGCCTGGCGCCAGCAGCGGATACACCAGCACCACTGCCAGGCCGATCACGGTGAACATGAACAGCCGCGAAAACAGTGGCCAGAACACCAGGCCCACCTCCAACACCGCCCACACCGCAGTGCCGAGCAAAAAGGCCGCGAACAACCAGGCACCCGCTGGTTTGCGCCGCGCGATCAACACGCCAGCAATGGCCATGGCCAAGCCGCCGACCAGGAAGTAGCCGGAGCCTCCCAGGCTCAGCAGTTTTACACCACCGGCTGCCAGGGCCAGGCCGAGCAGGGCGATGATCAGGCCCAGGCCCAGCAAGAGGAATCGAGAGGCGCCAGCGGCGCGCGAGGCGTGTTTCATGTCGAAAAACTCGAAGTAAGGGTTCGATCGACAATGGTAGCAAGCTAATTAACTGTTTGGTACATTTTGTGTCGCTGTCGATTCCTTCAAGCCTGGACACTCTCAATGTGGGGCTTGCCCACGATGACGTCCGGTAGATCGCTGCGAGGTGTCAGATAGCCAGTGTCATCGTTTAACGACCATCGCGGGCAAGCCCGCTCCTACATTGGAGATGCGTTGCCTTAAGGCTCCTGCACGGGGCCGCACCTGAATAACACGCTCTGGCTGGCGCGCAGTTGCTCGACACAATTGAACGGCTGCAAGCCCTGGATACCTCGCTTGAGGTCACGTACCCGACGCGCGATGTAAAAGGTGCGGTCAACGGGCAAGGTAGCCAAATCCTCGACCCGGCGTGCCTGGCCCTGGGTATAGAACTCCCCCGAGTAGGAGCGCCGGCCCCAGTAAAAGAGGGTTCCGGGACGGTCTGCCTGCAACTGCTGCCAGGCCCTGGCGAGATCACGTTGGTTATTCGGCCGGTCAAAGGCGCGGCCGTCGATGGCAGCGATAAGCAGCCATACCGGCAGCAGCAGCGCGAGGATCAACCCAATGATGGTTTTGCCGGTTTGCCAGGGTACTGCCTTGAGCGCGCCAGCCAGCAGCAGGCTCCAGGCTGGCAGCGATGGCAGCAGGTAAGTCCACAGGATATTGCCGGAGAACGTGAAAAACACCGGCGTAGCCAGGGCCCACAGGGCGATAAACCCGTAGTAGCGACCCGACAGGGCCGAGCGGCGCAGGGCGAAGTACAACGCTGGCAACAGCAGCGTCCAGGGGAAAAGCGCGAGCATCAGGTCCATCCAGATGGCGCCCGTGGGCCGGGCATGGGCGCTGCCGTACAAGTCTCCGGCCCATTTGCTGACCACATAACGCTTCCAGTGCTCGCCGATCAGGAAGTAATCGAGAAACCCCGGCGTGCGCTGTTCAGCAATCACGTACCAAGGCACGGCAATCACCAGCATCAACGCAAGGCCCAGCAGCCAGGGCAAGTGCAAAAAGGCACGCCATTGTCGGTAGTAAAGCGTCCAGATCACAGCTGGAGCCCCCACCAGCACCAGCACCAACGGCCCCTTTGCCAGCAATCCGAGGCCCAGGCCGGCAAATCCTGCCAGAGCCCAACGGCGGTCGCCGCGTGTCATGCCGCACCAGAAGCCATAGCTGGCCAGCAGTACCGAGAAACTCAATGCCGGGTCGGTCAATACCACACCTGCCGACAACAGGCCGAGGGTTGAGCTGGAAAAGATAATCGCCGCCCATACCGCCGTTTTTTCATCGGCCTGCTCACGGGCAAACCGGATGATGATCAGGCAACTGGCGACATGCAGCAGCCATGCCGGAAAGCGAATGGCGAATTCATTGATACCCAGCAACTTCATGCCCAGCGCCTGGGTCCAGAACGACAGCGGCGGCTTGCCCCAAAAAGGTACGTCAAGCTCGAACAGCGGGGTTACCCAGTTGCCGAGCACCAGCATCTTGCGCGCCATTTCGGCGTAGCGGGCTTCGGAGGTGTCCATCAACGGGTACAGCCCCAGGCTTGCCAGGCGCAGGGCCAAAATGGCGATCAATACCAGCCATAGCGTACGGGTCGTTATCATCATCAGTGGTTTTCTTGTTCGCGAGGGTGTATCGGGCAGGGGTGCTCTGGCCGTTCAGGGGCTTCGCCGAGCAGGTTGTCGAGTAGATAGATGGGACGCTGCCTGACTTCGCTCAACGTTGCCCCGAGGTATTCGCCGATCATTGCTATGCCCACGGTAATGAACGCAGCAATGCCCATGATCACGTGATGGGCATTGACGGTGTTGACGCTCATCTGCTGGATGATGAACACCGTGGTGGCGATGAAAATCATCAGGCTGAGCAGGCTGAACCAGCGCAACGGCTTGCGCGACAGCGCCAATACGCCTTCGATACCGAGGTCGATCAGCGCCAGCGGCCCCCATTTGCTGAGGCCGGCGCTGCGCGGCTCACGGTCATAGGGCAACTCGATGGTATTGAACCCCAGCCAACTGATCAGGCCCTTCATGAAACGCGTCCGTTCCGGCATGCCGCGCAGCGCTGCCAGGGGCGCCGGGCCAATCAGGCGGAAGTCGCTGACGTCTGCGGGAACATCAAACTTGTCGGCCAAAAAGTTCATCAGTTTGTAGTAGAGGTGGGCACTGATACGTTTGCTTGAGGTATCAGACAGACGACTGCGGCGCTGCATATTGACGATATCGCTACCGGTCAACCAATGATGAACCATGAGTGGAATAAGTTCGGGCGGGTCTTGCAAGTCGGCATCAATAAATAACAATGCATCCCCGACCGCATAATCAATGCCGGCGACCATGGCGGCTTCCTTGCCGAAGTTACGGCTCAGGTTCAAACAGCGAACGCCAGGCGCCTGGCAATAACCATCCAGTAGCGCCAGTGTTTCATCGCGGCTGCCGTCGTTGACATATACGACTTCGTAGCGAATGCTGAGCGTCTTAAGTACAGCCATTAGCCGCTTATGAAAAAAAGGCAGTACCTTGGCTTCGTTATAACAACAGACAATCACACTGAGCATCGGACGAGGGGAGCGCTCAGCTCTTGATCGATTCATGGCGAAAGCTCCAGTACTGGTTGATTTGGTAAGTGATCAACGTCAGGGCGCAGGTGGTGATCACCTGCATCAGCCATAGGCGCTGGGGCCAGTGCTCCAGCAGGAACGCCATCAGGGCCAGGTTTGTACCGTTGTAGACCAAGGCCGTGATGCTGAAGCGCAGCCATTGATAAGTGTCGGGTGGACGAGCCTTTGTAAACGTCCAGCGTTTGTTGCCCTGATAACTAACAACAGTCCCGACTATTGCTCCCAGTAACGTCGCAATGAGTGCGGGCAGAGCTAGAGACAATAACAAAAGTGTTATGTAATGAGCGCCAGTGGCAAATATTCCAACGATCAGATAGTAAGGCAAGGTTGTAGAGGGTGGCGATATCATTGAGAGAACTGCATGTGTTCAAGAGGCTGTATGGTGTTGACTTTAACTACTCGTGGAAGCCGGCGTGTGAAAAAAATGTTTAAGGGGGGGTGATATTACTAAAGTGTAATTTTGGTGTTGGGTGAATGTTAGAGTTGGCGAGTTTTAACCGATAAAACACACTGCCACATTAGTCATCGACCCCAGTTGCCTGGAGAAAGGGTCAACCGCTCCCTTTCTACCAGACTGCCTTAGCAGGTTGATGATCAGACGGACAGATGCCCATTGGCACTGGTGACCATCGATAACGCACTCATGGATTGCCTTATCCGCTGATGGCGGAACCTAAAACAGATAAGGCAGGGTAGGGGGGGGCCTATGGGACAGAGTCAAGCCTAATGTCATGAAGGGTGCGTCGCCGATTTGAAGATACCTGCATCCACGAGCATCTCCACCAACGCCTCGGGCCATACCGTTTCCTCAGTCGATCTCAGCTCCTGGGCGGACCACCAGTGATGATCGGCCATGACCTCGGCCTCCTCTACGGTCCAGTCGGCACGGGAAAGCACCTGGTTTGGCGCATGTACAACAAAGTACTGCTCCAGGGCGAGCACCGTCTCGCCACTGGGCAGGAGCATTGAAAACTGCCGCTCGGCCACAGGCCCTTTAACGGTGTCGACTTGAATACCGGTCTCCTCACGCAGTTCACGGATTGCTGCAGCCTGGAAGGTTTCTGCGTGTTCAAGACCGCCGCCAGGGGTGGCCCAGTAGTTTCTGCCGGCCAGGGCCCCATCCTTGTGAACGAACCTGAAAAGGAGGACCTCTTGAGAGGGGCTTATCACGAGTAATCGTGCGGCTTTTCGCTCGCGCATTTGGGGTATCTCTTCTGGATAGGGCTGCGTTGGTGTCGGGGAGGTTAGCAAGTTGGCCGCTTGGGTTGCGAGCGCTTCGCACGCGAACGCCGCAGTTGTTACGCAAGCCCGTTTCAAGATAGGAGCGACCTGAAGCAGCGAAAACCTGCAAGTAGGCTTAAATCAGGGGTAGCGAACGCGTCGATGGGGTTCCACACGGCAGCCATCAACACCTTGCTTCAGTCCATAACCGCCGAGGGCTTGGGGATGTCGATAAAACTCCGTCTGTTGTTGCTGATCGGCACCAGTGTGCTCACGGTACTGGTCATCAGCCTGGTGAACTACCTGGGGAATGCGCGGATGGAGGCGGCGATGATTGACAGCGAGGTCAGCATGACCGCACTGAGCAATCATCTGGAAGCCGACATGATGCACGACGCGCTGCGTGCCGATGTGCTGTCGGCGATGCTGGTGGGGCTGGGCAAAAGTGTCAGCAGCCGCGATGAAGTGCTGGAGGCTATTACCGAGCATGCAGCGCATTTTCGCAAGGCGCTGGGCGACAACCTTGCGCTGCCCCTCAACCCCGCCCTCAAGACCGCACTGAGTGATATCAAGCCCAGCCTCGACAACTACATCACCTCGGGTGAGCGGATTGTCGGTGTGGCGCTGAACGATCCCGTCGAGGCCCAACAAGAGCTGGGCACCTTCAGCGAGGCGTTCATCCAGCTGGAAGGCCAGATGGCCAGCCTGAGCGAACTGATCGAAAACAACTCCAAGGCCAGTGGCGAGCAAACCCGTCAAACCGTGCGCAGCGCCAATTTCACCCTCGGCGTGGTGCTGGTGTTGTGCCTGTTGCTGCTGGTCGTGCAAGGTTATTGGGTTACCCGCAGCATCATGCGGCCGTTGCAGCTTGCGCGGCAGATTGCCGAGAGCATCGCCCACGGCAACCTCAGCGAGCCGATCCCCGAACCTGCCAGCCACGACGAGGCCAGCATGCTGATTCGCAGCCTGGCCGTCATGCAACATGACCTGCGCGGCATGATTGAAGTGGTGCGCAACAATGCCCAGGGCGTCACCCGCATGAGCCAGCAGCTAAGCAGCGGTTGTCATGAAGTGGCCGCCAGCAGCCAGCAACAGAGCTCGGCGGCGGGCACCATGTCGGCCGCCACCAGCCAGATGACCGCCAGCATCGAAGAAATCACCCGGCATGCCCAGCACGCGCTGGAAATGGCCAACCAGGCGCAAACCCTGGCCAAGAACGGCGGGCAGGTTATCCATCAAGTCGTGAGCGACATGGACGATATCGCCCGTTCGGCGCAACAGTCGGCCCTGGTGATTCGTACCCTGGACAAGGAGTCCGAAGGGATCTACAGCATTATCCAAGTGATCAAGGGCATTGCCGACCAGACCAACCTACTGGCCCTCAACGCCGCCATTGAAGCCGCGCGTGCCGGTGAACAAGGCCGCGGTTTTGCCGTGGTGGCCGACGAAGTTCGCAGTTTGGCAGCACGTACCAGTGCGTCCACTCAGGAAATCGCGAGCATGGTCGCCCGCATTCAGCAAAGCACCCGCGAGGCTGTGACCAGCATGGAAGCGGGTGTTGCCCAGGTGGATAAAGGCATGGCGGTGACAGCTGATGTGGAGCGGGCGATCCGTGAAATTCTGGAGGCGACGCTGAACACCACACAGCTGGTCAACGACATCACCCGCACGATTGGCGAGCAGAGCCTGGCCAGTAATGAAATTGCGCACCAGGTGGAGATGATTGCCGGGATGTCAGAGGGCAATACCCGCGTGATTGGCCAGACGGCGGGGACCACGGATGAGTTGTCGGCGTTGGCAGGGCAGTTGGCGCAGTCGGTGGGGCGGTTTCGGCTGTGAAAGAAAGAGTGACGGTTTCTGGATCGTTAGCCGGCACTCATCAATGACGACTAACAGCCCCCTCACATCATCGTGACACAAGCGTGGTTGCAACCGTTCTGGAGCGCCAGGCAAAAGCCAACACCATCAGTAGGCCCAGGCCCGCCATTGCCGCTCCGGCCAGGGAAATCGCCGGATAACCCAGTCCGGCATTGATCACGGCTCCGCCCAGGGCCGCACCAATCGCGTTGCCGAAGTTGAAGGCCCCGATGTTCACCGCCGAGGCTAGATTGGGCGCGTCCTTGGCGGCTTCCATGACGCGCATCTGTAGTGGCGGCACCAAGGCAAAACTGGCGATACCCCATATCAGGATGGCAACGGCGGCCGGTAGCGGCCAACGCATGAGTACGGTGAACGCGAGCAAGACGAGAATCAGCACACTCAGCGAAACAATCAGGGTGCGATCGATCGAGTGGTCAGCGGCCTTGCCACCCCACATGTTGCCCAGCGTCAACCCCACACCAAACAGCACCAGCATGGCTGTGATGTAGGCGCTGGACGCATGGGTCTCGCTGCTGAGGATCGGTGCTATGTAGGTGAAGACGGTAAACATTGCACCCGAGCTGACGACGGTGAGGGCCAATGCCCCCAGCACCGGGCCGCGGCCCAGTACGCGAATTTCGGCCAGTGCACCGATACTTCGCGGTGCTGGCAGATTGGGCAAGGCGAACCACAATGCGGCCATGGCCACCACGCCGAGGCCGGTAATACCCCAGAATGCGGTGCGCCAACCCAACAGTTCGCCAAACCAGGCGGCCAGCGGCACACCGCCGATGGTCGCCAGGGTGAGGCCCATGAACATTGCCGCAACCGCCCCGGCACGTTTTTCCGGGGCGACCACGCTGGCGGCGACGATGGAGCCAACGCCAAAGAACGCCCCGTGGTTCAGTGATGTCACCACCCTGGCGACCATGAGGCTGTAGTAATCGGTAGCCAAGGCTGACATCAGATTACCCAGGGTGAAAATGGCCATGAGTCCGATCAGCAGATAGCGTCGGGGAATCCTGCCAGTGGTCAGGGTCATCAGCGGCGCGCCGAGTAGTACGCCCAGGGCGTAAGCACTGACCAATAGGCCTGCGGCGGGAATGGAAACGCCGAGATCTGCAGCGATGCCCGGCAACATGCCCATGGGGGCGAACTCGGTAACGCCGATGCCAAAGGCACCAATGGCGAGTGCGACAAGTGGTGGATTGATACGCATGGAAGGCTCCTTATCTGTGCTGCTAATGCTACGATCCAGCCTTTTCAGGCGGTAGATAGTATTTTTGGCAATCACCTTTGCGTAAGGGGCACAAATGGATTTCAACGGTAGATCAGGTGAAATGGGCGTGTCCACCACCGTGGCGCAGGAAGGCAGCCTATCGGCCGCCGCGCGCGTATTAGGGCTGACACCCTCGGCGGTCAGTCGGATTATCACGCGTACCGAACAACGTCTTGGCACCCGACTGCTGTTGCGCACCACCCGGGCGATCACCTTCACCGCCGAGGGCGAGGCTTTCCTGCGCGGTGCCCGGCGTATCCTGGCTGACATGGACGAGGTCGAAGAGGCCATCGCCGACCAGGGCGTACCCAAGGGGCGATTGCGAGTCAGCGCTGCCCTTGGCCATGGGCGGTTGGCCATCGTTCCCTTGGTGGCAGCATTCAGCGCCCGCTATCCGAACATAGTCGTCGACCTCACCCTCGGCGACGAAGTGGTCGACATTCTCGGCGGCCAGGCCGACGTGGCAGTACGTTTTGGCCATCTGCCCGACAGCCCGCTGGCCGCGCGCAGGATCGGTGATACCGGCCAGGTAGTGGTGGCATCGCCTGAGTATCTGCAACGCCACGGCATCCCCCTGGAACCGGAAGACCTGCTACGACACAACTGCCTGCGCTTCAACTTCCGGCGTGCCGAACCCAATTGGCCGTTCATCCGTGATGCAAGAGCGTTTTCCCTGAAGGTCAGTGGCAACATCGAATGCAGCAGTGGTGAGGCGCTGGCACAACTCGCCCGAGTAGGTGCAGGCATTGCGCGTATCGGCGAGTTCAGCGTGAGCGAGGACCTGCAACGCGGCGACCTGATACCGCTGCTGCAAGCCTGGAACCCCGGCGACCATGAACCGATTCATGCGGTATTTGTAGGTGGCTCGGCAATGCCGGCGCGGGTTCGGTTGTTTGTGGATTTCTTGCTGGAGCATCACCGAATGTAAGCGGTGACGTCCCCCGATCCTTTATCAACATGTTCCGCTCAATCATCCGATGACACCCATTGTCAACAATCTCAGTCAACAGACCGGCAAACACGTATCAAGACGTGTCACCACGCCGGCGGTGGCGGGCCGCCTCACGCGCGGGCTAGTGCGGATGATCAAGCCGCGATAAGTTCACCATACCTTCAGGGTATCCCTTTAGACCTTATCCATATTGGACGCTCGCTACGCCACGCTTCAGCCTGAGGCCAATAACTATAAAGAGGCGCACCATGACCGTGCTATTGAGTGAGCGCAGCCAGATTTTCCAGCGGGCCGATGCCTACGCGGTATCGGACTATGTCAACCAGCATGTGGGCAGCCACTGTATCCGCCTGCCGCCCAAGGGCCGGCCCATGGCGAGTATCAGCCACCGGACCTTTTCCAGCCTGGACTTGTGCCGGATCAGCTACGGCGCGCCAGTGCGGGTCACGTCGGTGGCGCTGGAAACGATCTATCACTTGCAGATCCTGCTGACAGGACACTGCCGCTCCAACTCCCGGGGCGAGGAGCATATCTTCGGGCCGGGCGAGATCTTGCTGATCAACCCGGATGACCCGGTGGACCTGACCTATTCCGCTGACTGCGAAAAATTCATCATCAAGTTGCCGGTGCGCCTGCTGGAAAACGCTTGCCTGGCGCAACACTGGACGCTGCCGCAACCGGGTATCCGTTTTGCGGCTGCGCGCCATGCGCTAAGTGAGATGGGCGGTTTCCTGCCGTTGCTGGGGCTGATCTGCCACGAGGCGGAAAACGCCGCCGAGCCGCAAGTGCAGGGGCTGTATGAGCGGATTGTGGCGAATAAGCTGCTGGCACTGCTGGCCAGCAACGTGTTGCGGGTGATCCCCCAGGCGGCTCAAGGGGGCGGCTTCGAGGCGGTGCGCGAGTTTATCGAAGAGCACCTGGGTGAGGACATCAGCATCGAGCAACTGATGGCAGTGGCCAAGGTCAGCGAGCGTTCGCTGTACAGCCTGTTCGAGCGCCAGGTTGGCCTGTCGCCCCGTGACTATGTGCGCCGGCGCAAGTTGGAGCGGGTGCATGCGCGCTTGCAACTGATCACGACGCGCAGTGTGACGGAAGTGGCGCTGGACCACGGCTTCATGCACCTGGGACGTTTTTCCGAGGCCTATCGCAAACGCTTTGGCGAGCTGCCTTCGCAGACCTGGAAGCGCCATCGATAAGCGGCTTGCGCCAGCCGGATACTGATTTGCAGGAAGCGGATATTGGGGAGGAGGACGAACACGTACGGTGAGGGCGCCTGATACAAGAACAACGGAGGGCCTGCCCCATGACCAGTACACTCGACCGCCTCGCTGTACAACTGCGCGAGTCCGTTCAGGAAGATCCCGCTACCGGGGTGTTCCGCTGCCGCCGCGATATCTTCACCGACCCCGACCTGTTCGCCCTGGAGATGAAGCATATCTTTGAGGGGGGTTGGATCTACCTGGCCCATGAAAGCCAGGTGCCCGAGATCAACGATTACTACACCACCTGGATTGGCCGCCAACCGGTGGTCATCACCCGTGACAAACAGGGCACGCTGCACGGGCTGGTCAACGCCTGTGCCCACCGTGGCGCCATGTTGTGCCGGCGCAAACAGGGCAACAAGGGCTCATTCACCTGCCCATTCCATGGCTGGACCTTCAGCAACGCCGGCAAGCTGCTCAAGGTCAAGGATGCGAAGACCGGCGCTTATCCGGACAGCTTCGACTGTGACGGCTCCCATGACCTCAAGCGCCTGGGCCGCTTTGAAAACTACCGCGGTTTCCTGTTCGGCAGCCTCAGCGAGGCAGTGCCGGAACTGAGCGATTACCTGGGCGAAACCCGGGTCATCATCGACCAGATGGTCGACCAGGCCCCCTTGGGCCTGGAGGTGCTGCGCGGCAGTTCGTCCTATGTCTACGATGGCAACTGGAAGCTGCAGATCGAGAACGGCGCCGACGGTTACCACGTCAGCTCCGTGCACTGGAACTACTCGGCGACCATGGGCCGGCGTAATTACGAGGCTGAAGGTACGCGCACCGTCGACGCCAATGGCTGGTCGAAAAGCCTGGGCGGGGTCTACGCCTTCGATCACGGGCATATCCTGCTGTGGACGCGCCTGCTCAACCCCGAAGTGCGCCCGGTACATGCGCACCGCGATGCCTTGGCCGAACGCCTGGGCCAGGAACGTGCCGACTTTATCGTCGACCAGACCCGCAACCTGTGCCTGTACCCAAACGTGTACCTGATGGACCAGTTCTCCACGCAGATCCGCGTGGTGCGGCCGATTGCGGTCGACAAGACCGAAGTGACGATCTATTGCATGGCGCCGATTGGCGAAAGTGCCCAGGAGCGGGCGACGCGTATCCGCCAATACGAAGACTTCTTCAACGTCAGCGGTATGGGCACCCCGGATGACCTGGAGGAATTCCGTGCCTGCCAGACCGGCTACCAGGGCGCGAGTACCTTATGGAATGACCTCAGTCGTGGCGCCAAGCAGTGGGTTGAAGGGGCCGACGAAAATGCCCGGGCCATGGGCATGCACCCGCAACTGAGCGGGATAAAGACCGAGGACGAGGGGTTGTTCGTGCGCCAGCACGCGCACTGGGCCCAGAGCCTGCAGCGCGCGATCCAGCGTGAACAGCAAGGCCTGATCGCCAGCGACCGGGAGCTGCAGCCATGAGCCTGTCCCGTGACCGTCTGCTGGATTTCCTCTACCGCGAAGCACGCCTGCTGGATGACCGCCAGTGGGATGAATGGCTGGCGTGTTATTCGCCCAAGGTGGAGTTCTGGATGCCCGCCTGGGACGACTACGACACCCTCACCGAAGATCCGCAAAGCGAAATCTCGCTGATCTACTACCCCAGCCGTGACGGCCTGGAAGACCGCATCTTCCGGATCAAGACCGAACGCTCCAGCGCCAGCACGCCCGAGCCACGCACCGTGCACATGATCTGCAACCTCGAAGTGCTGGCCGACGATGGCACCCAGGTGGAGCTGCGTTTCAACTGGCACACCCTCAGCCATCGCTACAAG
The DNA here is from genome assembly GCF_000510915.2 of Pseudomonas sp. FH4. Taxonomy (NCBI): domain Bacteria; kingdom Pseudomonadati; phylum Pseudomonadota; class Gammaproteobacteria; order Pseudomonadales; family Pseudomonadaceae; genus Pseudomonas; species Pseudomonas sp. FH4. Next base: position 173,838 of record NZ_AOHN01000019.1, on the reverse strand, counting down.
ACCACGGACAGCTATTTCGGCACGTCCTTCTACAGCCTGGATATGCGCGGCGAACAGCCGCTGATCACGCGCAAGAAGGTGGTGCTGAAAAACGATTACATCCACCAGGTCATCGACATCTACCACATCTGAGGACACCGCCATGACCTATGCCATTGCCCTGAACTTCGAGGATGGGGTGACACGTTTCATTGACTGCAAGGTGGGGGAGAAGGTCCTCGATGCCGCCTTCCGCCAGCGTATCAACCTGCCCATGGATTGCTCGGACGGTGTGTGCGGCACCTGCAAATGCCGCTGTGAAACCGGCGCCTATGACTTGGGCGACGACTATATCGAGGATGCCCTGAGCGCCGATGAAGCCCAGGAGCGCCAGGTGCTGACCTGCCAGATGGTGCCGCAGTCCGATTGCGTGATTGCCGTGCCGGTGCCGTCCAGTGCCTGCAAGACCGGCACCACGCACTTTGCCGCGACACTGGCCGGCATTGTCCGTCACGCCGATGCCGCGCTGGAAGTGAGTTTCGAGCTGGATCAGGCCCCGGTGTTCCTGCCCGGCCAGTACGTGAATATCGGTGTGCCCGACAGCGGGCAGACGCGTTCGTATTCTTTCAGTAGCCGCCCTGGCGATACCTACGCCAGTTTCCTGATCAAGCATGTGCCGGGCGGGTTGATGAGTGGCTGGCTGGAACGCGCGCAGCCAGGCGACAGCGTGCCAATGAGCGGGCCACTGGGCAGTTTCTACCTGCGAGAGGTCGTGCGGCCGTTGCTGTTATTGGCCGGGGGTACCGGCCTGGCGCCGTTTCTGTCGATGCTCGAAGTGCTGGCGCAACGCGGGGAAGACCGGCCGATCACGCTGATCTACGGGGTGACGCGGGATCAGGACCTGGTGCTGGTCGAGGCCCTGCAGGCGTTCGCCGCACGCTTGCCCAACCTCGACGTTGTCACCTGCGTGGCCGATCCGCAGACCGCGCACCCGCGCCAGGGCTACGTCACCCAGCATATGGCCAGCAAGGCCCTGAACGACGGCGATGTAGACGTCTATCTGTGCGGGCCGCCGCCGATGGTCGATGCGGTGCGCCAGCATTTCAAAACACTCGGGCTGAGCCCGGCCAGTTTCCATTACGAGAAATTCACCCCCAACGCTGTCGCCAGCTGCGATGCGGCCTGAGGAAATCAGCATGAATCCACGTTTTGACAGCAAGGTCGCGCTGGTCACCGGCGCCGCCCAGGGCATTGGTCGGCGTGTCGCCGAGCGTTTGCTGGAAGAGGGCGCCTGGCTGGTCGCAGTCGATCGCTCGGAACTGGTGCATGAACTGCAGCACGACCGAGCGCTGACCCTGACTGCCGACCTTGAGCAACATGCCGAGTGCGCCCAGGTGATGGCCGCTGCCAAGGTGCGTTTCGGACGCATCGATATTCTGGTCAACAACGTCGGCGGGACCATCTGGGCCAAGCCCTTCGAGTACTACGCCGAAGCGCAAATCGAAGCCGAAGTGCGCCGTTCGCTGTTCCCTACGCTGTGGTGCTGCCATTGCGTGCTGCCTTACATGCTGGAGCAGGGCAGCGGGGCCATCGTCAATGTGTCTTCGGTCGCCACGCGCGGGGTCAATCGCGTGCCCTATGGCGCGGCCAAGGGCGGGGTGAATGCCCTGACCGCCTGCCTGGCCCTGGAGACCGCCGGCAGCGGTATTCGCGTCAATGCCACCGCACCGGGTGGCACCGAGGCACCGCCACGCCGCATCCCGCGCAACAGCCAGCCACAGAGCGCGCAGGAGCGCGTGTGGTACCAGCAGATCGTCGACCAGACCCTCGACAGCAGCTCGATGAAGCGTTACGGCAGCATCGACGAGCAAGCGGGCGCGATTTTGTTCCTGGCCTCGGACGAGGCCTCCTATATCACCGGCGTGACCTTGCCGGTAGGAGGTGGCGACCTCGGCTGATTCGCCTTCACCTGCAGACATTGACTCACAACAACAATAAAGAGAGCACTGCCATGCGTACCCATGACGTTCATTCGATTATCGATAATGCACCTTTCAACCGCTTTCACTGGCTGATCGTGAGCCTGTGTGCCTTGCTGTTGATCTTTGATGGCTATGACTTGTTTATCTACGGCGTAGTCCTGCCCTCGATCATGCGCGAGTGGGGGCTCACGCCCTTGCAGGCCGGCGCCCTGGGCAGCTATGCGCTGTTCGGCATGATGTTCGGCGCGCTGATCTTCGGCACCCTGGCCGACCGCTTCGGGCGCAAGAAAGGCATCGTCTTTTGTTTTGCGCTGTTCAGCATCGCCACCGTGGTCAACGGCTTTGCCAGCAGCCCCACCGAATTCGGTATCTGCCGCTTTATCGCCGGGCTCGGCTGTGGCGGGCTGATGCCCAACGCGGCCGCGCTGATCAACGAATATGCGCCGAAGAAAGTCCGCAGCACCTTGATGGCCTTCATGTTCAGCGGCTATTCCCTGGGCGGCATGCTGGCGGCCAGTGTGGGCATCTTCATGCTGCCGGCCTACGGCTGGTCGTCGATGTTTTTTGTGGCCGTTATCCCACTGGTGTTGCTGCCGCTGATTGTGCTCTGGCTGCCCGAGTCCATCGGTTTCCTGATCCGCCAGGGTCGGATGGAGCAGGCGAGGGCGTTGCTCAATCGCTTGTCGCCGGGCACCCGGATCGATGCCGAGGACGAGTTGCTCGTGACAGACAGCAAAGGCAAGGGCGCCTCGGTGATAGAGCTGTTCCGTCATGGCCTGGCGGTACGTACGGCGATGATCTGGACGGCGTTTTTCTGCTGCCTGTTGATGGTCTATGCCTTGAGTTCGTGGCTGCCCAAGCTGATGGCCGGGGCCGGTTATAGCCTGGGGTCGAGCCTGTCGTTCCTGATTGCCTTGAACCTGGGTGGCATGGCCGGGGCGCTGATCGGCGGGCGCTTGGGCGATCGGTTGAACCTGGTGAAAGTGGTGATCAGTTTCTTTGCCGCCGCAGTGGTGTCGATCAGCCTGTTGGGCATCAACAGCCCGATGCCGGTCCTGTATCTGCTGATCTTCATCGCGGGCGCCACCACCATCGGCACGCAAATCCTCCTGTATGCCGGGGCGGCGCAGCTCTATGGCCTGTCGATTCGCGCCACGGGCCTGGGCTGGGCGTCCGGTATCGGGCGCAATGGCGCGATCGTCGGCCCGTTGCTGGGCGGCGCGCTGATGGCGATCGAACTGCCCCTGCAACTGAACTTCATGGCCTTTGCCATCCCCGGTGCCATAGCAGCGCTGGCGATGACGGTGTTTGCCCTGAATGAACGGCGTACCCGTATTGGCCTGCCGGCTGCCCAGGCGCTGTAACCGTTCTAACCGTCGATAATAAAAACAAAGAGCAACGACATGAACACACAACGAATCTGGCTTTCCCTGCTAGGGCTGCCCCTTGCCGCAACGGCTGGCGAGGGTGGCTTTTTCGAGAGTTCCACCGCCACCTTGCAGGCCCGCAACTACTACTTCAGCCGCGACTTCTCGGACATTGTCGGCGCCAACCAGCAGTCCAAGGCCGAGGAGTGGGGCCAGGGCTTTATCCTCACCTATAAATCCGGTTACACCCCAGGCCCGGTGGGCTTTGGCCTGGATGCGCTGGGCACCCTGGGTCTCAAGCTCGACAGCAGCCCCGACCGAGTCAATAGCGGCTTGCTGCCGGTCAAGGACGATGGCCGTGCCGCTGACAACTACAGTCGCCTGGGCCTGACCTTCAAGGCGCGGCTGTCCAGGAGCGAACTGAAGGTCGGTGAGTTGCAGCCGAACCTGCCGGTACTGGCCTTCAGCGACATACGCCTGCTGCCGCCCAGTTACCAGGGGCTCAGCATCAGCTCCAGTGAAATCACCGGCCTCACCCTGCAGGCCGGGCACTTGACCAGCACCAGCCTGCGTAATGAGGCCGGTGATGAAAAAATGCTCGCCATGCTCGGCCATATACCGCAGCGCGGGGCTCAGAGTGATGCTTTCAACTATGCCGGGGGCGACTACACCTTCAATGGCAATCGCAGCAGCGTCAGCGCCTGGCATGGGCAGTTGCAAGACATCTATGCCCAGGACTTTGTCGGCTTCAAGCACAGCCAGGCGGTCGGAAACTGGGTGTTGGGCGCCAATTTGGGCTACTACACTGCGCGGGAGGATGGCGACCAGTTGCTCGGCAAGATCGATAACCAGGCGTTTTTTTCGCTGCTGTCGGCCAAGCGCGGTGGCCATACCTTCTACGTGGGTTATCAGGCCATGTATGGCGACAGTGCCTTCCCGAGGGTATTTGCCAATGTCACGCCATTGGGCAATGAAGTGCCGACTTACGAGTTCGCGTATACCGACGAGCGTTCATGGCAAGTGCGCCATGACTACGACTTCGCCGCCTGGGGGATGCCGGGGCTGACGACCACGCTGCGCTATATCACGGGCGACAATGTGAGTACCGGCGCTGGTTACGAAGGGCGGGACCGCGAGCGGGACCTGGATATCGGGTATGCCGTGCAAAGCGGCGTGCTCAGTGGTTTGGGTATCCGGGTACGTAATGTGATGGCACGCTCTAATTACCGCAGTGATATCGATGAGAATCGGCTGATCCTCAGTTACACCTGGACGCTGCTTTAAGACACTGTCCGGGCAATTGATTGCAGCCACCGATAAGCGGGCAGGGCATCAGGCCCAGCTCGCTTGGCTGGACCCAGATCAGCGGAACCTGACGTTCAGCCATAACCCGCTAAAGCTGCCAAAGGGCAACCAGGTAATATCACCGACGAACGTATTGGCAAGTTGCGTGGCTTCAGACTGTGGGGCCTCCAGATTGCCCAGGACCCCCGATGTCGAACAGGCCGAGAATATCCCCGGGGTAACTGGCCGCTGCCTACACTGGGTTAACTCACTAATCGAAGGACATAGAATGCTGATCGTCTTTAGCGGCCTTCCCGGCACCGGAAAAACGACTATCGCCAATGATCTCGCTGCTACGACAGGTGCCGTGTACCTGCGCATTGATACGATTGAGCAGGCGATTCGAAACTCTGGTGCTCTTGCACAAGATGTAGGGCGCAGTGGTTATATGGTCGCTTATGAGCTTGCGCGGAGTAACCTTCGTTTGGGCCGCACGGTCATCGTTGATTGTGTCAACCCCGTCATCGAAAGCCGAGTCGCGTGGAGCGAAATCGCCTCTCACTCTGGTGTTCGCTTAGCAAATATCCAAGTGATTTGCTCCGATAATCATGAACATCAGCGCCGGGTAGAAACAAGAGTGGTTGATATTCCCGGTCTGACTCCGCCAACCTGGCAGTCTGTACTGGATCATGAATATGAGCCGTGGGACAAAGCTCCGTTTTGCATAGACACAGCACTGACCTCTTCAGTGCAAGCGGTCTCGATGATCATCAACCGATTCCTGGCCAGTGAGTAGCGTCGGCTAAGCCCAAGGTGAGGCCGGGCGGTTAAGGACGCCTCTTAGCCTTAAGTGAACTGAGCGATCACTTCGTCCGTGGACGTAATAACTAGATGTAGGATTTTGTTCATCGTGCTTCACGTGCAGACTGGCCAGTCGTTTGATCGCCAGAGAATGAGAAGACGCTGGACCACCGCAACATACCCAGGATTATTTTTCCCGTCCCAGCTCGGACGATCAATGGCGTCCTGCACGTCAAGGATAACCAGGGGGATAGGGCTGGATTGATCCTTCATATAATTTCAGTTCCTTTAGGTGGGGCGAGCGGACTGAGTTTGCTGTAACAATCCGCCCCCAGCAACTGGTCGAAAATGAATCCCCTCTAGAACCTGCTCTCTGTATCCGATAGTAATGTGGTCTGTAAAAAACCAAGCCAGAATGCATGACGTCAAGGCGACTTAACCGGACGCTTAAATGTGGAATCCATCACGATGAACCCGAATATTGACCCTCAACCCGTATGTAGCCCGATCACCAGCAGCGCCATTTTCATGGTCGCCACACTTGCCCCTGGCAACGATGCGGCCAGGACGGTACGGAAATGGTGCGGCGATATCGCAGCCCTCACGCGCTCGGTCGGCAAGCGCGTGCCCGACGGCAACTTGACCTGTGTGTGCGGCTTTGGATCGACGGCCTGGGATGGATTGTTCGGCAATCCACGCCCGGCCGCCCTGCATCCGTTTCAGGCAGTTGGTGTAGCAGGGCGCATGGCGGTTGCCACGCCTGGGGATGTGTTGCTGCACATTCGCGCCGATCGCATGGACCTGTGCTTTGAACTGGCCGCGCAAATCATGGTGGCCCTGGGCGATGCGGTGACCGTGGTTGATGAGGTCCAGGGTTTCCGCAATTTCGATATGCGCAGCATCATTGGGTTTGTCGACGGCACCGAGAACCCAACCGGGCGCAAGGCCGTCGGTTTCACCATCGTCGGTGACGAAGATCCGGCATTCAGTGGTGGCAGCTATGTGCTGGTGCAGAAGTACCTGCACAACATGACGGCTTGGAACGCCTTGTCCACAGAGGCCCAGGAACGGGTGATCGGGCGCACCAAACTGTCGGATATCGAGCTGGCAGATGAGGTCAAGCCGAGCAACTCACACAGTGCCTTGACCACCCTCACCGAGGATGGCGAGGAAGTGAAAATCCTGCGCGACAACATGCCGTTCGGCCGGCCGGGAGCGGGGGAGTTCGGTACCTACTTCATCGGCTATGCGCGTTCGCCGCAGCCCTTGGAACGGATGCTTGCGAACATGTTTGTCGGCCTGCCTGCCGGCAACTATGACCGGTTGCTGGACTTCAGTACGGCGGTCACTGGCAGCTTGTTTTTCGTGCCGTCCGCTGACTTGCTGGAAGAGTTGGCTGAGCGTGAGCCATAAGCGTCAGGTAAGGCTCACTTCGCCACGGCCGACATCAGCAACTTGCGAATCTCCCCGGTAATCGCACTTTTGGTGCCTTGCTCCAAGATCCCCACCCGGCGTACTGCCAAGTCGCCGGGCAGCGGCAGGACGCGCAGGCTGGGGTCTTTGTCCCAGTCAAAGTTCTTCAACAGCGGCACGATCGCCACCCCGACTTGCTGGCGGACCAGGTCGGCGATGCCGATGATCGAGTTCAGTTCGAGGATTTCCAACGGTTCGACCGATTCACTCTTGATGATCGACTGCACCTTGCGGCCCACGGCGGTGGACCTGTCATAACGGATGAACGGCTGAGTCCTGAGCAATTCCACGGCATCGTTGATACCGGCGGTCTGTGTGGTATTGGCGAGCATGACGATGGGCTCGTTGTAGAGCAGGGTCCAGCTCAAACCGTCGAAGTTTTGCCGCGCCGTCTCGATCAGCAGGGCCGCATCGAGCTTGGCGGCGTGCACCAGGTTGACCACTTCATCGGAGCGCGCGGTCATCAGGTTGACCGATATGCGCGGGTGCAGTTTTTTCAGTTGCACCAGGCAATTGGCGAGCAGGCCCATGCCCGAGGTAATACCGCCGATGGACACTTCGCCCTCCATGGCCATGTCATCGGGTGCCTCGGCGATCATTTGCTCGTAGTCCGCCAGCAGGCGCTTGGCCTTGGGCAGCAACAACACGCCATCGCGACTCAGCTTGATCTGCCGCTGGCTGCGGTCGAACAGCGGCCGGCGCATCTCTTCTTCGAGGGCGCGCATTTGCAGGCCGACGGCGGCGTTGGTGAGCGCCACCCGGTCGGCGGCGGCGGCGAAACTGCCGTACTCAGCGACGGCGATGAACGTCTTGAAGAAACGGATGTTGCTCATAGGGAGGCCCGTAGTCATGGGTGCGGATCAATAGTAAAGGTTTTGTTTACTCTTGCTAAAGTTAAATTAGTTTTTCTTTTTATAGCGGGCGACCAATACTCCAGTCCGAACTGACTCGGCGAACTTTCCCCCATGAGCAATCCAGATATCAGCCCTGAAGATGCAGCCTTGCGTGCTGCAAAGAACGTGTACCACCTTGGCGCGACCACCGTGTATTCGCATCATGAGGACAGTCGTTTTGCTTACACCCTCTACGTGCCTGAAGCCATCGAGGACAGCAACCGGCCAGTAGATCTGGTGGTGTCGCTGCACGGCTCGACCCGTGCGATGGAGATTTACCGCAATGGCTTCGCAGAGTTTGGCCGCTGGAACGATTGTGTGATCCTGTCGCCGCTGTTCCCGGTCGGCGTGCTGGGGGACGGCAACGGTGATGGCTACAAACAGATGGTCGAAGGCGATATCCACTACGACCAGGTATTGCTCGACATGATCGCCAGTGTTGGCAAGCGCTACGGTCGCCGCTTCGATACCTTCGCGCTGTTCGGCTATTCCGGCGGCGGGCAATTCACCCATCGTTTTTGCTACCTGCACCCGGAGAAACTCTGGGCAGCGTCCATCGGTGCGCCGGGTTCGGTGACCTTGCTGGATGCCGACCAGGACTGGTGGGTGGGCGTGCGAGACTTCGCGACGCGCTTTGGCAAACCGCTGAACCTGCCAGCCTTGCAGCAGTTGCCGGTGCATATGGTGGTGGGGGATTCAGACCTCGAAACCTGGGAAATCACCCACCGCGAAGGCGGCAAACACTTCATGCCCGGTGCCAACGCTGCTGGCCGCACGCGCCCGGAGCGCCTGGCCAGCTTGAAGGCCAGTTTCGAAGCCGCCGGCGTGCAGGTGCACTTCGATCTGCTGCCCAACGTCGCGCACCAGGGCATCAAGGCCATGCCGGCTGCCCAGGATTTTTTCGCCAAGGTGTTGCGCCACAAGCGCAGCCTGGGCTGATACACCGCAGGTAGATGCACTCAGAACAGACCGTATAACAATAACCAAGGATTCACTCATTCTGATGCCGGTCCTGCCTTGGCCTTCGGCCACTGACCGGAAAATTCCTTCAAGGAGTCTTTTTCCCGTGAATAATTACGTAAAGACGGCACTGGCCGTCGCGATGTCGGCGTGCACCTTGTCCATGGCGGTTGCGCAAGACCAGGTCATCAGCGTGGGCCTCAACGGTGATATCCGCAGCACCGACCCAGGCGTCAACCGCGACGACAATACCGACGCGGTGATGATGCATATCGTCGAAGGGCTGGTGGCGTACCGTGAAGACACCAGCATCGCGCCAATGCTCGCCAGCGCGGTTGCCGTCTCGCCGGACGGCCTGCGCTATACCTTCACTCTGCGTGACGGCGTGCACTTTCAAAATGGTCAACTGCTGAGCGCCAAGGATGTGCAATGGACCTGGCAGCGCTACCTGGATCCCAAGACCCAGTGGCGTTGCCTGGCGGAGTTCGATGGGCGCGGCGCAGCCAAGATCGTCGATGTGGCCACGCCCGATCCGAAAACCGTGGTGTTCACGCTGGACCAGGCCAACGGCTTGTTCCTGGCCGCGATGGCCCGTCCCGATTGCGCCGGCAGCGGCATCCTGCACCCGGACTCCCTGGCCGCCGATGGCAGTTGGCGCGCCCCGATTGGCACCGGGCCGTTCACCCTGGGCAAATGGCAGAAGGGCCAGTACGTCGAGCTGGATCGCTTCAAACAATACACCCCACGGGCCGAAACCGAGGCGGATGGTTACACCGGCAATAAGCAGGCGTTTGTCGACACGGTGCGTTTCGAGGTAATCCCCGACTCGGCCTCGGCCAAGGCCGCGCTGCTGTCGGGTGGTGTGGACCTGCTGCCGGACGTGACCGCGATGGACGCGGCACAACTCAAGCAGGTGAAGAACCTGCAGATCCAGGTCAGCCCGATCATGACCATCAGCGGCCTGTTATTCCAGACTCGCGACCCCTTGCTCAAGGACGTGCGCATCCGTCGTGCGGTGGCGTTGTCCCTGGATTATGCGCAGATGGTGGCGGCGTTGTCCGATGGCTTGTCGGTGGTCAACAACTCGGTCATCCCCACCGCGAGCCCGTACTACGACGGCACCGCGCACCAGGGTTATACCTACAACCTTGACGAGGCCCGGCGCCTGTTGAAAGAGGCCGGCTACAGCGGTGAAAAAATCCGCATGCTGGTCAATAAACGCTACCCGCAGATGTTCGACATGGGCCTGCTCAGCCAGGCCATGACCCAGGCGGCAGGGATCAATATCGAGATGGAGACCCTGGAGTGGGGCACGCAACTGGAGCGCTACCAGACCGGCAGCTACCAGATGATGTCGTTCTCCTATTCAGGGCGATTCGATGCGGCGCAAAGCTACGAATCAGTGATCGGCGACAAGAACAAGGAACCGCGCAAAGTCTGGGACAACCCCCAGGCCTTGGCGATATTGCGTGAGGCCCAGCGTGAAATTGACCCCGCCAAGCGCCAGCCACTGTTCGACAAGTTGCATACGCTGATGCTTGAGGATGTGCCCATGGTGGTCATCTACAACGGCACGGCCATCGGCGCCATGGGTAAGCGCGTCGAGGGTTATCGTTCCTGGCCCGTTGCCAAGCCGCGCCTGTGGGGCGTGAAGCTGGCCGACACTTCCAAGTAAGGCGAGCGCTATGTTTCGATTCATATTGCACAGGCTCGGCATGGCGGTGCCGACCCTGTTGCTGATCTCGGTGATTGTCTTTGCCTTGATCCGCCTGATCCCCGGCGACCCGGCGTTGCTGATGCTGGGCGACATGGCCGACCCGCAAAGCCTGGCCGACATGCGTAGCAGTCTGGGGCTGGACCACTCGGTGGTGACCCAGTACCTGATCTGGATCAAGTCGGTACTCAGCGGCGACCTTGGTGTGTCCATCAGCAGCCGCCAGCCGGTGCTGCAATTGCTGGTCGAGCGCTTCAGTGTCAGTGCGACCGTGGTGCTGGTGGCGGTATTGCTGGCGACCCTGCTCGCGGTGCCGGTGGGTTTGCTCGCTGCCTGGAAGCAAAACAGCGCGATGGACCTGGGCCTGGTGGCGACGGCGACTTTGTTGCTGTCGGTGCCGAGCTTCTGGTTGGGCTTGCTGCTGCTGTATGTGTTCGGCATTCAACTGGGTTGGCTGCCGGTGATCGGTTACGTCGGCTTTGCCAGCGACCCGATGAAAGCGCTGACCTATGTGGTACTGCCGATCATCACTTTGACCCTGGTGGAGTTCGGTGCCATTGCCCGGATGGCGCGGGCCAGCACCATTGAGGTACTGCGCCTGGAATACATCGCCCATGCACGGGCCAAGGGCTTGTCAGAAGGCGCGGTGTTGTGCAAACACGCCTTGCGCAACGCGTTTGCGCCGACCTGGACCTTGATTGGCCTGATCCTCGGTAACTTGCTCGGCGGCATTGCGGTATTGGAAACCGTGTTCACCCTGCCAGGTATCGGCCGCTTGATGGTCGATGCGATCTTCTCCCGCGACTACCCGGTGCTGCAGGGTTGCCTGCTGCTGGTCACCTGCATCTATGTGTTGGTCAACCTGTTGGTGGATCTGCTGTATCCGCTGTTCGATCCAAGGGTGAAGCTATGAACCTCAAGACTCCTGCCTTGCCCACCGTGGCGGCGACCCAGCCTCGGCGGCGCCGGCGTTACCCACCGCTGAACGCCCTGATCGGCGGCAGCTTGCTCGCGGCCCTGGTGTTACTGGCATTGCTCGGCGTGGTGTGGACACCTTACGACCCGCTCAAGCTGGACCTGCTCTCGCGCCTGCATGCGCCGAGCGCCATGCATTGGCTGGGCACCGACGAGTTTGGCCGCGACGTGTTCAGCCGCCTGATCATTGGCGCGCGTACCAGCCTGTGGATCAGCCTGCTTTCGGTCAGCGTGGCGGTCATCTGCGGCACGCTGATCGGCATGCTCGCCGGCTACCTGCGCGGTTGGACCGACCGTGTGTTGATGATGCTCAACGATGCGTTGCTGGCGTTTCCCGGCATTCTCATGGCCCTGGGCATCATGGCGATTGTCGGTGCCAGCCAGTACGGCATCGTGCTTGCCCTGGGCATTGCCTACACCCCGTCGGTGGTGCGGGTGGTGCGCGGCAGCGTGCTGTCGTTGCGTGAACTGGAATTCATCGAGGCGTCGCGGGTTATCGGCAACTCCGAGCTGTACACCATGTTCCGCCACATCACGCCCAACTGCCTGGCGCCTTTGTGTGTGCTGGCCACCAGCATGTTTGGCTGGGCGTTGCTCTCGGAGAGTGCGCTGAGCTTCCTCGGCCTTGGGGTTCCACCACCGGCCGCGACCTGGGGCAGCATGCTCTCGGCGAGCCGCACCTATATCTCGACGGCGCCGTGGCTGGGGATCTTCCCAGGCATCTTTATCAGCCTGACGTTGCTGGCTATCAATCTGTTCGGCGATGCCTTGCGTGATCGTCTCGACCCGCGCATGAGGAAATGAGCATGAGTGCTCCAGTGCCTTTACTGGCCGTTGAAAATCTACAGATTCGTGTCGGGGTGGACGGTCCGCTGGCCGTCGATGATTTCAGCTTCACCCTGGCCCCGGGCGAAATCGTCGCACTGGTGGGCGAGTCCGGCAGCGGCAAGACCATGGCCGCACGCGCTGCCATTGGCCTGCTGCCGGCACCGATGCAGGTCTGCGGCGGGCGCATCACCTTCCAGGGCCAAGCGTTGGACAGCCGCAATGCCAAGGCCATGCGTGAGCTGCGTGGCGCGCGGATCGGCATGGTGTTCCAGGAGCCGATGGTCTCGCTCAACCCTGCGCTGACCATTGGCCGGCAGATGAGCGAGGCGCTCAAGCTGCATACCGCACTGGATGCGGCAACGATCCGCGAGCGTTGTATCGCCATGCTGCAACGCATCGGCATCAAGGACGCGCAAAAGTGCCTGGCATCCTACCCGCACCAATTCTCCGGCGGCATGCGCCAGCGCATCATGCTGGCCTCGGTGATGTTGCTGCGCCCGGCGCTGTTGATCGCTGACGAACCCACCACGGCCCTGGACTGCCTGGCACAACTGGACGTGATCGAGTTGATGCTGGAACTGACCCGCGAGCAGGGCACCGCGATTCTGTTTATCAGTCACGACCTGTCCCTGGTGGCGCGTTATGCCCACAAAGTGGTGGTGATGCGCTCGGGCAAAGCGGTGGAGCAGGGGCGCATCGAAGATATCCTCTTCGCCCCCAAGGCCGAATACACCCGGCAGTTGCTCGAAGCCCTGCCTCGGCGCGGCGAACTCGTACCCTTGCCAACGGCCGACAGCGCGTTGTTGCAGGTCCGGGAGGTGTGTATCGAACACCCGGGGCCTCGCAGTTTCTGGGGGCGCAGCGAGCCCAAGCGCGTGGTGCACTCGGTAAACCTGAGCATCGCTGCGGGCGAGACCCTGGCCCTGGTCGGCGGCAGCGGCTCGGGCAAGACCACCCTCGGGCGTGCGGTCGTCGGCTTGGTCAACCCGTGTGCCGGGGCGATCCTGTTTCAGGGCGTGGACATCCTGAAGGCCGCCAATCGGGCGCATCGCCTGCAATGCCAGATGATTTTCCAGGATCCGTATTCATCCCTCGACCCACGCATGACGGTCGGCCAGATCATCGCCGAGCCGCTGCGCCACGAGCCAGCCCTGACGCCTGCGCAAAAGCGTCAGCGAGTCACCGAGACCCTGGCGGACGTGGGCTTGCCCGAGCAATTTCGCGAGCGCTTTGCCCATCAACTGTCCGGCGGCCAGCGCCAGCGGGTGGCGATTGGCCGGGCGCTGGTACGACGGCCCAAACTGGTGATTGCCGATGAGCCGATTTCGGCACTGGACATGACCATCCAGAAGCAAATCCTCGAATTGTTCGAGCGTCTGCAACGCCAATATGGCTTTGCCTGCCTGTTCATTTCCCACGACCTCTCGGCGGTGGAGCGCATCGCCCATCGCGTGGCGGTGATGAACCAGGGCGAAGTGGTCGAAATCGGCCCGCGTGACACGATTTTCGATACCCCGCAACACCCTTACACCCGCCGGCTACTCGCGGCGGCCAGCCCCTTGGAAAAACGTGCGGACGGCAGTTACCGCCTCCGCGCCAGTGTGATTTAGGTACCGCTGCACCCCAGGCCTTGGCATGCAAACCCAACCCTTCGCACATCGACGATGTGTGAAGCAGGCGAAGCCATGGCCGAAGAAAACAAAAACAACCCCACTCAACCTGTCTGCCAGGAACCTACACATGAAGAACCGCATCAACAAAGTTGTCACCCGTGCCAGCGTCATGGGCGCCGGTTTCATGCCCTTGTTTGCCCAGGCCGACTTTGTCGCCGACAGCAAAGCCGTGCTTGAGTTGAAGAACTACTACTTCAACCGCGACTACCGCGAATCCAGCGGGCAGAACAAGCGCGCCGAATGGGCACAGGGGTTTATCCTCAAGGTCGAATCGGGCTTTACCGACGGTACGGTGGGCTTTGGCCTGGACGCGGTCGGCATGTTGGGTGTGAAGCTCGATTCGAGCCCGGACAACTCCGGCACCGGGCTGCTGGCGCGCTCAAGCACAGCTGAGCCAGGCTCCCCCAGCTACGCCCGCCGCGCCCACGACAACTACTCCAAACTCGGCATCACCGGCAAGGCGCGCCTGGCCAAAAGCGAACTGCGCGTGGGCTATATGGTGCCTGACCTGCCGACCTTGCAGCCGAACCTGAGCCGCCTGTTCCCGCAGAGTTTCAGCGGCACGGCACTCACCTCCAAGGACATCGACAAGCTGACACTGACCGCGGGCCAACTGGACCAGGTCAAGCAGCGCGACTCGACTCACTATGAGGACATGGGGCTCACCAGCCAATATGGCGCCTATAAAAGCAGCGCCAAAAGCGATGAGTTCCGCTATGCCGGCGGTGAGTACGCACTGACGCCGACGACCTTCGTGACTTACCAATTCGCGCAATTGGAAAGCCTGTACCAACAGCATTACCTGGGTTTGAAAAACAGCTTCAAGTGGGGCCCGGGCACGTTCAAGACGGACATCCGCTACTTCAACGCCAGTGAAGACGCGGCAGCCCTGGCCGGCAAGGTGGATAACCGGGCGTTGAGTACCCGTATCGGCTACGGCCTCTACGGACACAACCTCAGCGGCGGTTACCAGGCGCAATACGGTTCGACGCCGTTCACGTATGTGGACGGTACCAACACCTACCTGTTTACCGAGTATCAACTGGCCAACTTCTCCCAGACCGGAGAGCGCGTGTGGCATGCCCGTTACGACTATGACTTCGCCTCGCTGGGCATTCCGGGCCTGCTGTTCTCGACGCGTTATGCCAAGGGCGACAACGCCAAGGTCATCGGCTTCAACGGCGAAGGGCGCGAGTGGGAGAGGGACCTGAGCCTCGGCTATGTGGTGCAGAACGGTACGTTCAAGGACGTGTCGCTGCGCTGGCAGAACGCCAGTGCCACCAGCAACTTCGCCCGTGACACCAACGAAAACAGAGTGATCCTGGGCTACACCGTGGCGCTCTGGTAGCGGTAATGGCATGCAGCAGGCACCGCCTGTTGCATGCCCAGGCAGTGGAAATAAGGGGATAGATCAGATGACGAGTTTGCCGTTGCGCCGGGCACGGCCCAGCCAACAACGCGTATCGGCGCGTGGCGTAAGTGATTTCATCGATGCGGTGAACGCTGCGGGCCTGCAATTGCACAGTTTCATGCTCTACCGCGACGGTGCGGTGGTGGCCGAAGCATTTTGGGCGCCTTATCACGCTGCACGCCTGCATGTTCAGCACTCGGCGACCAAAAGCTGGATCGCCATGGCCGTCGGCCTGTTAGTGGATGACGGTGTGCTGTCGCTGGACGCCAAGGTGGTGGATTTTTTTGCCGCAGATTGCCCGTCATCCATCAGCGCCAACTTGGCGGCCATGACCGTGCGGGATTTGCTGACCATGCGCACCGGACATCGCCAGGGCATCTCCGGCGGGGCCTGGCGCGGGCGCAGTGACAGCTGGGTCAAATTGTTCCTCAGCGAGCCGGTCGAAGACCCGCCAGGGCAACGCTTCATCTACAGCAGTGCATCGAGCTTCATGCTCTCGGCGATTGTCAGTGTGGTCAGCGGCCAGACGGCGTTCGACCTGTGCAACGCGCGGATCTTCCAGCCCATGGGCATGGGCCCGATCGAGTGGGACCTTGCGCCAGGAGGTTTCAACACCGGCGGCAATGGCCTCAGTTGCCGTACCGA
This sequence comes from Pseudomonas sp. FH4, assembly GCF_000510915.2. Classification (NCBI taxonomy): domain Bacteria; kingdom Pseudomonadati; phylum Pseudomonadota; class Gammaproteobacteria; order Pseudomonadales; family Pseudomonadaceae; genus Pseudomonas; species Pseudomonas sp. FH4. The sequence goes on along the minus strand of NZ_AOHN01000019.1, from coordinate 157,853 downwards.
AGACCTGCTCAAGTTCGGCGTGCTGCATCTGCAACAAGGCAACTGGGAGGGGCAGCAATTGCTGTCCCGCGAATGGGTGGCCGAAGCCACCCGTGGGCAGGTCGATGATGTGTGGATGGGCGCCTTCGATGGCAAGCGCTACCTGGGCCGTGACGAGTCGAGCGACGCCGGGATCACGCGCCGCGAAGGCTACGGCTATCAGTGGTGGATGACCCAGCACGGTGGTTATTACGCCTCAGGCGTGTTTGGCCAGCAGTGCATCGTGTTGCCCCGCCATAACGCGGTGATTGCGTTTACCGCCGGGCTGCCACTGGGCGAGCGGCGCTTGCACAGCTTGCTCTGGGAACACCTGTTGCCGGCGCTGGGCGTGCCCACCGACGGCGCGGTGGATGCCGAACTGGCGGCGTTGCTGGCGCACCAGCAGCGGCCCGTCATGTCCGGTGCTTCGCACTCACCGCGCCAGGCCGAGTTCAGCGGCACGTTCGTCATCGAGGCCAATGAAGACCAGGTCAACGAGGTACGCCTGCAGTTCGGCAGTGAACATTGTGATTTCTACCTCACCGACCCCCGTGGCACCCACTGTATTCGCGCCGGGCTGGCCGATGGCATCGAAAGCCAGACCAGCATGACCGGCCACTATCTGCATCACCAATATCAGCCGGAGCTCACCCCGGTGGTCGCGCAGGCGCGCTGGAGCGACGACGGGGTGTTGTGCATGACCTGGCAGTTTGTCGAGACCGCGTTTTGTGACCAGGTCACTTGCCGCATCGAACACGGCATCTTGTCTGTGGACCGCAGCGTCAACGTTAACGCAGGCCCGTTGCAGCGCCCGACGCTGACCGGCCATCCAACCATTGCTTTGCAGGAGTCGCCATGAACGATCTTTCCAACCCTTCAGGTTCCGCCAGCGGCGCGTTCTGGGCACCGTTTACCCCGATGCGTCAGTTCCAGCAACAACCGATGATGTTCGCCAGTGCCGACGGCATGCACTACACCACCACCGATGGACGCCGCGTACTCGACGCGATGGCGGGGCTGTGGTGCGTCAACGCTGGGCATGGCCAGCCAAAAATCGTCGAAGCCATTCGTGAAGCGGCGGGGCGCCTGGACTTTGTGTCGTCATTCAAGATGAGCCACCCCCAGGCCTTGGAAATGGCCGAGCGCCTGATCGAAATCAGCCCCGCCGGCATGGAGCAAGTGTTCTTCACCAACTCGGGCTCTGAGGCGGTGGACACCGCGCTGAAGATCGCGCGGGCTTATCACCAGGCGCGTGGCGACTGCCGCCGTACCCAGTTTATCGGGCGCGCCAAGGGCTATCATGGCATGGGCTTCGGTGGGCTGTCGGTCTCCGGCATCGGCCGTCAGAAGCGTGACTTTGGCCCGCTGCTGGGGGAGGTCTCGCACCTGCCGCTGCCGTATGACGCGGGGATGCGTTTCAGCGTCGGGCAGCCGCAGCAGGGCGCCAGTTACGCCGATGCGCTGACACAGTTGCTGGACATCCAGGACCCCAGCACCGTGGCCGCCGTGATTGTCGAGCCAGTGACCGGTTCAGGCGGCGTTTACCCACCGCCCCAGGGCTATTTGCAGCGCCTGCGTGAGATTTGCACGCGGCACGGCGTGCTGCTGATTTTCGACGAGGTGATCACCGGCTTTGGTCGTGTCGGTGCTGCCTTTGCCGCGCAAGCCTTCGGCGTGACCCCGGACCTGATCACCACCGCCAAAGGCCTGACCAACGGCGCGGTACCCATGGGTGGGGTACTGGTCAGCGGTGCGGTCTATGAAGCGTTCATGGCCGGGCCGGCCAATGTCATTGAACTGATGCACGGCTACACCTATTCGGCGCATCCGCTGGCGTGTGCGGCCGGGTTGGCGACCCTTGAGGTGCATCGTGAATTGGGCATCAACCAACACGTCAACGCTGTGAGCGGGCTCTGGCAGTCGACCGCACTCGCGTTGCAGGGCGTCGGACCGGTGCTGGACGTACGCGCTATCGGTTTGCTCTGCGCCGTTGAACTTGAGCCGCGTCCAGGCGCTCCAGGTGCGCGGGGTAGCGAAGTTGCGCAGTGGTGCTTCGATAACGGCGTACTGGTGCGCGGCTCGGGCGACACCATCGTGATATCGCCACCGCTGGTGATCAGCCCACAGGAGATCGCCCAGGTGTTCGACACCCTGGCGAGCGCCCTGAAACACGTGGCCTGAAGGGAGTCCAAAGCATGTCGGACCTGTTTGAGTTCTATATTGACGGTGCCTGGGTCCAGCCCCACGGTACAACCGTCGAAACCGTGGTAAACCCCTCTACCGAGCAGGTTGTCGGGCGCATTATCCTTGGCGATAGCCATGACGTGGACCGTGCGGTCAGCGCGGCCAGGCAAGCGTTTGCGGGGTTCGCGGCGAGTTCTCTGGAGGCACGCATCGAACTGCTGCAACGCATTATCCAAGCCTACAAACACCACAGCGAGGCGTTGATTGAAGCGGTGCACCTGGAGATGGGCGCACCGCTGTCCCTGGCCCGCAGTGCCCATGTGCCGGCAGGCCTGGGCCACCTGACACAGGCGTTGGAGGTGCTACGCGAGTACCGCTTCGAACGACGCCTGGGTAATACGCTGGTGGTGCGCGAGCCCATCGGCGTGTGCGCCCTGATCACGCCCTGGAACTGGCCGCTCAACCAACTCACCTGCAAGCTCGCGCCAGCGCTGGCGGTGGGTTGCACCGTTGTGCTCAAACCCAGTGAGCGTGCGCCGTTGTCGGCCCGAATCATTGCCCAGGTGCTGCATGAGGCCGGGGTGCCCAAGGGTGTGTTCAACCTGGTCAACGGCGACGGCCCCGGGGTGGGCGCCGCGCTGGCAAGCCATGCCGAGGTGGACATGGTGTCTTTCACTGGTTCCACCCGCGCGGGCGTCGCGGTGGCCAAGGCGGCGGCGGAGACAGTCAAGCGTGTGTCCCAGGAACTGGGCGGCAAATCCGCGAATATCCTGCTCGACGATGCCTGCCTGCCCAGCGCGGTGCGTCATGGGGTGCTGGGCTGCATGCGCAACAGTGGCCAGTCATGCAACGCGCCGACACGCCTGTTGGTGCCGCGTGCACAGCAACCGGCGGTGATCGAGATCGCCCGGCAAGTGCTCGCGCAGGTGTGTTACGACGACAGCAACCCGCTCATGGCTATCGGCCCTGTCGCCAACGGCATGCAGTTCGCTCGGGTCCAGGCCTTGATCGCCCAGGCCATCGCCGAAGGTTCGCAGTTGGCTGCTGGGGGAGCAGGGCGTCCTGAAGGTATTGAGCGTGGTTACTACGTGCGACCGACTGTATTTGCCGATGTCACACCGGACATGCTGGTGGCGCGCGAAGAAATCTTCGGCCCGGTCTTGGCGATCATCCCGTATGACAGCGAAACCGAGGCGATAGCCATCGCCAACGACAGCCCCTATGGCCTGTCTGGCTACGTCACCTCGGCCAGTCTTGAACGCAGCCGCCAGGTTGCCCGTCAACTGCGTACCGGCATGGTCCACCTCAATGGTGCCCGTGCCGACCAGGCCGCGCCGTTTGGCGGCTACAAGCAGTCGGGCAACGGTCGTGAGTGGGGCGAGTACGGGTTTGACGAGTATCTGGAGAGCAAGTCGCTGTTTGGGTATTAGCGGTTTCAGCCGGTTTTTCAGAGACTCTCTGGATCCCCAAAGAACATTTTGAGTGGGCTCTAGTACGGCGATTTCAGGTCTCGAAATTTCTAGCGTGCCCCATTTTCCCACCCAACGCTAACTGGGCTCGGGCGCAAGTCAGCCTTAACCCAGAATACGGCTCTTAACGGCGCCAATAGTTCTCATTTTTTTGGCTTTTATGGTAGGTAAATCCATTATATTGTGGTTATAGCTGGAAATTATTCGATAAGCCACAGGTTCTGTGAGTTAAGTTACTTGATAGGGTTGGTCGTTAATTCTATAATTTTGTGGATTAACTGGCACGGAATTGGTTTGGTGCACACTATGTTGGATTTAAGCTTCAGCAAGCCGAGTGAGGTCGTCAAGCGCCTCTGCGATCGCCTGCGTACAGAGCGCTTGGCGCTGGACATGACGCAAGCCGACTTGGCCGGACGTGCCGGCATCGGCACAAACACAGTGTCCAACCTTGAAGCAGGGCGCAATGTCGGATTCGAGAACGTCGTCCGTGTGGCGATTGCTCTTGGTCGAATCAAGGAACTTGAAGGCCTGTTCCTGCCAAAGCTGGACAGCATCGAGGATATTCGACGCTACGAAAACAGCGCCAATCGCCTCCGTACAAAGAGGAAGTCCGGCAATGCTTGAGCAGGTGAACGTCTTCTACGAGGGCTGGGGTGAACGATGGCAATGGGGCACGCTGGTCTCCACAACTGCCCTGACCGGTCGCCCGCTGATCGTGTTCGAGTACAGCAATGAAGCCAGGCAACGGGGCTTGGAACTGTCCTCCTACACGCTGCCGCTGGAGGGGGCTAAGTTGCGCCAAGATTTTCCAGACCACCAACTGTACTTACCAGGGCCTGTTTACGATGCGTTGCCGGATGGGTGGGGCATGTTGCTGATGGACCGTATGTTCAGGCGCCGCGGGCTCACCACGGCGCGCATCGGCTCACTGGAACGGCTGGCCTACATCGGTAGCAATGCAATGGGTGCCATGACGTTTGAGCCCGTGGCGCCCGAAGGGCAGGAGTCTGAAGTCCACATCCCGCTGGAACAGCTTGCTGTCCAAGTGCAGGAAGTGCTCCATGGAGACGGTGGTGAGTTCCTGCAGACGTTGCTGCTGGTGGGTGGCTCGCCTCAAGGTGCAAGGCCTAAGGCCCTCGTCTATCGCGACCCCGAAACTGGCCGTTTTACCACTGCCGTTACGGCAGGCTTTGAAGCTTGGTTGGTCAAGTTCCCGGCGAAAGAAGAGCATGCCGAGGTGTGCGCTATCGAAATGGTCTACGCCGAGTGCCTGCGCATGTGCGGCATCAACACCCCTGACACGCAGTACTTCAGTCTGCCTAATGGGTTGGCTGCGTTTGCTAGTAAGCGATTTGACCGTCGGGATGGTATGCGCGTACCCATGCAAAGCCTCGCGGCCTTTACGGGGGCGAATTACCGGTCTCCGGGGGTGTTGGACTACGTCAACTTCTTGCGGGCAACACAGATGTGCACCAACGACGTGCGAGAGATGGCGGTGGCCTTCGAACGTGCTGTCTTCAATGTTGCGTTCAACAACCGAGACGATCACTCCAAAAACTTTGCCTACATCATGTCGCAAGACGGCCAGTGGCAACTGTCCCCGGCTTACGATGTGACCTTCTGCGAGGGGCCAGGTGGATATCACCAGATGGATGTGATGGGAGAAGCCCTATCGATTTCCCGCACGCAAATGCTTCGGCTTGCCGAGGAAGCCGAGGTGCCCCCGGACGTTGCCGGTAGAATGATTGACGGCATTTGCGATGTGGCGAGCCGATTTGCAAGCATCGCCGAGAACCTATACCCGCAGGTTATTACTCGAGACACCTTGCGAACGATCCAAGACCGCATCGATCAGAACGTAGCCCGGTTACACCACGGTCATGCGGGCAGCGGTCGCCGTTGAAGATTGGGAGGAGCGGGCGACTCTCCTTATCAAAGCATGCCCTCAGATATGCCCCCAATGTAGCAATCCACTGGAAATGAATGGAGCTCCATGGTTTGTGGAAAGGCAAAAATGATCAGATAAACAGCCTATCCGACAACGCCTAAAGACTCTCAGGGTCCCCAAAAAACATCTGAATCCGCGACCGCAACCAGCGCTCACCCGGATCGTTATCCTGGGAGCCGCGCCACGCCATGTGCAGTTCAAAACTGCGTACCGGCAACGGCGGGTCTTCGGCGCGCAAGCCGCCAGCAGCGGTCAGGGCTTCGGCGGTGTAGTCCGGCACGGTCGCCAGGATGTCGGTGCCGGCCAGCAAGGTACCCAGGCCGTTGAACTGCGGAACCGCCAGGACCACATGGCGCTTGCGGTCGAGCTTTTCCAACTCTTCATCAATGAACCCACTCAGGTCACCGGCGAAGGAGACCAGGGCGTGGGGGCGGGCGCAGAAGTCGTCCAGGCTCAATGCGCCAGGCACGCTGTCGGCGCGTAGCAGTTTGGGCAGGCTGCGGCGCAGGACCTTGCGCTTGGCGTTGGCCGGCAGGTCGGTGGTGTAGCTGACACCGATGGAGATTTCCCCGGAGGCCAGCAGGCCCGGCATCAGGATGTAATTGACGCGACGGATTACCAGCACGATACCCGGTGCTTCGGCGCGCAGGCGTTTGAGCAGTTGCGGCAGCAAGGCAAACTCGACATCGTCCGACAGGCCAATGCGAAACACGGCGGTGCTGGTGGCCGGATCGAATTCGGCGGCGCGGCTGACGGCGGTGGAAATCGAGTCCAGGGCCGGCGAGAGCAGGGCGAAGATCTCCACCGCCCGGGCCGAGGGCTCCATGCTGCGCCCGGTACGCACGAACAGCGGGTCATCGAACAGCCCGCGCAGGCGTGACAAGGCAGCGCTGATGGCCGGCTGGCCGAGGAACAATTTCTCGGCGGCACGGGTCACACTGCGCTCATGCATCAAGGTTTCGAACACGATCAACAGGTTCAGGTCGACACGACGCAGGTCGTTACGGTTCATCTTGTGTCCTGGCAGATTCAGCAAACTTGACGTGAGCGGCCACATGACAACAATGGCCGGCATGAATCTTACGGGGAAAGGCTGGTACTCTGCACCGGCTAATTCAGTTTTCCTACGCTGCCTAGGATATTTTCCTAGGCGGTGGAATCAATGACAGACATGACGACTATTAATGGCGACCGGTGGCCTTGCCCCGAAAGCCCAGATAAAGTTCATGGCATTAGAGGTTACTTTGGCGAGGTTTGCGATGTCCCGCACGATCCGTTTTCACAAGTTTGGTCCGGCCGAGGTGCTCAAGTGCGAAGAGCATGAAGCCACGTTGCCCGCACCGGGCGAAGTGCAGGTGCGTGTCGAAGCGATTGGCATCAGCTGGTACGACATTCTCTGGCGGCAGAACCTGGCGTCTTCCCATGCTCGCTTGCCTTCGGGCCTTGGCCATGAAATGGCTGGCGTAGTCGTGGCGGTGGGCGAGGGTGTTGACGACCTGGCGGTGGGTGACAAGGTCGCCAGCTTCCCAGCCGAGAGCCCCAATGATTACCCAGTGTATGGCGAGCTGATTGTCCTGCCCCGTTCGGCCCTGACCCGTTATCCGGATATCTTGAGCCCGGTGGACGCGAGCGTGCATTACACGCCGCTGTTGATTGCCTACTTTGCCTACATCGACCTGGCGCGGGTCAAGCCCGGGCAGTTTGCCTTGGTTACGGATGCCAGCCATTGTGCCGGGCCTTCGTTTGTGCAATTGGGCAAGGCCCTGGGGGTGCGGGTGATCGCTGCCACCAAGTCGCCAGAGGAGCGCGAATATCTGCTGTCCCTGGGCGCCGAAAAAGTCATCGTCACCGAAGAGCAGGACTTGCTGATGCAGATCAACAAGTTCACCGATAACCGCGGTGTGGATGTGGTGTTCGACGGCCTCGGCGGCCCGCAGATGTCGCTGTTGGGCGATGTTCTCGCGCCACGGGGCAGCTTGGTGCTGTATGGCCTGCAAGGCGGCAACCAGACACCTTTCCCGGCCTGCGCCGCGTTCCAGAAGAACATTCAGTTCTTTGTGCACTGTATCGGTAATTTCACTGGCAAGCCGGAACTGGGCATTATCCAGGATCAGGCAGCGTTGCAACGGGCCCTGCGTGATATCAACCAACTGACTGCAGACGGTGTGCTGGTACCGCTCAAGACGCGGGTATTTCCGTTCAGCGAGTTTGTCGATGCCCATCGTTACATGGACGAATGCCCGTGCCGCGAGCGGGTGGCTTTGCAGGTTGAAGCTGTTTGATCTGTGGGAATGTTCGTAAACGGACATTCCGGCTGTGCTTGCCATGGGGCAAATACGCCATTTAGAAGGACAGGATCTACGTCCCTTGCTGATTCTTCTGCCGGGATTTTGTCCCCGCAAAACCTGCCTTTGATACCGCCGCTGCCCTGAATCCCAGAGCAGCGGCGTTTTACATGGGCACTGCTGTACATGCCGGCTCACCAAACTGCACTGGTTTTTGCGCCGAGTCTGTATCTTCTAATCATCAAGCAAGCGCTGATAATTGCCCGGTCACTTTCATCTCAAGGACTGAGCAATGATTGCAGAAAACAAATCAAAACATCGGCTCGCTGTAACTAACAAGTCGTCTTGTATACCGACCCAAGGACATAGGTCTGTAGAGAGAGCCTTTAAGTGCGCGCGAACTAAATCCAGACTCTTCCCCGCGCTATATATGTCGGATCCTTCTTTAATGTTTGAGTTAAAGGTTGGTAGGAAGTTGTAAGACGGATCCTAGGCCTGCCAGAAGGCCAGCGTAAGGGCTTTCTTCAGCCGGTGATGGCGTCTTCGTCGGGATGTTCCAACTGGCGTTTTGTTGTGTGGTGCTAACATTTAGCTATCAGCCTTAATCGCAACAGGCGCCAACTTTAAGTAAACAGCAGCTCGTGCAGGCACGCCTAACTGCTTGCCCGGGACTGACAGTTAACCTCAGGTAGTAAAGCTATGAGCGCTATTCACGAACAAGCCATGAACTATGTTTACCAGCAAGTGTTGCAACGGTTGCAGGGCCACTTCTCACGGGCGGAGCGCACCGCACTTCAGTTATTGATTCAGCGGTTGATTGTGGCGGCTGGGGGCATCGAGCAAATCGGCGACTATAAAATACTGGTCGCCCATGGGGGCGGCAAAGGCAGCAGTTACGCACTGGCTTTATTGCGTGCCGCCCAATTGACCATCGCCGGGCGTGCGCCGAGGAGTTTTCAATTGCGTGTCGCTACCCTGCGCCATACAGGGATGACGCAAGCGGCGCTGGACAGCATTCATCGGGGCTACAGCGCGTTGTTTTTCCATGACGACCCCAGGGTCGAGTTATTGATGGTGGAAAACCAGGAAGTTATGCCCTTCAACCACTTACGCCCGTCTTCCACGGTGGCTCAGGATGTTGGCCGCCGTAACCTGTTGATGGTCGGGCATATGAATTCGGGGGATATCCGCGCCAGTTTGTGCAACGACGGCTACTTGTCCCTGGGGGATTTTTATCGCCGCATCACTGCATGGGACGGTGGGGTGCATGCCCTGGTCAGCAGTGATTCGCCGCGTAAGCAGAATCAATACCTGGCATGGCTGGCCAGGACCACCCGTGCTGCGGGCATGAAAGGTCCCTTCGGACGGCCACTGGCGCTCAACGCTCTGTTCACCCACATGGATGATTGCAGCGCGGGCTATTATCGCGATGTCTATGGTGAACATTACGCGGCACAGGATGCCTCCTCCAAGGAAGTGCATCGACACCTGGCCTACATCGGCGCGGCCGACCTGTTGCGCGGTGGGGAGCAGGACTCTACGGCATTACTCAACGATTTTATGGGTTACAAGCAAGATGAGTTTGCCTTTCAGTTCAGCACCCCGGCCTACGCCAACCCGTTTCTGATGGCCCACCTGCATGGCCTGCATGCACAAGTGCTACAGGGTCTTGACTATCAACAGGGTGTCACGCGGTTTATCGAACAAGCCATCGGCTTTATGCGTCGTAAAAAAATCCCCGAATTGCTGATTGCCCAGGCCGGGACCAGGGATGGACGCGTGCTGGCGGCGACCTACGCTCGCGAGTTCTTTGGCCTGGAAGAAAGCCAGCTGGTATGCCTGTTGTTTTCACCCTTTATCCAGCAAGGGCAACGCCTGGAAGCCTTCTTGCGTCGCTGTCATCCCGGCATGCTGGTGGCGCTGCCCGAGCTGCACAAAGCCCTGGAGGGCAAGCCGTCGGCAGAGTTGATTCAGCATTGGATTGTTGACGCCAGCGGTTTACCCCTCACGCTTTTGCAGCACCTGTACCACGCCAATGCCGCGGCCAATGCCGCTTGTATCAACAGCGAGGATCCGGCCACGGGGCCGCACGGCGTGCCAGGGCACTGAGGGTGGTTGCGCTACGGCAGCCATGGATCGGGCAGAAACCGTCATGAGGAGGGATAAACAGACAGACTTCGCCTATCAGGCTGTCTATCGCTACATGATCAATCTGATCAACGAAGTGGGCACAGAGGCCAGGGTCAAACTACCGTCCTTGCGGCACTTGGCAGAGCGTTTGAATGTATCGATTTCCACTATTCAATACGCCTACTCGCTGCTGGAAAAGGAGGGCAGGGTGTATTCGGTGGCCAAGTCCGGCTATTACGCCTTGCCCATTGCCCTCAATACGCCGTGCTGCACCGCAGGGGATTTGCTCGAACGCCTGTATGTCGGGGCGCGCAGGCCGGGGATGTTAGTACTCAGCGCCGATGAGCCGGCGCAACTGCTGTCCCTGGACGGCCCTTTGCTGCAATTGGAACGTGAACTGGTGCGCCAGTACCCGCGCCAGTTGCAGCCCTATTCCCAGCCGTGTGGTATCTGGGAGCTGCGTGCGGCGCTGGCGGCACGTTATACCCAATCGCCGACACGTTGCTGGCAGGCGGATGATGTCTATGTCGGCGCTGATCTGCGGGGAGTGCTGGCCATCCTGATCGAGGTGCTGGCACTCAAAGGTGCGGCGGTGTTGGTGGAGTCGCCGTGTGACTGGTTGATCCTGCGCCTGCTGCAAGACGCCGGAGTGCGGGTGATTGAGTGGCCGTGCAACGAGCAGGACGGGCTTGACCTGGCCTATCTGGAACAGCAACTGCGTGCCGAGAACGTGCAGTTGGCATTGCTGTCCTCGACCCCGGGTCTGCCCACGGGCAAAGCCATGTCCCTGGCGGATCAGGTGCAGGTGGCAGGGTTGCTGGAGCAACATGCCTGCTGGCTGTTGGAGAATGACATCCAGGGCGGGTTGGAATTCGAGGCCCGTTCCTGCTACTTGCGCGATTGGGTGAATCCTGACCGACTGATGGTGTTTTCCACCTTCGAAAAAGTTATGGGCCCGGAAGCGCCCTACGGTTATCTGCTCTCGCGGCACCTGAGCACGCAGCTGCAGCGTCAATTCCTGTTGCGTGCGTTTCGTTTGTCGTCGATTCGCCAGCGGGCGATTGCCCGGCTGTACCACAATGGCCGCCTTGACCAGCATTTGCAGGCCTTGCGCAGCCTGCTCAAGGGGCACACGGCAGCGATGCAGGCGCGTCTGGTCGAGCATTTGGGCGAGCGTGTGACATACCGCGCGCCGCAGGCAGGCGCTACCCACTGGTTGCGCTCGACTGAGGCCGTCGATATGCGCCGGGTATTCCAGACCATGCTGGCGCGCCAAGTAGTGATTGCCCCTGGCGAATTGTTCAGCGTAAGCGGCCTGTACCAGCAGCACTTTCGCCTGAGTCATGTGGTCAGCAGCCATCACAGCCTGGACCTGGTGCTGGAGGAGTTGGCACGGGCACTCAAGCAAGGGCAGAACGGATGAATAGGCCGCGTGGGAAATATCGCGGGTTGATGTGGGATAGATACCGTCGCTTGGCGGTCGAACTCCCAGTAAACTGTATTCTTTTTCCGAATCCTTCTTTTCAGAGGTTTTTGCATGACTCTCAGTCCTTTTGCGGGCAAACCGGCGCCAGCTCAATTGCTGGTGGACATCCCGCGACTGGTGACGGCCTATTACACCGGCCAGCCCGATGCAGCAATCTCCACTCAACGCGTGGCTTTTGGTACCTCCGGGCACCGTGGCAGCTCTTTTGACTTGAGCTTCAATGAATGGCACGTATTGGCCATCAGCCAGGCCATCTGCCTGTACCGCGAAGCGCAAGGCATCAATGGCCCGCTGTTTGTCGGCCTCGACACCCATGCACTGTCCACGCCGGCGGGCGCCAGCGCCCTGGAAGTGCTGGCGGCCAACGGCGTGCATGTGATGCTCGCCGAAGGCGATGAATACACACCGACCCCGGCGATTTCCCACGCCATCCTCTGCTACAACCGTGGCCGTACCAGCGGGTTGGCCGATGGCATTGTCATCACCCCGTCCCATAACCCGCCCCAGAGCGGCGGTTATAAATACAACCCGCCCAACGGCGGCCCGGCCGATACCCATGTCACCAAATGGATCGAAGCCAAGGCCAACGAGCTTTTGGCGGCCAAGCTGGCCGGAGTCAAGCGCATTACTCACGCCCAGGCACTGAAAGCTGACACCACCCACCGCCACGACTACCTCAATACCTACGTGGCCGACCTGGTCAATGTCATCGACATGGACGCCATCCGCAGCGCCGACTTGCGCCTGGGCGTGGATCCATTGGGTGGAGCAGGGGTGCGCTACTGGTCGGCTATCGCCGAGCATTACCGTTTGAACCTGGAAGTGGTGAACACTGAGGTCGACCCGACCTTCCGCTTCATGAGCGTGGACTGGGACGGACAGATTCGCATGGACCCGTCCTCCAGCTATGCGATGCAAGGCTTGATCGGGCTCAAGGAACGCTTCGATGTTGCGTTCGCTTGCGATCCGGACCACGACCGCCACGGCATCGTTACCCCCTCTGGCGGGCTGTTGGCGCCAAACAACTACCTGGCCGTGTCCATCGACTACCTGTTCCAGAACCGTCCCCAGTGGCGTGCTGATGCCGCCGTGGGTAAAACCGTGGTCAGCAGTGGCTTGATCGACCGCGTGGCCGCGCGCATCGGCCGGCGCCTGTACGAAGTGCCGGTGGGCTTCAAATGGTTTGCGGATGGGCTGTTCGAAGGCTCCCTGGGCTTTGGCGGCGAAGAAAGCGCGGGGGCTTCGTTCCTGCGCAAGGACGGCAGCGTGTGGAGCACTGACAAGGACGGCTTGATCCCGGCTTTGCTGGCCGCGGAAATGACCTCGCGCAAAGGCCAGGACCCGAGCCAGATCTACCGTGGCCTGACTGACGCCCTGGGCGAACCCTTCGCCATTCGTGTGGATGCCAAGGCCACGCCGGCGCAGAAAGCGCTGCTGGGCAAGTTGGCGCCGGAGCAGGTCACGTCCACGCAATTGGCCGGGGAAAGCATCCAGCAGATCCTCAGCCATGCGCCGGGTAACGACCAGGCGATTGGCGGGTTGAAAGTCATGACTGAAAACGGCTGGTTTGCGGCGCGGCCGTCGGGCACCGAGGATATCTACAAGATCTATGCCGAGAGCTTTATTGGCGAAGATCACCTCAAGCGCCTGGTGGAAGAGGCGCAGGTGTTGGTGGATGGTGCGATCACCCCTAACTGACACCCATGTGGGAGCGGGCTTGCTCGCGATGGCGGTGGATCAGTCGATATTACTGTGACTGACCCACCGCTATCGCGAGCAAGCCCGCTTGGTTTTTGAGTCTGGCTTGAGATCAGGCCAGGTCCACCAGCACCACTTCGCTGTCTTCGATCGCGGTCACCCGCAGTACGCGCTCATCCTGCACCGCAACACCATCGCGCGCCTGTGCCTGCAAGCCATTGACCTCAATCACCCCGGTCGCCGGCACCAGGTACGCCCGGCGTCCTGCATCCAAGTGATACTCGGCACTTTCCCCGGCCTTCAAGTTGGCCGCCACCAGGCGTGCATCGGCACGGATGCGCAGGCTTTCATTGTCACCCTGTTTGCCGCTGGCCAAGGTCACAAACCCTTCGCGGTCGCCCTTGGGAAAAGGCTTGGCGCCCCAGGAAGGAGGCAAGCCCGCTTCATTGGGAATGATCCAGATCTGGAAAATCTTGGTCGCCGTGGCCTCCAGGTTGTATTCGCTATGGGCAATCCCGGTGCCGGCACTCATCACCTGTACGTCGCCAGCCTCGGTACGGCCCTTGTTGCCCAGGTTATCGGCATGGCTGATGGCACCCTCACGCACATAGGTGATGATTTCCATGTCCCGGTGTGGATGCTGCGGGAAACCAGTGCCCGGCGCGATGATGTCGTCGTTCCATACCCGCAGGTTGCCCCAGTGCATACGCTGTGGGTCGTGGTACTCGGCGAATGAAAAGTGATGATGGGCATCCAGCCAACCGTGATTGGCACCGCCCAGGGAAGTAAAAGGTCGAAGTTCAAGCATGATCGTCTCCTGTTGATGGGCTTATCATCCGCCGAGGCATAATCGATAAAAAGCGTAAAAAATGCCTGATTCTTATCGGGTTATTCGATTGTTTTTCCAGCGCCAGAACTAGACCCCAGCTTCACTTCATCGCCTAACTGCATGAAGCCAAAGCAATTGGCTGGAACTGTCGGGAGATTCCAGCGACCATAGGGCCTCTGTTCGCTCAAGTCCTCGCAGGAGTCCGCGTGCCGCAACACACCCCTGATCTGCCCCCCGAACTGCGCCCCCTGGCGCAAATGCCGCTGTTCAAGCGCCTGGCTGCCCGGCTGTTTGGCCACGGCTTGACGCGCCTGCGGGCCCAGCATCGTTTTTCGTGGTTGCATGGCCAGGCGGATGGCTTTCGCAGCGGGCACGAGGCAGGCGTGGAGTATGGCTACCAGGAAGGTAAGCGTGATGGCATCGAGGAAGGGCGCCAGGTCCTGTTGATTCGTGACTTTCGCAGCGATGAGCACCGCGCGCCTGGCGTGGATGATAGCCTGTTCGACGATTGGCGCTTGCCACTGACCCCGGAGCTGAAAAAGCGCATCAAGGCTGATGTAGCGCGCCTGTTGCCAGCTCATGCGCAACCCAGCGCGGCCCAGTGGAAGATGATCTTCAGTGACACCCCGTCAACCTCGGTGATTGCCGGTGCCGGGGCCGGCAAGTCCACGTCCTTGGTCCTGCGGATCCTGTTGTTGACCCATTACCTGGGCTTTGAGCTGAGTTCCATGACCGTGGTGACCTTCACCCGTGAGTCGCGCAAGGACTTCATCAGCAAGCTCATGGAGATTCTCAGTCTGTGGGGCCAACCCCTTGCATTGAAAGAGGCCCAGGCCGTGGTGCGGACCTTCCACTCACGGATCCTGCCCATGGTGCGTAGCCTGCCGGGCTTCGAGCGATTGCAGGCCTTCGAAAACCTGCACAGCGGCCTCTACGATGACGAGGCCGACAGCAACCCCTTTGACTTGCGCATCAATGATGCCCAGCGCCAGCAACTCAATGCCTGTTATCACGGGCTCTACGGCCGGCATACGCGCTTTCGTGAGCTGATTGCGCCAATGGCACGCCACGCCTTGCAGCTCAAGGAGCTGGAGCGCGACCACCCGGATGTGCAAAAACGCGTGGCGGTCACCGAGTTGGCGGCCAAGCGTGACGAAGAACTGTGTGATGTGATCGAGGACCTGTGGTTCCGCGCCGGCGCGTGGCCGATCAAGGGGATCGAGCCGAACCGCCAGAGCGTTGAAATCAATGGCGCGTCGTTCCACTGCCATGGCTACAGCGCCGAACTGGATGCGTGGGTGGTGCTGGGCTTCGATTCCAGGGAAAACCCGCAGATCGCACGCCCCGGTGCCAAGCTGTCGGTCCGGGCCGAATGGGCGGTCAAGCGTACGCTATTTCAAGCATTCTGCCGCAAACCATTGATCTGGCTGGATAACTACGAGTCGTCCAAACGCCTTCTGAGCAGTCTGGCCGGTGATGCCTCTTCAGGCCCGGGGTTTGATTACAAGGTCAAGGGCGAATTGGCTTCGGCACCGTTGCTCGACTGTTTTGTCACTGCAGCCGGTTTTATCGAGAACCTCGGCCTGGACGTACCCACCGCAGTCGGCCAA
This sequence comes from Pseudomonas sp. FH4, assembly GCF_000510915.2. Lineage (NCBI taxonomy): Bacteria > Pseudomonadati > Pseudomonadota > Gammaproteobacteria > Pseudomonadales > Pseudomonadaceae > Pseudomonas > Pseudomonas sp. FH4. The sequence continues at coordinate 142,196 of NZ_AOHN01000019.1, read as the reverse complement.
ATGAGCTTTGCCAAGGATGACCCGGATCACGGCTTCTTCGAGGCCCTGGGTATTTTCTGGAAGGCCCTGGAGGATCACCTGCTCGATCAGTCGCCGCCGGTCATGACCTACAACCGCATGTTTTCGCTGTTTGGCGAGAACACCCCGGAAAACCTCAAGCTGCTCAGCGACGGACTCTTGCGCCCGCTGTCGCACTTGATGATTGACGAGTTCCAGGATGTCTCGCCGCAGATTGTGTCGTGGATCCGCGCCAGCCTGTGCGAGATTCGTCGTCGCGGGCCGGCGATGCATGTGGGGCGCGGTGCCCAGCACTCCTCGCTGTTATGTGTGGGGGATGACTGGCAGTCGATCTATGGTTGGCGCGGCAGTTCGCCCAAGTACTTCATGGAGTTCACCAAGGAGTTCCCGTCCCCGACCACCACCCGGGTGATGCTGGGGGAGAACTTTCGTAGCCACCAGCACATCATTGATGCAGCGGAACATATCGTTAAAGCCGCCCCGGCGATCAGCGGCAAGAAAGCCAAGGCCTGCGGTGCAACCAGGGCCCTGGTGCCGGTACAGGTGCTTGACCGGGACGACGCAGCCCTGGCGCAGCAGTTGCTGGCGCACTATCAACGGGGCGAATCGGTATTAATGTTGTATCGAAAAAGTATCGATAAGCTATTGATTCAGCAGCATATTGAGTCTGTAGTTAATCTGGATTCTAGCTTGCCGTCCGGTATGCGCCGCCTCAAGCAACTGACCTACCACAGCGCCAAGGGGCTGCAGGCGGACGCCGTATTTTTGCTGGGCGATTGCCAGCACCTGACCCGCTCGCCCTACAAGAACCAGGTGTACCGCATGGCCGGGCTTGGCAAGGACGGTGATACCGAACCCTACGACAATGCGCAAAAAGACGAAGTGCTGCGCCTGGCCTATGTCGGGATTACCCGGGCGGTGAGTCATTGCTACTGGTATGTCGAAGGGCAGGACGGCCAAGGTACGAATGCGCCGAGGGCGTCGGACCGGGTGGCGGGGGGCAAGGCGTTCTTTGATGATCGCCGGGGTACCCCGGCATTGAAGCAAGGCCCATTGTAGGCGCTGGTTTGCCTGGGAAAGTCGTCAACGATAACGCGGGGTACCTGATGCCCCGCGTTGCTCTCGGACTCTTCGCCGGCAAGCCGGCTCCTACAAGGGTATCTGTCAGGCCTGCAGCAACTGCGGCGGCACAAACGAATCCAGCTCAGCCTCGATCGCCTCGATAATCAGTTCCACCTCCGTGGCGTTCATCACCGTGGCACAGGGGATGCCGGCGATGGCGATGAGGGTTTCGCCACTCTCTCGGTCAAACAATCGCGCGATCATGCTGCCAGGCGCGTCCATACTGCCTTCAAAGCCAACCGGGTGAAAATGCCAGCGCATCAGTTGGCATGCATTGGGGAATGTCACTTTATTCATGTTGCCCACCTTGTTCATTGAGCGCTTCCTTTAGCTCGCGGCAAGGGCGTCAGGTCCATCAATGGTCCTGACCGTGAAGCCTAAAAAATAGCACTCAGTCGCAATTGGCACCGGGTTTTTTGCTGTCCGTTCGGCAGTTCCTTACAAGAAGTATGACGTGGGTCATGTCTTACAAATGCTTAAGCAAAAGGCCATTACTTAAAACTGTCATTTTGCCATTGAAGCCGTCGGTAAAGTTGTGCAAGCTCCAGGCTTTAGCCGTTTGCGAGTGTTGTATGCCACAGACCGTCCTGGCCGATAGCCCGCAACAGACGCAAGCGACTGCCGAGGTGGTGTTACACCATCACCTGTGCTGGAAGCGCCGGGACCTGGACGGGGTCATGGCGCACTACCACCCGGATATCCAGTATCACGACTTCTTCCAGAACCGCGTGGTGTGCTTCGACCAGTTGCGTGAGTATCTGCAAGCCAGCATGCCCCGGGACCCCGACGAGGCCATTGAACACACCGATCGCATCCGTACCGACGGCGATACCGCGTTCATCCAGTATCGTGTGACGCTGCGCGGCGGCCAGGGCCTGGTGTCGTTTCGCACCAGCGAGGCGATCACCGTGCGCGACGGGCTGATCTGGCGCGTCAACGAATATGCGTCCCTGGTCCATGAGCCCGCCACCAGCCGTTCCTCGTCCCAGGCCACGCGGCCGACCGTCAGCCGCCTGGGCCTGTCGCCACAGCAACTGAGTTACCTGGCCAACGATTTGCAGCAGTACTTCCAGCGCCAGCAACCCTATCTCGACCCCGAACTGGACCTGCAACGGGTGGCCAAGGAATGTGGCTACAGTCGCAACCAGATTTCCTACCTGCTCAACCAGGTGCTGGGGCAGAGCTTCTACCGCTACGTCAACCAGGCCCGCCTGCAGCATTTGCTGGCAGCACTGGATGGCGTCACGCCGCCAATCCGTATCGATGAACTGGCGTTTGCCGCCGGCTTCAACTCGCTATCGGCCTTTTACAGCTGTTTTCGCCAGCACACGGGTTTGTCGCCCAAGGCCTACGTCAAACAAATTTCCCTGCGTGCACGCGCGCAAGACGACGGCTGAAGCCAGGCACTAGGATCACGCCATCGACGTTGGGTGGTGGAGTTTTGGCATGCAGGCATGGCGCAAGATCAGTTTATGGATGGACCAGTTGCAAGAGCCACTGGAGGCGCGTCCGTCCCTCGGCCAGGACCTGGATGTCGATGTGGCCATTATTGGCGCCGGCTATACCGGGCTGTGGACCGCCTATTACCTCAAGCGCCATGCGCCGCAGTTGAAGGTCGCAATCATCGAGGCGCAGACCGCTGGCTTTGGCGCTTCCGGGCGCAACGGTGGCTGGCTGATGGGCAACCTGCTGGGCGAAGACCGCTTGCTTGCAGGTTTACCTGCCGAGCAGCGCCGGGCCTCGTTTGACCTGCTGCACGGCATTCCCGATGAGGTCGGCCAGGTGCTGGCGCGCGAAGGCATCGACTGCGATTACCGCAAGGGTGGGGCGCTGCACTGTGCCGCCCGCTACCCCGAGCAACAAGCCAGCCTGCGCGACTACTTGGCCAAGCTTCATGCCCAAGGCTTGACCGAAGAGGATTACCGCTGGCTCAGCCCCGAGCAACTGGCCGGGCAGATCCGCATCGCCTCGGCCTATGGCGCGGTGTACACGCCGCATGTCGCGACGATCCATCCGGCCAAGCTGGTGCGCGGGTTGGCGCGGGTGGTCGAGTCCATGGGCGTGGCTATCTACGAGAACAGCCCGGTCACCCATTGGCAGTCGGGCAGCCTGCGTACCGACAAGGCCCGGGTCCGGGCCTCGTGGGTGGTGCCGGCAGTAGAGGGCTATGCGCCGACGCTCAAGCCTCTGGGCCGCTATCAACTGCCGGTGCAGAGCCTGATCGTGGCGACTGAACCGCTGCCTGCCAGTACCTGGGAGGAAATCGGCCTGGACCAGGGCCAGGCGTTTGGTGAAAGCAGTCGCCAGGTCACCTACGGCCAGCGCACCGCCGACAATCGCCTGGTCTTCGGGGCCCGTGGCGGCTATCAGTTTGCCGGCAAGCTGCGCCACAACTTCGACCTCACCGACAGCGAAGTGGAGCTGCGCCGCTATCTGTTCTGCGAGTTGTTCCCGCAACTCAAGCATGTGCGCGTGACCCACTCCTGGGGCGGCAACCTTGGCATGTCGCGGCGCTTTCGGCCGCACATGCTGTGCGATCAGCAAAACGGCATTGCCTTGTCCGGTGGTTATGGCGGGGAGGGCGTAGGCGCCAGCAACCTTGGCGGGCGCACCCTGGCCGATCTGATCCTGGGGCGCGCCACATCGCTGGTCGAGCAGCCCTGGGTGCTGCGTGAAGGCGGCCTGAATGCTCTCAGGGCCTGGGAGCCGGAGCCGTGCCGTTGGCTGGGCTACAACGCGATCATTCGCAGTTTTGTCCATGAAGACCAGACCCTGGCCGACCCGAACACCGCGCCCTGGCGGCGCAAGCTGGCCAGCGGGGTTGCCGGTTTCATGGAAGGTTTCATGCACTAAGTCGTTTCAATCACCACAGGTATGACCATGAGCATTACCCAGTTCAAAGACACCCTGAACCGCCACTTGCCGGACTCAAGCCCGGTCGCCGTACCACTAGGCACCCCGGTTGCCGTGGTCTCCACCCTCAGCGTGGAACGCAGCGATGGCGTCGAGACCGGCATCTGGGAGTGCACCCCAGGCCGTTGGCGGCGCCAGATCGTGGCGCAGGAGTTCTGCCACTTTATCCAGGGGCGCTGCACCTTCACCCCCGATGACGGCGAAACCCTGCATATCGAAGCCGGCGACGCACTGATGCTGCCGGCCAACAGCACGGGAATCTGGGATATCCAGGAGACCGTACGCAAGACCTATGTGTTGATTCTCTAACCTTCTGATCCTTGATCGCCTGCCATAAAAACAGCCCTATAACCGCCAGGAAATCGAACCATGAGACCCATTGCCCTGTTGCCCTTGATGTTGGTGGCTTCCCTGACCCAGGCCGCCGAAACGGTGAAAATCTACAACTGGTCGAGCTACATTGCGCCAGACACCACCAAGAACTTCCAGAAGGAAACCGGGATCGGTTTCAGCTATGACGTGTACGACAGCAACGAGACCCTGGACGGCAAGTTGATGACCGGCAATTCGGGGTACGACGTGGTCTTCCCGTCCAACCACTTCATGGCCCGGCAGATCCAGGGCGGGGCGCTGAAAAAGCTCGACAAGAGCCAGTTGCCCAACTGGAAGAATCTCAACCCGGTGCTGCTCAAGGCCCTGGAAACCAACGATCCGGGCAATGAGCACGGGTTCCCGTACCTGTGGGGCAGCACCGGCATCGGTTACAACATCGACAAGGTCAAGGCGGTGTTGGGCGACGATGCCCCGGTCAATTCCTGGGACTTGATCTTCAAGCCCGAGTACATGGAAAAACTCAGCACGTGCGGGGTGGCAATCCTCGACAACGGCCCGGAACTGCTGCCCATCGCCCTGAATTACCTGGGCTTGCCGCACCACAGCAAGAACCCCGAAGACTACAAAAAAGCCGAAGCATTGCTGATCAAAGTACGGCCATACATTGCCTACTTCCACTCCTCGAAATACACCGGCGACCTGGCCAACGGCGACATCTGCGTGGCGGTGGGTTTCTCGGGGGACGTGTTGCAGGCCGAAAGCCGTGCCAAGGAAGCCAAGAATGGCGTGAAGATCGGCTACAACATCCCCAAGGAAGGCGCTGCCATCTGGTTCGACATGGTGGCCATGCCCGCCGACGCCCCGGATGAAAAGGCCGGCTACGCCTTCATGAACTACCTGCTGCGCCCGGATGTGATGGCCGACATCACCAACTTCGTGCACTACGCCAACGGCAACAGTGCTGCCGACAGCCTGGTGGACCCGGTGATCAAGAGCGACACCAAGGTGTACCCAAGCGCAGAAATGATGGGCAAGCTATTCGCCCTCGAAGCCATGCCGATGAAGATCGACCGTATCCGCACGCGGATCTGGAACACGATCCGCACCGGGCGCTAGAGGCTGAACACTTACCCGTGGGAGCGAGCAAGCCCTAATGCCAGTCAGTTAAGGCTTTTTTGTAGGAGCGAGGGGGACGCCTAGTTCTCGCTCCTACAGAAAGCAGAATCCGCTCTTTCAGAATCAGGGTGTCCAGGCGGTGGGATTGACCAGGTTTTTTGGGCGTTCGCCGGCCAGTGCCGCCAGTAGATTATCCACCGCACACCGCGCCATCGCTTCACGGGTTTCATGGGTCGCAGAACCAATATGCGGCGTTGCCACCACATTGCTCAAGCGCATCAGCGGCGAATCATGATTCAACGGCTCACGTTCAAACACATCCAGCCCCGCAGCGCGAATTGTGCGCTGTTGCAGGGCCTCGATCAGCGCGGCTTCATCGACCACTTTGCCCCGTGAAATATTGATGAAAATCGTCTCCTGCCCCATCTGCGCAAATTCCTCGGCGCCGATCAAACCTTGAGTCTCGGCCGTCAGCGGCAACGTCAGGCAGACAAAGTCGGCTTGCTGCAGCAAGTCCCGCAAGCTGCGATATTCGGCGCCAAAACGCTGCTCTACCGCTGGCTTGGGCGAGTGGCTGTGGTAGATCACCGGCATGCCAAAGCCAAAATGCCCACGCTGTGCCAGTGCTTCGCCGATCCGGCCCATGCCGATGATGCCCAGGGTCTTGCCATGCACATCGCAGCCAAAGTGCAGCGGGCCGATATTCTGGTTCCAGTTGCCGGCGCGCACCATATTTGCCAGCTCCACCACGCGTCGGGCGGTGGCGAGGATCAGCGCAAAACCGGTGTCGGCGGTGGTTTCGGTGAGTACATCCGGGGTGTTGCTGAGCAGGATGCCGCGCTGGGTCAGGTAGTCGATGTCGTAGTTGTCGACCCCCACCGAAACGCTGGCCACCGCTTCCAGGCGGGGTGCCAGGTCCAGCAGTTGTGCATCCAGGCGCAAGCTTGCGCCCAGCAAGCCGTGGGCGCGGGGCAAGGCATCACGCAGCTGTGCCAGGCCCGTGGGGTCGAGGCTTTCAATCAGCGTTACCTCGGCCGCTTCATGCAAGCGGGCCATCAGCGGCGCGGAGAGTTTCTTGTACAGCACGACATGCTTTTTCATCAGGTTCTGACCTTCAAATCCAGGGAGTGCAACGGTGTTGCCGGGGACGCTTCACGGGCCCCGGTCTTGAGAAAAATCGTCAGCACCACCGACAGCAGCAACGCGCCGCTCATCAGCAGGTAGGACGCACCCGGCGAGCCGGTGCTGCTGTTGAGGTAACCCACCAGGTACGAACCGCCAAACGAACCCAGTGCGCCCATGCTGTTGATCAATGCCATGGCGCCTCCGGCAACGTTGGCCGGGAGAATTTCCGGGACGATGGCGAAAAATGGCCCATAAGGCGCATACATGCAGGCCCCGGCAATCACCAGCAAGGTGTAGGACCACCAGAAATGTTCGGCGCCCAGCAGGTAGGAGCCATAAAACGCCACGGAGGCGATCAACAACGGCGGCCACACGAAACGTTTGCGCTTTTGCAGCTTGTCCGAGCCCCAGGACACCAGCAGCATGCCGATCACCGCGGCGAGGTAAGGCAGCGCCGACAACCAGCCGGCTTCGATCATATCCATCTGCAGGCCGGCCTTGAGGATCGACGGCAACCACAGCACAAAGCCGTACACGCCAATGCTCCAGCAAAAGAATTGCAGTGCGAGGATGATCACCTGGGGGGAGCGGAAGGCTTCGGCATAGTTCTTCACCGCCTTGAGCCCCACCTGCTCGGCGGCGAGGGCGGTTTCCAGATCGTGTTTCTCCGCGGCGTTCAGCCACTTGGCATCTGCTGGGCGCTCATCGGCCAGGCGCCACCAGATAAAGGCCCAGAACACCGCGGGCAGGCCTTCGATGATAAACATCCAGCGCCAGCTGTAATGCTGCACCAGGTAGCCGGACACCACCGACATCCACAGCATGGTCACCGGGTTACCGAGGATCAGGAAAGTGTTGGCCCGCGAGCGTTCGGCACGGGTGAACCAGTGGCACAGGTACACCAGCATCGCCGGCATCACGGCGGCCTCGACCACCCCAAGCAGGAAGCGGATGGCGATCAGCATATAGGCGTTGGAGACCACGCCGGTGAGGGTGGCCAGGCCGCCCCACAGGATCAGGCTGACGAAAATCAGCTTCTTCACACTGCGGCGCTGGGCATAGATCGCCCCCGGCACCTGGAAGAAAAAGTAGCCGAGGAAGAACAGTGCGCCGAGCAGCGAGGACATGCCCGGAGTGATCATCAGGTCCTCGGCCATCCCGGAGGCGGCGGCGAAGCCGTAGTTGGCGCGGTCCAGGTACGCCAGGCTGTAGGTGATGAACACGATGGGCATGATGTACCACCAACGGCGGGTGGCGAGTTTCAGGTTGTTCATGGGGTTGCTCCTGAGCTTGTTGTAGTTGTGGCAACAGGTAACGGGTGTAACGCCGGGGGTCAGCCGGCCTTTTGCAGGGCGGGCAGGTCAGCGCGCAAGGGCAGGCCTTCCATATCGCCGCGACTCTGTACCGCGCGGCTGCCGATCCAGTTGGCGCGCTGCACCGCCTGGGCAAAGCTGAGGTTTTCGAGGAGGGCACTGATCATGCCCACGGCAAAACCATCACCGGCGCCTACGGTGTCCACCACCTTGGCCACCGGCACGGCGGCGATGAACCCTTGGTCCAGATGGCTGCGGTAGTAGGCGCCGTGGGGGCCGAGTTTGATCGCCACGGCTTCCACGCCCTGGTCGAGGTAGAAGGCGGCAATATCCTCGGGGTCTTCGAAGCCGGTCAGCAGCCGGCCTTCGCTCAAGCCCGGCAATACCCAATGCGCGAGGCAGGCCAGGGCATTGATTTCGCGAATCATTTTTTGCTCGCTGGGCCATAGCGACGGGCGCAGGTTCGGGTCGAAGGACACACTGCGGCCTGCCGCGCGCATCTGCGTCATCAACTGGCGCGACAGTTCGGCGCTGGTGTCCGACAGCGCCGGCACAATCCCGGTGGCGTGCAGGTGCCGTGCTTGCAGCAGCCCAGGCGTGATCATGGCGCTGGACAAGTGACTGGCTGCTGACCCGCGGCGAAAATACTCGACGGTTGGATCGTCGCCGGTCTCTTCCCGGGACTTGAGCTGAAAGCCGGTGGGGTGCGCAGGGTCGACCGCCACATGCTGGCAATCCAGGCCTTCGCGCTCCAGGCTCTGGACCACAAAACGGCCCAATGAGTCATCGCCCACGCGGCTCAGCCAGGCCACGTTGAAGCCCAGGCGCGACAAGCCAATCGCTACGTTGCTGTCAGCACCGGCGATGCGTTTTTGAAACTGGCCAACGTGGGCCAGGTCGCCGGTTTGCTCGGCGACAAACATCGCCATGGTTTCACCGAACGAGAGGATATCGATCTCAGACATGGGCGTTCTCCATGCGGGGTTGGCCAAGGCAGGCGAGGGCGGCGACCTGCAAGGTTGTGACTTGCACCAGGTCTGCGCCTTGCAGCGGGAACTCCACTGCGCGGCTGATACCTTGGGGCATCAGCTGCAGCAATTGTTCCCACAGGTGCAGGTCGGCGGCGCCGGGCGGCAGGGCGATCAGCTTGCCATCGGCACGGCGGGCGACGGCCTTGCAGTGCAGGTAATCGACATGCCGGCCGAGCAAGCGCGCGGCGGTGTGGGCGGATTGGTCCTGCCAGTGCCAGTTGCCAATATCGAAGGTCATTTTCACGGGGACGGCCAGGCGTTCTGCCTCATCGAAGAAGCGTTGCAGCGGCTCGATGCGCCCGCCATGCAGGGTCTGGTCGTTCTCCACCAGCAAGCGCACCGGGTGGCGGTTGAGCAGGGCGCTGAGGCTGTGCAGGTCGTTGGTGTCGGTGAAGTAGCCGAGGGAAACCTTCAGCCAGCGCGCACCGAACGCCTGGGCCCGGTCGAGGGTGGCGGCCAGTTCGCTATTGGCTTGCGCACGCCCGGCGATCCACAACTCCAGGGGGGAGGAAAACACGCATTCCAGGCCCTGGGCTGCTGCTGCCTGGGCCAGTTCCGCAGGCTGTTCGGTGGTGAGCAGTTCTTCACGCCATTCAATGCGCCTGGCGCCGGCAGCGGCCAACAACTCGACGAAACTCAATTGGCCACGTTGGCGAACCAAGTCGGAGCCGTAGCTGGAAAGGCTGATGGAAACGGGGTATCTATGCATTGTTATTGATCTCTGAAACCGGTTTCATTTGCAGATAAAAAACATCCCCTTTATAGATGCCGACTTGCTGGCTCCTACAAGGGCTGGGTTGAACCACGTGTTATGAGTTGCGGAGCAAAGTCCAGAGAGCGAGTCGGCGAGGTATCGCCGCGCAAGCGCTTGAGCAGACACTCAAAGGCACTGGCGCCAATCGCTTGAGTCGGTTGGGCCAGGGCGGTAATGCCGCTGCCCACCAGCGGGTACCAATCCAGGTCATCCAGGGCAATCAGGCCGACGTCCTCGAATAACCGGCAACCCAACTCGCGCAAGGCCTTGGTGCACGCCAGCGCGGCAATGCCGTTGGCACAAAACAAGGCTTTCGGACCTGCAGGCGACATGCCAAGAAACGCCTGCAGGTGGGCGTTCAAATCAGGGGTGATTTCCAGCACGCTGCCACGCAGTTTTTTGCGTCGGCTGATCTGACTCTGGAAACTGTGCAGGCGCTCGACACGCGAACTGGTGCCATCGGCCGCTTCGCTGATCAGCAATATATCCCGGTAGCCCTGCTGCTCCAGGTGCTCCAGCGCCATGCGTACGGCCAGCGGGTTATCCAGGCCTACCAGGTCGCTGTGCAACGCGTCGACCTTGCGGTCCACCAGCACCAGAGGCATCTCCCTCTGTAGCTCCAGCAGTTGTTCAAGGTGATGACCAAGGGTGTTTACGATCAAACCTTCGATGTTATAGGCACGCAGTGCTGCCAGATGCTGGCGCTCCTGCTCGTCATCGCGGTCGGTGTTGCACACCACCAGGTTGTAGCCGTGTTGGCGGCAGGCGGTTTCCACGCCATGCATCACGGCAATCGAATAGGGGTTGCGGATATCGGCCACCAGCATGCCGATCAGACGAGTGCGGCCCCGTTTCAGGCCCCGGGCCATCTGGTTGGGGCGGTAGCCCAGCTCTTCGATGGCCTGCTCGATACGCAAGGCGATGGCATCGGACAGTAGGGCGCGGTCGTCGCCGATAAAACGTGAAACGCTGGCCTTGGAAACCCCGGCGCGCTCGGCGACGTCAAGCATGGTCACGCGGCTGCGCTGGGCGGCGGAAAATGAAGTCACGGCTGGGCCTTTCTTATTGGAATTGAGTGCACAGTAAAGGTTGGATTGAAACCGGTTTCAGGAGACACCAGCAAGCGCGTGTCGTCAAGAAAATCTTTGTTGATTCAACCGCAAAACCAAGCTGCTGAAACCGACGAGCGGCGAGCCTACCTGTTAGTTCTGACAGTATCCGGTAGGTTGAAGGAGGTGTTCAATTACCCCAACAGAGCCTGCAGCATGGTGCGCAAACCATATGCCGGCGCGTAGTCATAGGAGGTTTCGATGAGCACCCGCAATGCTGGCAAGTCGAACACGAATGCTCCCCAGGGCCCTGGGGGCACGCTGGCAATTACCGCGCCCAATGTGATTGACGCCTTGCCCGACGGGTTGGTGCCCGCGCAATTTTACTTCAGCGACCTGAGGGTCGAAATTCCGAGCCCCTGGGCATTTCTACCGACCCCAGGCAGGAACCAATACCTCGTGCTTGAGTGGAATGTTCGCGGAGCGCGTCCCGCCGAAGCGCCACCCATTTTGCTGCCCAATCCGATGACGCCTGCCGATTTTCCCTTCCTCGTGCATATCCCTCAGGCTTTTATGCTGAACAGTGCAATCGTTGATCTGAGGTTTCGCATTCATAACGGCACGCCCGATAGCCCCAGTTTCGATGAGTCCGAGGTGGTGACGATCAGGATCGACCGGGATGCCCCCGGCGGCGGCGCATTGCTGCCACCGGCGATCTTCCCCATCGACCCGCTTACGGAGGCCTACCTGATTGCCAATCCTCTGGTGCCCATGGAGATTCCCGGAGGCTATCTGGGGCGTGAGGTCGGTGACCAGGTGCTGATGTATTTCTCGGACATGAATATCTTGCCAACGGGCGCCCCAACCCTGGTTTCACCGCCCTTGGCCAGTGCCACCGGCCGCCTATTCGTTGAGGTTCCCAGCGACGTCTTCCGTAGCTTCCCGGGGGCTCTCTGGATCTTTTGCTTCTATCGCCTGAAAGACCAGGCCGGCAACGTCAACCCACTGTTTTCACAGGTGGCGCGAGCGCGGTTGCAAGCCGACCTGCCACCGGCCCGCTACCCTCGGCCTACGTTCCCGCAGTCGGAGTCGCACCCCAACCGGTACATGACGTGCAGCACCCAGCCACCGATCTGGTTCGGGGTCGAGGTGTTCATCGCCCCTCACGCGGACATACATGATGGAGACCTGATTACCCTGCGGTTCCAGGGCTATGGCCTGTACCCGGATGTCAATCCAGATCCCAATATCGTGGAAACCCTCACTCATTATTGGAATGGTGTCGCCGATGCGACGGGCTACGCTTTTTGGATCCTTGATGTCGAGCGCTTGATCCGGCCCTTGAAAAACAACGCAGGAGGGGAGGCGAGCTACACGGTGTCCAGGGGCGGCGTGATCATCGGTCGATCTTCTTCCCGGTATGTGCCGTTCGATCGCGTGGTACCGACCTCGCCACCACCGCCCAACCCCATTTATTGCTGGACTGATGGTAATGGCCCTGAGCCCTGATTCAGAGGGCTTCGTGTCATGAGTGTTGGAACACCCCGTACGTTTCATTGAACGTCTGACGAGTAATACCACCGTTGTTTTGTTTGGCCGCACGTCATACGGCTGGAGAGAGTGTTGCTGCGATTTCAGTCATCCGGCAATCACTCAAGCAATTGGGCGATGGCGGCTTGGCCACTTTATGAGTGTTTGTGCGACGCCTACATTAAGTACTAAGGAGAGACTGAAATGAGTAGCAACCCAAACGTCACGACTACGCCAACACCTCTGATTATCGATGCTCCCACGATTGCAGAGGCGCTGGATGATGCAACAGGCCTGATCCCGGCGGTCGTTGCACCTGTAGGCATCACGCTCGAATGCAGATCAGGGGGGATCTCCCGACCAACCGACTGGATGAGTATCGAGATTCGCGATACCTCCGTGAGCCCACCGACCTGGACCCGCTTGGTAGAGCCCTTTCAAATCAACCAGACCCCGGTACCGGCCATCATCAACCGGTTTATACCTGCGCCACCGCCCGAGTTCCAACATGGCTTCTATGAACTCATGAATACGCAGTATCGAAATGCTGCCGGTAACGTGCCAGGCGCTGCCTTTGACAGCTCCAACCCTTGCGCATTCCGGGTCGATACCATTGCGCCCTATGCCGTAGCGTCGTCACGCGAGCAGCCATCCGTTGCAAGTTTCATCAATGCGCCACCGGGCACAATTATCAACAATGCGTTTCTGGTGAATCAGGGCGGCCTGGAGTTCGGCTTTCCTGCCAACACCTTTGGCCCGCAGACAGGGCGTTTTGAAGCCGGGGACAGGATTAACGTTTACTTCAGCCCGGTAATGGACCCGCGCCCAGAGTATCTGGTGAGTGGTTCAGGGGTGCCGATGCTGCCACCACCCGCGATAAGTACGTTCTTCCTGCCTGCTACGCAGATAATCTTGAGCGGGTTGTATTACCTTTTCTACACCATTACGGACCGAGCGGGTAATGTCAGCCGCCCATCGTTCAATGAATTTCGCACGGTTGCGTTACTGGAAGATCCCATGCCATTGCCGATCTTCCTGCCATTGGCCCCGGCTCCAGGTGGCGGTAGCACGGATGACTTGCTCGACATCAAGGATTTTGTTCAAGGAATCGACGGCCACATTGAAACCTATCCAGAGCATGCCATCGGGCTGGACAAGTTCGAAGTGCGGTGGGAGGCCGAGCCTTATGGTCCGCAAACCACAGAACTTACTGGTTTCCCGGTGGTTTTCAACAATATGAGGGCTGCAATCAAGGCGGCCTATACGGCGTTGCTGGGGCCGCAGACGGTAACCGTGGACTACCGGATCGATCGCAACGGAATACTCTTCAATTCTCCCGTTAAAACGGTGCGGCTTGACTTGTCGGTCGAAGGGCCTGTTCTGCCGGGCACCCTTGAGCCAGGTGATGTGAACCCTGCGTTGAATTTGGCACAGGTGTTTGGTGAAGATTCAATGGAATTGAACACTCTGCGCATTGGCGACGCGAACAGGCCTGTCACTATCGTGATTCCCCTCTGGACCATCGCTGCGCTGCCCCATATTGGGAATGAGTTTTTCCTGTTCTGGGGGGCTTCCAAAGAGCGCGTCGGGCCTTTTCCCCTCAGTACGATAGTGCCTGGAGCCAATGCAACGTTCACCATCCCTTGGGAGGTCGTTGCCCGACATGGCAACGGCCTGCAGCCCGTCGAGTATTCGGTCATTGGTCCCGGTACCACCAACGAAAACCCCTCGGGCGTGACCATGGTCAACGTGATCGATGCGGTAACGGTGATGCTGGATCCAGCAGTGTATTTGCGCCTTGACGGCTTGGGCGAGTGGTCTTGCGAATCGTTGCTTACGCGCATGCCGGGATCTCCACCGGTTCTGTTTGGGCAGCTTCGCATTCCGGGCGACCCAAGGTTGCTGGTGGGCAATACCGTGACGGTAACGGTTACGATCAGCAACGATTTCCCCGGTCTTCCACCTGGACCATTTGTGCTGACGATTACAACCCCGCCGTTGACGCTTGATGATGTGCAAAATGGCTTCACCGTTGATGTCACTTACCGTCCATTCCTGGCCCAGGTGCCGTTTGGGCCTTGCGAGGTCAGCTACACAACGACCTTGGTGGGCGGGGTGACGGGACGCGGTGCATTGGCCGCGGTGTACACCGGATTCTCGAACCCAGACTCCTTCTGCGATCGAGTGCCGTTTGTACCAACACCTTGAGATCAATCAAAACCTGAAATGACAAAAGGGAAGCATGGCTTCCCTTTTGTATGTCTGGTAATTACCGCCTTTTTCTTGTTTGCAACGTGCAGTTTTCGTCACGTCTTAACTGATTATTACCAATTTGCGTTCAGATTTATCCTACAGTCGCCGGTATCTTCACTCCGTACTCTCTGCGCCGTACAGGTAAGGCTTCATTCCGAGGAACGAGCCAAGCCGTTTTCAGAGGCTCTATCCCAGAGAGTGAACCACCATGTCAGCACCTACTAACTTCGAGCTCAAGCCTTTGAGCAAGATGATGAAATTTCCGGCTATTACGTTTCTTATGTTTGCAGCTGTGCAAACCCATGCCCAGGCGGCTCACCTGATTGGCGAGTCTAAAGTCATTGACGCCAGAGAGCTGAAAAATGACTGGCAGCTCGATCACAAGTCCGACCTGACCGTCAACGGCGCGCGGACAGGAAATATCCTGGTCAACGATTCGACACTGAGTGTCAATACAGGCAGCCTGGTCGATGACATTCGCGCGACCCAGGGCTCCAACGTCAGCCTTGACGGTGCCACGGTTGAATCGAACAACACGACGTTCGGCGCAGTGCGTCTGGATGACAGCACGGCCGTTATCAAAGGCAGCAGCATCAGCAGCAATACCACCGTAGGTCTGCAAGCGTTTCAGAATTTCGATTCGCCAAAGGGCGGGCTTGCTCAGGTGTACAACAGCACTATTCGCGGCGTGATGGGCGGTGCGATGGCCTATGGCAACAGCGAACTGCAGTTCCACCAGAACACCTTGGTTGAAGGTACCGGTGCCGGCAGCTATGGCGTATTGCTCGATGGTGCAACCGCGACAGCCAGCCAAAGCCGGATTATCGGCGACAAAAATGGCGTGCTGTTCACCAATGACCTGGGCAGTGAGAGCCCTGGCAAATTGGTGCTGGACAACTCCAGCGTCGAAGGTCGCAGCGGTTCGGCCATTGTCGTCGAAGGTTACCCAGGCGAAGAAATGGAAGTTGAAGTCGACGTGCGCAACGGCTCGACCCTGACCGGTGGCAATGGCACCTTGCTGGAAGTCAATGGGGGGGCCAAGGCGAGCATGAATGTCGACAATAGCCGCTTGAAAGGCGACGTGATTGTAGAACACGGCAGCACCGCACATTTGAACCTGGAAAACAGCGCTGGGCTGACGGGGCAACTGCAGAATGTCACCAGCCTGAACGTTGGTGACGCCTCATACTGGGAACTGACCGGTGATAGCCAGGTGGGCGCCTTGAACCTGACGGACGGTACGGTGATATTCGGTCATGCCGACGCGTTCTATCAACTGGACCTGGACAGCCTTGACGGCAACGGGACCTTCGTCATGGGCACCGACTTTGCCAATGGCATCACGGACTTCCTGAATATCACGGGCGAAGCCAATGGTAATCACAGCCTGTTGCTCGCTGCCAGCGGCGCGGAGCCGGTCAACCCCGAAGAGATTCGCGTCGTACATACTGGCGGAGGGGACGCGCAGTTCTCCCTGAAGGGTGATGTGGTCGATGTAGGTGCCTACTCCTACGGCCTGAAAAAGGACGGCACCGATTGGTTCCTCGACCCGAACAACCGTGTAATCAGCCCAGCCACCCGCTCGGTGATGGCGCTGTTCAATACGGCACCCACTGTGTGGTACGGCGAGGCGACTTCATTGCGTACGCGCATGGGCGAGTTGCGTTTCGAGCCTGGCCAGGCGGGTGTGTGGATGCGCGGTTATGGCAACAAGTACAAGGTGGCCGAGAGCACCGGCGTGGGCTACAACCAGAACCAGCAGGGCTTCACCCTGGGTGTCGACACGCCGTTGGCCGACAGCCAGTGGCTGGTGGGTGTGATGGCCGGTCACAGTACCTCTGACCTCAATCTCAAACGCGGTACTTCAGGCACGGTAAAGAGCTACTACGTAGGTGCTTATGCAACGTGGCTGGATGAGGAAAGTGGCCTGTATTTCGATGCAGTGGCCAAGCTCAACCGCTTCCAGAACGAGTCCAAAGTCGGCTTGAGTGACGGTACCAAGGCCAAGGGCAAGTACACCAATACCGGTGGCGGCCTGTCGGCAGAGTTCGGTCGCAACATCAAGCTGGACGACGGCTACTTTGTCGAGCCATATGCACAGCTGTCCACCGTGGTGATCCAGGGCGCCAATTACAACCTGGACAATGACCTGCACGCCGATGGCGAGCGTACCCGTTCAATCCTGGCCAAGGCTGGTGCGACCGTTGGGCGCGATATCCAGCTCGACAGTGGCAGCGTAGTCCAGCCCTACTTGCGGGCGGCGATGGTGCATGAGTTTGCCAACAACAATAAGGTCAAGGTGAACAACAATGTGTTCAATAACGACCTGTCTGGCTCGCGCGCTGAGTTCGGTGCGGGTATGGCGCTGAAACTGTCGCAAAACCTGCAACTGCATGCGGACCTTGAACACAGCAGCGGCGGTAGGGTCGAGCAGCCTTGGGGTGCGAACCTAGGGATTCGCTACTCCTGGTAAATACCTGAAGCCCATTAGCGCCCGTATCGAAAGATACGGGCGTTTTTTTGCTCCTGCATAAGCAATCAACTGGTCAGGTCGAATTCGACTTTCAGGGTGTGAGTGTTCCCGTTGATATCTTTATCGGTGGTGCCATCCAGCGTGCCGCTGATTTTGATGACGCCTGCTTGCAAGCTACCAAGGATCAGAGTCCCTGTGGAACACCTTACTATGTAATGAGTTGTCGGGGACTTCACTGCATACCAGGCGTTGACTTTGTTAGACATCCACTGGTCCAGCTGTATTACCTGTCCCGGGCGAAGGTTGTTGGGTAGTTCAATCGTGATTTTCGTGACGGTGACTGAGTTGTCAGCGTGTCGAGCTATAAGGCGATAGATAGCCTGCTCGCGGTCATGCACCAGGGTCAAGGTCTGAAAGTCGACCTGTACCGTATCGATAAGTGCGTTGAATGTGCCTGTTGCATTGAGTGCTTTGGGGCGCAGTAATTTTTGTTGCTCGGGGGATAACTGTTGTGCGTTTGCGGTCATGATCGCTTCTCCATCGCTGATGATTGTGCGAGTAGCAGAGTTGTCGACGGCTCTGTCCGAGTCATGAAATAGCAGTGTGTCCAGACTGTATACTGTCAAAAATGACAGTATACGAAGGCATCGGCTTCTGAGTGATTCGGAACCTGACTTGAAGGCTATTAGACGCCTTTCCAAACTTTTTTCTACTGTGAGGAATGACAGTCTAATAATCGATTTTTAATACTGTCTGGAACTAAGGACGTCAAACCTCATCCGAAAAGCCCCGCCGCAATATTGATCGAGAATCCCAGGATCGCCGTATTGAACAAAAAGCCGATCAACGACTGCCCCAGCACCACTTTGCGCATGGCTCGGGTAGCCACACCCACATCAGAGGTCTGCACGGCGACGCCGATGGTGAAAGAGAAATACAGGAAGTCCCAGTAGTTGGGCGTCAGCAGCCCCTCGGCAAAGCGCAGCGCCGGCTCCTTGCCGTCCCAGGTGTAATAAAGCCTGGCGTAGTGCACGCTGAATATCACCCCGATCAACAACCACGACCCCATCACCGTCACCCCGGTAAAGCCGTAATGCAACAGGCGCTCGGCGGTGCCCAGGTCCTTGCTGCCGGCAAGGCCAAAAGCGATGGTTGCCAGGCTGGCAATTGCGGCAATAGACACCATGAACAACACCAGGGCGGCGTTTTCATCTTCGACTTCGGCGATGCGTTTGACGTCCTCGGCCTTGGCGCGGATGGTCAGGCGTACCATCAGTATCAGGTAGGTCCAGACCCCGGCGTTCCAGCCGATCAGGACTTTGGTGAGGATTGAGTCGAAGGGCGCCAGAATGCCGATTGCCAGTCCCAGGACGGCGGCAGCGGATAGGCGAGGGTGGGTACGGGCGAGGTAGGACATGGTGCTCACAAATGCAGGTTTGGTGAGCAACCATAGCCTATTCCTGTAGGAGCCGGCTTGCCGGCGAAAATCGTCAACGCTAACGCGGGAATCCTGATGCCCCGCAGCGTTCTCAGGTTTTTCGCCGGCAAGCCGGCTCCTACAGGGTAGAGCTATCAATCGTGGCGTTTGCGCACCAGTTTCATGACGACCACGAAGAACACCGGCACAAACACCACCGCCAATGTCGCGGTGATCATCCCGCCAATCACACCCGTACCAATCGCCTGCTGGCTCGCCGAACTGGCACCGGTGGCAATCGCCAATGGCACCACGCCGAGGATAAACGCCAGGGACGTCATGATGATCGGTCGCAGGCGCAGGCGTGCGGCTTTCAGCGTGGCCTCGACCAAGTCTTCGCCCTGGTCATACAGGTCTTTGGCAAACTCGATGATCAGGATCGCGTTTTTTGCCGATAGCCCGATAATCGTGATCAAGCCGACCTTGAAGAACACGTCATTGGGCATGCCGCGCAGTGACACTGCCATGACCGCGCCCAACACCCCCAGCGGCACGACCAGCAACACTGAGGTGGGGATCGACCAGCTTTCATACAGCGCGGCCAGGCACAGGAACACCACCAGCAGCGACAGCATCAATAGCAGTGGCGCCTGGGCGCCCGACAACCGCTCCTGCAACGATAACCCGGTCCATTCCTGGCCCAGGCCCGCCGGCAGTTGCGACACCAGCCGCTGGATCTCCTCCATCGCCTCGCCGGTGCTATGCCCAGGTGTCGCTTCACCGGAAATGGCGATGGCCGGGTAGCCGTTGTAACGGGTCAACTGCGTCGGGCCCTGGACCCAACGAGCCTCGACAAAGGCCGACAACGGCACCATCTTCCCGGCGTTGTTGCGCACATGGATCTTCATCAGGTCTTCGACCTGGCTGCGTTGGTCGCCTTCGGCTTGCACCACCACGCGCTGCATGCGGCCCTGGTTGGGGAAGTCGTTGATATACGCCGAACCAATGGCCGAGGAGAGGATATTGCCGACATCGGCAAACGACACGCCCAGGGCGTTGGCACGCTTGCGGTCTACCTCAAGCTGCACCTGCGGTGCTTCAGCCAGGGCGCTTTCACGCACGTTGGCCAGGATCGGGCTTTTTTCCGCCGCCGCCAGCAACTCGGTGCGGGCCGCCATCAACGCGGCATGGCCCACGCCACCCCGGTCCTGCAAGCGGAACTCAAAGCCACTGGAGGTGCCCAGGCCATCCACCGGCGGCGGCAGCACGGCATAGGCCATCGCATCCTTGAGCTCGGTAAACGCCATGTTGGCACGATCGGCAATCGAGGCGGCGGAGTCGTCGCTGCTGCGCTGCGACCAATCCTTGAGCGTGGTAAACGCCAGCGCCGCATTCTGCCCGGAGCCGGAGAAACTGAAGCCCATGATCATCGTCGTATCACCGACGCCCGGCTCGGTCGCGTTATGCGCCTCGATCTGCTCGGCCACCAGTACCGTCCGGTTCTTGCTCGCACCCGGTGGCAGTTGGATATCGGTGATGGTGTAACCCTGGTCTTCCACCGGCAGGAACGAGGCGGGCAGGCGGCTGAACAAAAAGCCCAGGCCCACCAGCAATACCAGGTAGATCAGCAGGTAGCGGCCGCTGCGCTTGAGGGCATAGGCGACCCAGCCTTCGTAGCGATCGGTCAGTTGTTCAAAGCGGCGGTTGAACCAGCCGAAGAACCCGCCCTTGGCATGGTGCTCACCTTTGGCAATCGGTTTGAGCAACGTAGCGCACAGGGCCGGGGTCAAGGACAGGGCGAGAAACGCCGAGAACAGGATAGAGGTGGCCATCGACAGCGAGAACTGCTGGTAGATCACCCCCACCGAGCCCGCCATAAAGGCCATCGGCAGGAACACCGCCACCAGCACCAGGGTAATGCCGATGATCGCCCCGGTAATCTGGCCCATGGCCTTGCGCGTGGCTTCCTTGGGCGACAGGCCCTCGGTGACCATGATCCGCTCGACGTTCTCCACCACCACAATCGCATCGTCCACCAGGATGCCGATGGCCAGCACCATGCCGAACATGGTCAGCACGTTGATCGAGAAGCCCAGCAACAGCATGGTGGCAAAGGTCCCCATCAATGCAATCGGCACCACCAGCGTGGGAATCAAGGTGTAGCGCACGTTCTGCAGGAACAGGAACATCACCGCAAACACCAGCGCCATGGCCTCCAGCAAGGTGTAGACCACCTTGGTGATCGAGATCTTGACGAACGGCGAGGTGTCGTAAGGAATTTTGTATTCCACATTGGCCGGGAAGTAGCGTGACAGCTCATCCATTTTCGCCCGAACCAGGGTCGCGGTGTTCAGGGCGTTGGCGCCTGGCGAAAGTTGCACGCCGATAGCGGTGGACGGTTTGCCGTTCAGGCGTGTGGAGAACTGGTATTCCTGGCTGCCGATCTCGACGCGCGCCACATCACCAATGCGCACAGTGGAGCCGTCCGGGTTGGCCTTGAGCACAATGTCGGCAAATTCGGCCGGGGTTGAGAGCTGGCCCTTGACCAGGATCGACGCGGTGATTTCCTGGGTGTTGGTGCCCGGCAAGTCACCAATGCTGCCGGCCGAGACCTGAGCGTTCTGCGCGCTGATCGCGGCATTGACGTCGGCCGGGGTCAGGTTGAAACCGATCAGCTTCTGCGGGTCGATCCAGATCCGCATCGCCCGCTCGGCGCCATACAGCTGGGCTTTACCCACACCGTCCAGGCGCTTGAGCTCGTTCATCACGTTGCGCGCCAGGTAATCGCTGAGCGCCACGTCATCGAGCTTGCCGTCGTTGGATGTCAGCGTGACCAGCAGCAGGAAGCCGGCGGAGACTTTTTCCACCTGCAAGCCCTGCTGGGTCACCGCTTGCGGTAGGCGCGGCTCGACGACCTTGAGTCGGTTCTGCACATCCACCTGGGCCATTTCCGGGTTGGTGCCCGGCTGGAATGTCGCGGTAATGGTCGCCGAGCCCAGGCTGCTCTGGGATTCGAAATACAGCAGGTGGTCGACACCATTGAGCTCCTGCTCGATCAGGCTGACCACGCTTTCATCCAGGGTCTGGGCCGAGGCACCGGGGTACACCGCATAGATTTCCACTTGCGGCGGCGCGACGTTGGGGTACTGGGCCACCGGCAACTGCGGGATGGCGAGGGCACCGGCCAGCAGGATAAACAAGGCAACCACCCAGGCGAAGATCGGGCGGTCAATAAAGAACTGCGGCATTGTCTCTGATCCCTTTGATTACTGGCCGGCTGCCTGGGCGACAGGTTCGGAGCTGGCATCGACGTCGACTTTTTCACCGGGGCGTGCATGCTGCAGGCCTTCGACGATAATCCGGTCACCGGCCTTCAGGCCGCTGTTGACCACCCAGCGATCATTGATCGCCGCGCCCAATTCCACGGGTTGCTGGCTGACGTTCTGCTCGGCGTCCACCAACAACACCATCGGGATACCGGCGCTGTCACGGGTGATGGCGCGTTGCGGCACACTCAGGCCTTGCTGATCGACCGCCTGCTCCAGGCGCACGCGGATAAAACTGCCGGGCAACAGGTCGAGGTCCGGGTTGGGGAACTCGCTGCGCAGGATGATTTGCCCGGTGCCGGGGTCGACGGAAATTTCCGCAAACAGCAGCTTGCCCGGCAATGGGTAAAGGCTGCCATCATCCTGGATCAGCGTGGCCTTGGCCTGGTCCTGGCCTACTTGCTTCAAGTGCCCGGCGCGAAAAGCACGGCGCAGGTCATTGAGTTCGCGGGTGGACTGGGTGAGGTCGGCGTGAATCGGGTCCAGTTGCTGGATCACGGCCATGGGCGTGGCTTCGTTCTGGCCCACCAGGGCGCCTTCGGTCACCAGCGCACGGCCGATGCGCCCGGAGATCGGCGCGGTCACCGTGGCATAGCCGAGGTTGAGCTTGGCGCGTTGTACCGCCGCCTGATTGGCCGCAACATCGGCGGCAGTTTGCCGGGCAGCGGCGCGGGCGTTGTCGTAGTCCTGGGCGCTGATGGCATTGCCTTCCACCAACTGGCTGTAGCGCTGCTCCTGCAGGTGCGCCTGGAAGGCATTGGCTTCGGCCTTGCGCAGGCTCGCCTGGGCGCTGTCGAGGTCAGCCTTGAACGGCGCCGGGTCGATACGGAACAGCACGTCGCCCTGTTTGACGTCGTGGCCTTCCTTGAATACCCGCTGCAACACCACGCCTGCGACCCGTGCGCGCACTTCGGCAATACGCGGCGCGGCAATGCGTCCGCTCAACTCGCTGCTGATTGACAGCGGCTTGGCTGCGAGGGTTTCGACGCGCACCTTGGCCAGGGGCATTTCGGGGGCGTCGCCTGCGGAGTTGCCACACGCGCTCAGGGCCAATGTCAGTGCGAGAAGGCAAAACGGCGCAAACAGATTCTTTGACATGCTTTTATCC
This sequence comes from Pseudomonas sp. FH4, assembly GCF_000510915.2. Taxonomy (NCBI): domain Bacteria; kingdom Pseudomonadati; phylum Pseudomonadota; class Gammaproteobacteria; order Pseudomonadales; family Pseudomonadaceae; genus Pseudomonas; species Pseudomonas sp. FH4. The sequence continues at coordinate 119,315 of NZ_AOHN01000019.1, read as the reverse complement.
CAATATTGACTGGCGCATCCTACGGGCGCCCCCGTCACTGTGCTGTGAAGCTCTGTAGGTGGTGTGTGAAGAAATGTAAGGTACGGCGCACGCCGAGGCACGTGCGTATATCCTTCACCGCCGTGGATCCTAACAAGCTCTTGTGAGCAATGACGATTTAATGTGGGAGCAAGCCCGTTCCCACATTGGATTTGTGTACGACAAAAAACCGTATTAATTGGAAGCACCATGCCCAACATCCTCCTGGTCGAAGACGACGCCGCGCTGTCCGAGCTGATTGCCAGTTACCTTGAGCGCAATGGCTATCACGTCAATGTGCTCAGCCGTGGCGACCATGTGCGCGAGCGGGCCAGGCTCAATCCGCCGGACCTGGTGATCCTCGACCTGATGCTGCCCGGCCTCGACGGCCTGCAAGTCTGCCGCCTGTTACGCGCCGATTCGGCCGGCCTGCCGATCCTGATGCTCACCGCCCGCGATGACAGCCACGACCAGGTACTGGGCCTGGAAATGGGCGCCGATGACTACGTGACCAAGCCCTGCGAGCCACGGGTGCTGCTGGCGCGGGTGCGTACCTTGTTGCGCCGCAGCAGCCTCAGCGAACCCCAGGCGGCTAACGACCAGATATTGATGGGCAACCTGTGCATCGACCTGTCGGAACGTTCGGTAACCTGGCGCGACCAGGCGGTGGAGTTGTCCAGCGGCGAATACAACCTGCTGGTGGTGCTGGCCCGGCATGCCGGTGAAGTGCTCAGCCGCGACCAGATCCTGCAGCGCCTGCGCGGCATCGAGTTCAACGGCACCGACCGCTCGGTGGATGTGGCCATTTCCAAGCTGCGCCGCAAGTTCGACGACCATGCCGGCGAAGCGCGCAAGATCAAGACGGTGTGGGGCAAGGGTTACCTGTTCAGCCGTTCCGAGTGGGAATGCTGAGACCATGTTCCGCGTCCTGATCCGTCTTTACCTGCTGACCATCGTGACTTACAGCGCGGCGATCTACCTGATCCCCATGGGCATCATCGAGGTCTTTCACACTCGCTACATGAACTACAGCATCGAGCAGTCCCGGGGTTTGCAGAGCCTGATCGTGCGCCAGTACCACAGCCGGCCGGTGGAGCGCTGGTCCGAGGTCACCGACCAGTTGGCCCGGGACTTTGCCCCCTTGAAAGTGCAATTGATGCATCGCCAGGACGCCCGCTATACACCGGCCGAAGAGCAATTGCTGGAGCAGGGCAAGCCGGTGATTCGCCTGGGGGAGTGGGGCTGGATGGAAGAAATCAGCTCGCCGCTCAATGGGCAATTAGCGGTCAAGCTGACCATCCCGCCCGACCCGCTGGACATGAACCTGCTGTACTGGACCATGAACGTGCTGATCGGCGCGGCGTTGCTGGGCGGGTTGTTGATATGGCTGCGACCGCACTGGCGTGATCTGGAGCGCCTCAAGGCGACAGCGGCGCAACTGGGCCGGGGGCATCTGGAAGAGCGCACGCACATTCCCCCCAGCTCCAACATCGGCAGCCTGGCAGCGGTGTTCGACACCATGGCCAACGACATCGAGCACCTGCTCAACCAGCAGCGCGACTTGCTCAACGCGGTTTCCCACGAACTGCGCACCCCGCTGACGCGCCTGGACTTCGGCCTGGCCCTGGCGCTGTCCGAAGACCAGCCGGCGGCCAGCCGCGAACGCCTGCAAGGCCTGGTGGCGCACATCCGCGAGCTGGATGAGCTGGTGCTGGAGCTGTTGTCCTACAGCCGCCTGCAAAACCCGGCGCAACTGCCCGAGCGGGTGGACGTGGTGCTGGATGAATTCATCGACAGTATCTTGGGCAGCATCGACGACGAACTGGAAAACCCCGAGATCGTGATTGATGTGGTGCTCGACTGCGCCGTCGAGCGTTTTGCCCTCGACCCGCGCCTTACCGCCCGCGCCCTGCAAAACCTGCTGCGCAATGCCATGCGCTACTGCGAAAGGCGGATCCAGATTGGCGTCAAGGTGTGCGCCAAGGGCTGCGAGATCTGGGTGGATGACGATGGCATTGGCATCCCCGAGGAACAGCGCGCACGGATTTTCGAACCGTTCTACCGCCTGGACCGCAGCCGTGACCGCGCCACCGGCGGCTTCGGCCTGGGCCTGGCGATCAGCCGCAGGGCGGTAGAAGCACAAGGCGGCACACTCACCGCCCAGGCCTCGCCCTTGGGCGGTGCACGCATGCGCCTGTGGCTGCCCACCTGACCCTGCGGTGGGGCGGGGCTTGTGTTAATGCCAGTCAGTTAAGGCTTTTTTGTAGGAGCGAGCTTGCTCGCGAAGGACGTCAACGATAACGCGTATTTGCTAGGTAAACGCGGCGCTCTCAAGTTCTTCGCGAGCAAGCTCGCTCCTACAGAAAGCAGAATCCGCTTAACTGACTGGCATTAAGAGTCCTGTTTTTGGCACATGCACAGCCTTACCGCCCCTGACGCTCCCTTGCTATAGTTCGGCCTTTATCAGTCGCCAGCCAAGGATCACTGCCATGTCCGAATACCAAGCCTTTGTCGTCGAACTCCACGACAACGTCGCCCATGTGCAGATCAATCGCCCAGAAAAGATCAACGCCATGAACGCGGCGTTCTGGAGCGAGATCATCGAGATTTTCCAATGGGTCGAAGACACCGATGCGGTACGCGCCGTGGTCCTGAGTGGCGCCGGCAAGCATTTTTCCTCGGGCATCGACCTGATGATGCTGGCCTCGGTAGCCAATGAGTTTGGCAAGGACGTGGGCCGTAATGCGCGCTTGCTGCGGCGCAAGATCCTGCAACTGCAAGCCTCGTTCAATGCCGTGGACAACTGCCGCAAGCCGGTCCTCGCGGCGATCCAGGGCTATTGCATTGGCGGCGCGATCGACCTGATCAGCGCCTGTGACATGCGTTATGCCGCTGACGACGCGCAATTCTCGATCAAGGAAATCGACATCGGCATGGCCGCCGACGTTGGCACCTTGCAGCGTCTGCCACGCATCATTGGCGACGGCATGCTGCGCGAGCTGGCCTACACCGGCCGTACCTTTGGGGCAGAAGAAGCGCGCAGTATCGGCCTGGTCAACCGCACCTTTGCCGATCATGAAAGCCTGCTGGCCGGGGTGATGGAGCTTGCAACGCAAATTGCCGCCAAATCGCCGATTGCCGTGACCGGTACCAAGGCCATGATCAGCTACATGCGTGACCACACCATCAACGATGGCCTGGAATACGTTGCCACCTGGAACGCTGCTATGTTGCAATCCAACGACCTGCGCGTGGCCATCGCGGCCCATATGAGCAAGCAGAAACCCGAATTCGTGGATTGACTGAACATGACCCCAGGCTGGATGACCACAACGCTGCTGGACAATGACGCCCCCGGCGGCTGGGCCGTGGCCCGCAGCCGTGAAGGCTTTTTGCTGGACGACAACGGGCCGCTGTTTCCCAGGGAATGGCTCAAGCGCCAGGACTTGTCGGTATTGGCCGAGCATGGCATCGGTCACCTGGATGGCGAGCCGGTGTACCTGCTGGAGTTGAACAGCCCTGGCGATGTGCAAGGTTGCCGCTGGCAGGGCCTGCGGGCCTTTATGCTGCAAGGCGACCACCGCCTGTACAAAGTCCTGGGCTATGCCGCGCAAATCGGCACCTGGGCCCGCGAGCACCGTTTTTGTGGCAGCTGCGGCCAGGCGATGGTGCAGGTACCCCGGGAGCGCGCAATGTTCTGCCAGGCGTGCGACCTGCGCAGCTACCCGCGTATTTCCCCCAGCATGATTGTGTTGATCACCCGTGGTGATGAGATTCTGCTCGCACGCTCACCGCGTTTCGTCACTGGGGTCTACAGCACCCTGGCCGGGTTTGCCGAGCCAGGGGAGTCTGCCGAAGACTGCCTGGTCCGCGAAGTGCGCGAGGAAGTGCAGGTCGAGGTGCAGAACATCCAGTACGTGGGCAGCCAGTGCTGGCCGTTTCCGCACTCAATGATGCTGGGCTTTCATGCCGAGTATGCCGGTGGCGAGATCGTGCCCCAGGCCGACGAGATCGAGGATGCGCAGTGGTTCAACATCCACCAGTTGCCACCATTGCCGGCGTCGCGCTCGATTGCCCGCTACCTGATCGACCTGTATGTGGCGCGCCGCTTAGGCCACGCTGAACCAGTGCTGCCAGGCTAGGCGCACAGTCAGGCCGAGGACCACGGTGATAAACACCGGGCGAATGAATTTGGCGCCGCCGCTGATGGCACTGCGTGCGCCAAAGAACGCACCCACCATCACCGACAGGCCCATGCTCAGGCCGACAATCCAGTCCACCGAACCATTGAAGATAAACACCGACAGCGCCGCCGCGTTGCTGACGAAGTTCATGCTGCGCGCCACGCCGCTGGCCTTGACCAGGTCGACGGGGTACATCAGCAAGGTGCTGACGGTCCAGAACGCGCCGGTGCCGGGACCTGCCACGCCATCATAGAAGCCCAGGCCAAAACCCTGGGTCGACTGCCATTTCTTCTTGATCGGCGCATCCGCGTCCAGCGGCGCCTTGGGCGTGCCACCAAATAGCAGGTAGATACCACAGGCGAAGACAATCACCGGCAGCATCTTGTTCAACCATTCGGCGGGCAGGTAATGGGCGACGATGGCACCGAGCAGCGCGCCGACCAGCGTACCGACGATGGCATGCACCCACTGGCGCGGGTGGAACAGCTTGCGCCGGTAGAAGGTGAAACTGGCGGTGGCCGAGCCGAAGGTCGAACTCAGTTTGTTGGTACCCAATACCAGATGGGGCGGCATGCCGGCAGTGAGCAAGGCGGGTGTGGTGAGCAAACCGCCACCGCCGGCAATGGCATCGATAAAACCGGCAACAAAGGCAACCACAGCCAGAATGGCCAGGGTGGTGAGGTCAACGCTGAGTTCAAAAGGCATGGAGGCGACTTATTTTCGGCGAGGCGCAGAACGGGGCTGCGCGAAAGTCCGATAGCTTACCTATAACCGATTGTTACGGCGACTGTTGCAGCAGCAACAGTGATTCAACAATTCACCCACCTGGGCAACATTGCCCTGCCCAGGTCCGCAACAGCCGCGCGCCCCTAGCATGGGGCTTTGCGCACACTGGCACGCTTGCTGCTCCACAACCTGCACATCCCCTGTGTGCGAGGTACCGAACAATGACTCAGCAAGCCGTGAAATTTGCCTATTGGGTGCCCAATGTCAGTGGTGGCCTGGTGGTCAGCAAGGTCGAACAACGCACCGACTGGGGCATCGACTACAACCGCAAGCTGGCCCAGTTGGCCGAGGCGGCGGGGTTTGAATACGCCTTGACGCAAATCCGCTTCACCGCTGGTTACGGCGCCGAGTACCAGCATGAATCCGTGGCCTTCAGCCACGCGTTACTGGCGGCTACCACCAAGCTCAAGGTGATCGCGGCGATCCTGCCAGGTCCCTGGCAGCCGGCGCTGGCGGCCAAGCAACTGGCGACCATTGATCAACTGACCAATGGCCGGGTGGCGGTGAATATCGTCAGCGGCTGGTTCAAGGGCGAGTTCCAGGCCATTGGCGAGCACTGGCTGGAGCATGACGAGCGTTATCGGCGCTCCGAAGAATTCATCCGCGCGTTGAAAGGTATCTGGACCCAGGACGAGTTCACCTTCAAGGGCGATTTCTACCGGTTCAACAATTACAGCCTCAAGCCCAAGCCCCTGGGACAGCCGCACCCGGAGATTTTCCAGGGCGGCAGCTCCCGTGCGGCGCGGGATATGGCGGCGCGGGTGTCGGATTGGTATTTCACTAACGGTAATACGCCAGAAGGTATCAAGGCTCAGGTGGATGACATCCGTGCCAAGGCCACCGCCAATAATCATTCGGTAAAAGTCGGGGTCAACGCCTTCGTGATCGCCCGCGACACCGAGGAAGAGGCCCAGGCGGTACTGGCCGAGATCATCGACAAGGCCGACCCGCAAGCGGTGAATGCCTTTGGTGATGCGGCCAAGCAGGCGGGCAGGGCTTCGCCGGAAGGAGAGGGCAATTGGGCCAAGTCCAGCTTTGCCGACCTGGTGCAGTACAACGACGGTTTCAAGACCAACCTGATCGGCACGCCCCGGCAGATCGCCGAGCGCATCGTTGCGCTCAAGGCGGTGGGGGTGGACCTGGTGCTGGCGGGCTTCCTGCATTTCCAGGAGGAGGTGGAATATTTTGGTCAGCGCGTATTGCCCCTGGTGCGCGAGCTGGAAGCCAAGGCCGCTGCGACCGGCAGCGCCAGGGCGGTCGCGTTACCGGTATAGCACCACCGCCGCGCGTAGCTGGTTGTTGCCAAAGCGGCACATCCGTTCGAATTCCCCGTGGCTGACCGGCAAATGCTGGCAGTCCATGGGCTGGCGGTGCTGGCTATGGTCCACGTCAGGATCATGCAGGTAGACAAACTCCTGATCACAGTCAGTCACAATCACCCAGTGCGGTGACTTGGAACGTGTCAGTCGGTAGCTGCTGATCAGCACCAGCGGCTGGCCGCCGTCGTCCAAGACCTGTGTCAGGTCCAATGCACCGCCGTGTATTTGCTGCACATCACTGCCCGCCAATTCTTCCTCGAATCCCTCATGCACCAGGCGTATGACCTCCTTTTTATGCGGGTCACGCACCCCGTCGAGAAACAGCGGCCCATACACGTTGACCTGCATGCGCACGCGAAACCCTCGGCGCCAGGCGGCCAGGGCCAGGCCCTGTGGGCTGCAACCACCGTGGCCGGCAGTCATGAAGACGGTGGTCGCCTCGCGCCAGATCTGCAGCTCTTCACGGCGCTGGGCCTCACGCCCTGGCGTCAGGGCACCCATGGCCATCAGCAGGCAGGCGGCGCCGCAGGTGAAGTCGGTGGTCTGCTGGTAATAGGGGACACTCAAGGCCCGGCCGTCAGTATGCTGGAGGATACGTTTTTCCAGGCGCAGGGCGTCGGTATGGTCGGCGTAATAGTCGTTGATCAGGGCAAACCGCCGGTACCCACTGCGCTCATACAGGGCGATGGCGCCAGGGTTATCGGTGCGCACCTCAAGGCGCAGGTAAGCACAGTCGTGCGCCACGGCGCAGGCTTCGATGCGTGCCAGCAGTTGCTTGCCCAAGCCCAGGCCTCGGGCAGGCGTAGCGATGGCCAGGGAATACAGGCGCGCCAACGAGGTGCCGCGATGGAACAGCACCAGGGCATAACCGAGCAAATGCCCGCTTTTCTCGGCCACCAGCAGTTGTGCGTGAGCACGGCTGATCATCCACTGGAAACTGCGAGGGGACAGTCGATCTGTGGTGAAGCAGTGCTGTTCCAATGCCACCAATTCTGGCAAATCATCGAGCGTTGCAACGCGAAAGGAAAGAGTCATGTAACCGCCGTAAAAGTTGCGTAACTAAACGAGACTTCTCTGAAAGATCGTGCTTAATAGAAAAGGTCAAGTTCTCTAGCGGATCAATCAATATGTCAGCGGTACAAAGTCATTGGCGAGAAGTATCCGAGCAAACTGTCGCGACTACAATAACTTCCAGCGGATATTTTTCTACACCGCCCAAGAGTACAAGTCAGGTCGTGATTATTGTTGAACGCAGGGAAGACTGGGCTTCCTATTTTCCCAGCGAAGATATTGTCACCGCCCAGGAATACCTCGAACACCCCAGGGAAAACGAGGCTGGCAAGCGGGTGCAGGTGATCAACCTGTGCCGCAGCTACAAGTACCTGGGCCATGGCTACTACTGCTCGCTGCTTGCGGAGGCGCGGGGGCACAAGGTAATTCCGTCAGTGCGTACCATCAGCGAACTGACGAAAAAATCCCTGTATGGCCTGGCCCTGGATGACCTGGATAAAACCCTCGACAAAGCATTGAGTCATCACCTCTACAGCAATACTGAAGGTTTTACCCTGACTCTTTATTTTGGTCGAACCAATATTGAGCCTTTGCAGGATTTGGCCCGTCAGTTGTTTGAAGTCTTTCCAAGTCCGATCCTGTTAGTTGAGTTTCGCAAGAGTAATGGCTGGCACATCGAAGGCATTAAATCCGGGGCATTACATAAGTTGCGTGATGATCAAGAAGACCAATTTGCCCACGCGCTGGACAACTTCAGCCGCAGGATCTGGCGCCAGCCGCGTTCGCGGCGTCTGGCCCGTTATGACCTGGCGATCCTGCATGATCCCCAGGAACAGTTGCCACCGTCCAATGCCAAGGCCCTGGATAATTTCGTACGGGTGGGCAAGGGGCTGGGGATCGATGTCGAGTTGATCGAACGCAAGGACTACGCACGGCTGGCCGAGTACGACGCCTTGTTGATCCGCGAAACCACCAGCGTCGATAACCACACTTATCGTTTCGCCAAGAAAGCCGAGAGTGAAGGGTTGGTGGTGATGGATGATCCTGCTTCGATCCTGCGCTGTACGAATAAGGTCTACCTCACGGACCTGCTCAAGAGCCATCAATTGGGCATGCCCGCCACCGAAATCCTCTACAAGGAACGACCGGAAGATTTCGAGCGGGTTGGCGAACGCCTGGGCTTTCCCCTGGTGCTGAAAATCCCCGACGGTTGTTTTTCCCGTGGGGTGATCAAGGTCGAAAGCCAGGAGGCGCTGCTGGCCGCCACGGCGGAGCTGTTCGAACATTCGGTGTTGCTGCTGGCCCAGGAGTTTTTCTATACCGAGTACGACTGGCGCATTGGTGTGCTCAACCGCAAGCCGATCTTTGCCTGTCAATACTTCATGTCCAAGGGCCATTGGCAGATCTATAACCACAAGGCCATCGGCCAGGATATCAACGGTGAGTGTCGCACCCTGGCGGTTCACGAGGCACCGAAGGCGGTGGTGGAACTGGCGGTCAAGACCGCAAACCTGATCGGCGACGGGTTGTACGGCGTGGATTTAAAGCAGTCTGGTGACAAGGTGGTGGTGATTGAGGTCAACGACAACCCGAATATGGATGCCGGGATTGAAGACGCCTATTTGCAGGACGACCTGTATTCCCTGGTGCTGGAGGAGTTCGTGCGACGCCTGGAGCTCAAACGCCAGGGTCAGGTCTGGTGATCTGCCTTGAACTCAGCGAGGGCGCATTGCGCCGCACCGAGCGCGAAAGTGCCGAGATCCTGCTGTTCAGCAACCCCGATAGCGATGAACGTGAATTGCTGCGCGAGCGCTATAAAGTCGATGAGCACGCGCTGGCGTCGGCGCTGGACCCTGACGAGGTGTCGCGTATTGAATTCCATCCCGACAACCTGTTCCTGATCTGGAAGCGCCCGCAAAACTATTCCGGGGGCAGTAACCTAGTGTTTGAAGTGTCATCCTGTGGCTTGCTGTTTTCACCGGACCGCCTGCTGGTGATTGCCACCGATGACAGCCAACTATCCGACCTGGGTGCGCGCCGGCCACTGCATACACCGCTGGATGTGCTGCTGGATCTGCTGCTCAACAACATCCATCACTATCTGGGCCATCTCAAGGTGATCAAGCTAGTCGCCCGGGAATTGCAGCAGCAGTTCAACGCCTCGATGAGTAATCGCCACCTGATGCAGATGTTCAGCCTCAGCGAGAGCCTGATCTATTACATCAATGCGCTGCACAGCAACGGCGCCGTCTTGACGCGCTTGCGCAACCACGGCGAGAAGGAACATTTCAGTTCGCAGACTCTGGGTTTGATCGACGACCTGATCATCGAGAATAACCAGTGCTACAAGCAGGCGGAGATCTACTCCAATGTGTTCTCCGGGTTGATTGATGCCCGGGGCAACCTGATGAACAACAGCATGAATAACCTGCTGCGCAAGCTGACGCTGATCAACGTAGTGTTCCTGCCGTTGAACCTGATCGCCAGTATTGGAGGGATGTCCGAGTTCAGCATGATGACGGCAGGGACGCCGTGGTGGGTGGCGTATCCATTGTTTCTGCTGGCGATGGCGCTGGGTGCAGTGGGGATGGTGCTGGGGCTCAGGCGGATTGCCAGGGGCGGTGGGAAAGCGGGGTGATTGAAGCCCGCTTCCCACTTGGGTGCCTAGGCACCCTCCTGCAGTGTCAGCACTTCAAAGCCATCAGCGGTGACAGCCACCGTGTGCTCCCATTGCGCCGACAGGCTGTTATCGCGGGTGACCACGGTCCAGCCATCCTTGAGGCTGCGTACCTTGGCGCTGCCCTGGTTCAGCATCGGCTCGATGGTGAACACCATGCCTTCGCGCAGGGTCAAGCCGGTGCCCGGCCGGCCGAAGTGGAGGATCTGCGGTTCTTCGTGCATTTCGCGGCCAATTCCGTGGCCGCAGTACTCGCGTACTACGCTGTAGCCGTTGGCTTGCGCGTGGCTCTGGATTGCATGGCCAATATCGCCCAACCGTGCGCCGGGCTTGACCTGGCGGATACCGGCCCACATGGCCTCGAACGTCATCTCGACCAGGCGCCGGGCCTTGGGGGCGACCGCGCCGATCATGTACATCTTGCTGGAGTCGGCGATAAACCCGCCTTTCTCCAGGGTGATGTCAATATTGACGATATCGCCGTCCTTCAACACGGCCTTGGCATCCGGCATGCCGTGGCACACCACTTCGTTGATGGACGTGTTGATGCAGAAGGGGTAGCCATATTGCCCAAGGCTGGCGGGGCGCGCCTGCAGGTCGTGGCGGATAAACGCTTCGACGGCGGCGTCCAGTTCCAGGGTTGACTGGCCGGCGCAGACCCGGCTGTCGAGCATGCTGAATACTTGGCCCAGCAGGCGGCCCGCTTCGCGCATCACGGCGAGCTGTGGGGCAGTCTTGATCATCAGGTGCGCCCCCGGATCAGATCGGGCTTGTCGAGCAATAGTTTGTTGATCAGATCGTTGTAGGCCAGGTGCGGATTTAGCTCGGCCAGCAGGCCGATCTTGATCCAGAACTCGGCCTGGGCGTTGATGGAACGGTCCATGGCGGCGCTGGCGAGACGGATTTGTTCATGCAGTTGGTCGGTAATCTTGACGATGCCCATGAGCTTCACTGTGCGGGATTGATATACAAAGCGTATACGTTTCGTATATCGCTCGTAAACCCCGACAGTTGACTTGCCACAGGCCGCCAGTTAGTTTTGCTTCATGACCTTTCAAACCTATCGTTCCCAGCCAAGCATTATTACCGCCATTCCTCATTTGGCGGGATAGCGCTCGGCTGTACCCAAACCCGCCTTAGAGGCGGGTTTTGTTTTTCCGTCTCCTGGGCTCTGCTAAACGTCAGGAGACCCCCATGAGTAGCCCACTGCCGCAGTCCAACGCCGACGATGGATTGCTTGAGCATTACGTAAAGAAAATCCTCGCCGCACCGGTCTACGACCTGGCCGTGCGCACTCCCTTACAGCCCGCGCCTGCGCTATCGGCGTTGCTCGGCAATCAGATCCTGCTTAAGCGCGAAGACTTGCAGCCGACGTTTTCCTTCAAGATTCGCGGCGCCTACAACAAGCTGGTGCAACTCACCGACGCGCAAAAAGCCTGCGGGGTGATCACGGCGTCGGCGGGCAACCATGCCCAGGGTGTGGCACTGGCGGCGCGTGAACTGGGGATCAAGGCGACCATCGTGATGCCTTGCACCACGCCCGAATTGAAAGTGCTGGGCGTGCGCTCGCGAGGCGCCGACGCGGTGCTGCATGGGGCCAGTTTCCCGTTTGCCTTGGCCCATGCGTTGCAGTTGGCCGAACAGTCGGGCGCTACCTTTGTTTCGCCGTTCGACGATCCGGATGTGATCGCCGGCCAAGGCACGGTCGCGATGGAAATCCTGCGCCAGCAACAAGGTGCGCTGGACGTGATCTTTGTGCCAGTGGGGGGTGGCGGGTTGATCGCCGGGATCGCTGCCTACATCAAGTATTTGCGCCCAGAGGTGCGCATCATTGGCGTGGAGCCTGAAGGCTCCAGTTGCCTGCTGGCAGCCCTGCGCGCGGGCGAGCGGGTGGTATTGCCCAGCGTGGACAGCTTCGCCGATGGCACCGCTGTCGCACAGATCGGCGCCTACGGTTTTGAAATCTGCCGCCACTATGTTGATGAAGTCATCACCGTCAGCAACGATGAACTGTGCAGTGCGATCAAGCTGATCTACGACGATACCCGTTCCATCACCGAGCCATCAGGCGCGCTGGCAGTTGCCGGGATCCGCCGCTACGTGGCACGTACTGGGGCCCTGGGGCAGACGCTGGTGGCGATCAACTCCGGGGCCAATATCAACTTTGACAGTTTGCGTCACGTTGCCGAACGGGTGGCGGCGCAATAGCACAGATTGAATGTGAGAGTTGTCGAGCTTTAGCGAGGCTACGATGGCGCCAGCAAAAACACCTCGGGGTGTCAGATGGCCAACGTCATCGTTAACGACCATCGCTGGCAAGCCAGCTCCCACATTTGATCTGCGGCGTTAACTGGCTGCGTTATTGCACGCTGGCCTTCTCGACGGTGGCCGATGCCGACCAGATGCGGTAACGCACTTCGACATCTTTTGGAACATATACAACGATGGGCAGCTTGCTGTTGTAACGCAGCACAAAGCCGTCACCGACCACCGGCACAAAGTCCTCGCGGGTCTTGCCATCGGGGCAGGCCATCAGCGTGCTCATGGGGCCGCTGACCTTCTCCAGCCGGTAGAACGGATAGCCCCAGCCTTCGAGGTTCTTTTCTTCCAGCACACCGCCCAGGCGTTGTTGGTTGCAGTCGACGGTCAAGGTCTTGCCGGCCAGGATCTCGACCTTGAAGTCCTGCTCCTGCGGCTGTGCGGCCAGGTGGATGACTTGGCGCACATAACCGGCATCAGCCTTGGGGTAAGGTGCAATGTCTTCAAGTTTTGCCGCATTGGCCTGAGCACAACAGGCTGCGAGGCCAAGGAGGGAGAGGGTATTGAGCAGAGGGAAGTTCATGGGGCGTCCTTGTCTGGAAGGATGAAAAACCCGAACACGATGCCAGCCTACGGCCCAGGCTGCAAATTGCCCTACAACTTATATAGGCATCGTCGCTGCTTATGAGAAAAGGATCCAACGCGCTCCGGCCCGGGGAGTAGGCTAGTGGGTTGAAGGCGTTTGCCAGCAGGTGAATATTGATAAGAAGGAGAGGTCGCCATGCTTTCGGAACTGGAACTGCGCAGCATTATTGAAGGAAGTTTTCTGCCTAAACGTTGTGAATGCATCAAGGCCGAGGATGCGTCGCTTACGGTCAAAGTCTACGACGATGACGGTACAGACCTGACCGTCACCGGCATCCAGGCCGACAAGCTCGACAGTAGTCGGGCCATCTGCAACCTGATCACGGAGTTACGTGAAGATCTCAAGCACGCCCACGCACCCGCCCCACGCAGGGCCGGCGCGAGATTCTACTGATCATCACGCTCTAGGCGACGGTGTCATGGCAGTTTGCGGGCCCGGATAACCCAGGCCCAGCATTATCTCCGTGCCCACTGCCAGCCTCAGATAATTCCGATACGGTTCTTTCACTCCACCTTGCTACTGTTTCCCCACATCTGTCGCCAGTGGGTGAGGTAGTGCGTGCAACAGAAAATCGCAGCAGAGTTTCTCGGTACCTTCTGGTTGACCTTCGGTGGTTGTGGCAGCGCCATCCTGTCGGCGGCGTTTCCCGGTCTGGGGATCGGTTTTGCCGGTGTGGCATTGGCGTTTGGCTTGAGTGTGCTGACCATGTCTTACGCGGTGGGCAGCATCAGCGGTGCACATTTCAACCCGGCGGTGACCGTCGGCTTTTGGGTGGGCGGGCGACTGCCAGGGCTGGATGTGCTGCCCTACATCATCGCCCAGGTAGCCGGTGCGACAGTCGCAGCGGCGATACTGGCGCTGGTTGCCAGCGGCCGGCCGGGGTTTGAAATAGGCGAGTTCGCCGCCAATGGCTATGGTCACTTGAGCCCGGGGCAGTACAGCCTGTTGGCTGCGGTGGTGGTGGAAACGGTGTCGACGTTCTTCCTGGTGTTCATCGTCATGCGGACCACGGCGCCTGGAGTGACGCCGGGGTTTGCACCGATTGCCATCGGTCTGACGCTGACCCTGATTCACCTGGTGTCGATACCCGTGACCAACACCTCGGTCAACCCGGCGCGTAGCACCGGGGCGGCTTTGTTTGCCGGCAGTGATTACCTGATGCAGCTCTGGCTGTTCTGGCTGGCGCCCCTGGCGGGTGGCATTGTCGGCGCCGTGGTAGCCAGGGCCATACGGGAACGGCCGTGACCCGGGCTACCAACTCATCCGGATGCCAGCATTGCCGCTGATACCTTCCTGTGTGTTGGTGTCCAGTTGGGTGCTGTAGTCGGCGGCCACGTACACGCTGACGCTGGTGGACAGTTTGGCGACCACGCCGACGCCAAGATCAGCATAGGCCGATTTGTGGTCACTTTTGATCCGGTCAACGTCATCGTAAGTCACCGTGTCGCTGCCGCCGAAGGTGCGCCAGGCGTTGACCCGCAGATAAGGTTCGACAGGGGTGTCTTGCAGCAAGTAGCGGCCTTTCAAGCGGGCACCCACGCGTCCTGTCCAGTAATCCTGGGAGTCGAAGGACACACTGGAGATCCCGTCGTTCTGGCGGTCCAAGTCAATCTGTTGGTGGATCACCTGGGCCTGCGGCTCCACCACCCAGTTCGCGGAAACGGCAAGCGGGTAACCCGCTTCGGCAGACAAGGCCAGCGCATGGCCTTTGGTATCCATTTTTATCCCGCGCTCGGATTTATTATCACCGTCCAGGCGCGTGCCCATGGCTACCAGGTCCACGTACCAGCCCTTTGGATCCGTCAGTGTCCAGTAAGCACCATAGTTGTCGCCGGTGAGTTTGACCTGCCCGGAACGCTGGCCCTCAAAACCCAAGGCAAAGCCTTTGACATCGCCTTGCAAACGGCTTTGACCGATAAACAGCCCCAGGCGCTGGAGTTGCCCGCCATCGGTTACCGAGGCGTACAGGTCATGGCCCACCTGATAGCCCTTGAGGCTGCCGTCGAAACTCGGCGACACCGTGCCCGACCAACTCTGCCGGAAGTCACTGCCATAGGCCCGGCCCCAGCCAGCAGGAACCGTACCGGTTTCGCCCAACAGGCTTTGCTCGCCCTGGCGATCATGGAAGGTGCCAAGTGCTTGCAAGGTCATGCGTTGGGCCGCCGGCACCACCACCGAGTACACCGGTACCTCGACGCGATACAGCGGGATCGGCTCGGCGCCGGCCACGGCGGTGGGCAAGGGTGGCGTGGTGTCGGCAGGCGTGGGCGAGACCTCAGCCGGGATCTGGGTCGGTGGCGGAGCCGGAGGCTCGACCGGTGCCACAGGCTGATCGGTGGGCGGTTCCACCGGTGGCTCGTCAGGATCGACCACCGGCGGCACGGCCGGGATCGGTGGTTCCGGAACGATCACCGGTGGTACCACCGGCGGCGTTGGCACGGCGGGCGGCTGGACGGCGACCACGGAGGAGCGCAGGTACCAGTTGTTCTCTGAACCGGCCGTTACGCCACCTTTGAACAGGAAATACTCATAGGCCCCGGCAGACACCGCGCTTTTGAGGGCAAACGCATCGGTAGTGCTGGTTGCGCCGTTAAGCGCCTGCACCACTTCAATCCCGTTGTTGCGGGTCAGCCCACCCAGGCCACCAAGGTTGCTCACCGCCAGTTGGGTATTGCCGCTGATCGCACCTTGGGACACCACCAGCTTGTCACTGGCCGAGGTCTCATCACCCAGCACTGTTTGCAGCCACAGTTGGCCATTGTTGCCGACATAATTACCGTACACCGTCAGCGAGTCCGTGGCGCTGTTGCTGGCGCTGGTCATATCGATGGTCCCGGCGTTATTGACTGTCGCCAGTTGGCCGGCGGTATAGGGCCGGATACTGCCTTGGGTCACCGCCAGCACGCTGCTGTTGTCGATGGAGAACACCCCGGTGCCGCTGGCGCTATCGCCCAGGAACAGATCCCCCGCCAGGTCCAGGCGCGAGCCATTGTTGAGGTCGAAGGTTTCCCAGCCGATATAGCGGCCGGCGTTACTCGAAGTGGTGTTGTCGAAGGTCAATCGATCATTGCCCAGGCCGCCATCTATCGAAGGCGTGGCCGCCAGTTGGCTGGCACCCAGGCCAGCCAGCAGCGCAGTGTCATCACCGTCGCCCATCAAGATGGCAGATTTGATCTGGCCACCCGTGCGCCATTCCAAGGTGTCGTTGCCCACGCTGGCGCGTATCTCGCCATTGATTACGCCGCCGCTGACGAGAATGGTGTCATTGCCGCCGCTGACGCTGACGTTGCCGCCAATACTGCCACCGGTCACGCGGATCCAGTCAGTACCAAAGCCGGTCACCAGGTTGCCAAGGATGGCACCACCGGACATGTCATAGATATTGTTGTCCAGTTTCATATCTACCCGGCCGATAGTCCCGGCGGTTTGATTGGCGACATCGCCGTCTTCAAACGCGCCGACGATGGTGCCACCCGTCATGCTGAACGTATCCCGACCATCGCCCTGGGCCAGGGCCTGGATCTGCCCGCCACTCATCACGAAGTCGTCGATGCCGTTGCCTTGGGAGACCGTCCCGGTGACAGTGCCGCCACTGATCTGGAAGCGATCGGCACCGTCACCCTGAGTCACCGAACCGACGATACGCCCGGAATTGATCGCGACCCCATCGTCGCCCGCGCCAAACACCACGCTGCCATTGACGGTGCCCGAACCGCCTACAGGCAAGTTCAAGGTGTTTTTACCGAACAAGTCGGTCAGGCCACCGGCAGAGGTGCCGCTGTCGCAGGTATAGCTGTCGTCACCAGGGCCCGGGGTGAAGACGCAAGCGGCCTGAGCCGGGGTTTGCAGTGAAAGGATGCCAGCCACGAAAACGGCGGGTTTGATACAGGAGCGGTCATTGCCCATTGGTCGTCCCTGTCTTTGTAGGAAAATTCTACGTTGTAAGGGTCTAGTACAGTTTGCGGCGACTGGCAATATTTAGAAGCAGCTAAAAGCCACGCAATCCGTGGCCTGCAGTGATGGCATAGTGAAACTGCCTGGGGGTTATCCGTTTAATTGCTGGCGATAGGGCAGGTCCGGGCCGGTCTTGCCACACGTCAACGCCGCCGCACGAATGGCGAACTTGAGCATTGCATCGATTTGATCCCTGGCAAGGCTGCGCAAACCCTCGATCGAATCCAGTTGCTGCTCGGTCAACCAGGCAATCAAGGCCGCCTGGAAGGTATCGCCGGCGCCCACTGTGTCGGCCATCACCACCTTGACGGCGGGAGCCGACCAACTGCCATGTTGGCGACTGAACACGCTGGCACCATCGCCGCCACGGGTAAGGAAAATCAACTGGCAACGGTGCTGTAACCAGCCTTGCAGCACGCTTTCCGGCGCCTGGCCGGGGTAGAGCAGGTGCAGGTCTTCGTCGCTGACCTTGATCAGGTCGGCATGTTGCACCAACTCTGCAACCCGCTGGCGCCACAACTCGATGTTGGGTTCGGGATTGAGGCGTACATTCGGATCGAGGCTGATCAGGCGTTTGCCGCTTTCCCGCTGGACGAGGGTCAGCAGGCTGTCGGCCACCGGCTGCACCACCAGGGAAAACGAGCCGAAATGCAGGCCTCGTACCTGCGCATCGAGAACAGGTAGATGCTCGATCTGCAATTGCCGATCCGCACAGCCTTCGCCACGGAAGCTGTATTGCGGTGATCCATTGGCCCCCAGGGCAACCATCGCCAGGGTGGTCGGTGCGGCAAACTCGACCAGGTAATCGTCGCGCACACCTTCGGCCCTGAGGACCTGGCGCAGGCGCTGGCCCAGGTAGTCGCTGGACAAACCGGCGAACAGGCCCGCGTCGATCCCCAGGCGACGCAAGCCGACGGCGACGTTAAACGGCGAGCCGCCGGCAATGGCCTTGAAATTGACTTTGGAGGCCTGTCCGCTGGCATCCTCTTCGCTGAAAAAATCAAACAGCGCTTCGCCACACACCAGATACATAGTTATTCACTCTTAAAGGGTTGCCACGTGCTGTTGATAGCGCTCATAGGCCTGCTGATAAGCCGCGACGCTGGCGGCGACGGGTTGGGTGCGGCTTGCCGGGTCGACGCTGACGCAACGTGCGCACAAGGCCTCAAGGCTTTCGCCGGACTGGCACCACGCCGCCTGTATCGCCGCGCCCAGGGCCGCTGCTTCGCTTTGTTCGGTACAGACCACTTCGGTGTCCATGATATCGGCGACCATTTGCCGCCACACCGGGCTTTTTGAACCACCGCCGATCAGGCGGATACTCTGGCTGTGCAGGCCGGTCTCGCGCAACAGGTCCAGGCCTTGGCGCAAGCCAAAAGTGGTGCCCTCGACCACCGCACGGCACAGGTTGCCACGGGTCAGGTTGGTCATGGTCAGGCCATGTAGGCTGCCGGTGGCGTGGGGCAGGGCAGGCACGCGCTCGCCATTGAGGAACGGCAGCATGCTGACGCCCTCGGCGCCGATCGGAGCCTGGGCCACCAGGGCGTTGAACGCCACCAAGTCCAATTCGAACAGCTCGCGGATAACGCCGGTGGCGTTGGTCAGGTTCATGGTGCAGATCAGTGGCAGCCAACCGCCACTGGATGAACAGAACGTCGCTACCGAGGCCTGGACGCTGACATTCGGCTGCTCGGCGAAGGCATAGACAGTGCCCGATGAGCCCAGGCTCATGGTAATTACCCCCGGCGCGATATTGCCGGTGCCAATGGCTCCCATCATATTGTCGCCGCCGCCACTGGACACGATGGCATTGGGGTTGATACCGAGGCGCTCGGCAACGGCCGGCAGAATGCTGCCCAGCGCCTGATTGGCTTCGATCAGCGGTGGTAACGCGGCCTCCAGGCGCCCGCTGGCATCGATATGCCGCAGCAAGGGCAAGTCCCATTGCCGGGTGCGCACGTTGAAATAACCGGTGCCCGAGGCATCGCCATACTCGGCACAGGCCCGGCCGGTGAGCCAATAGTTGAGGTAGTCGTGGGGCAGCAGGATGTGCGCAATACGCGCGAAAACATCCGGGTGCTGCTCCAGGGTCCACAACAGCTTGGACACGGTGTAACCCGGTGCAATCGCTACACCGAGACGCTCCAGGGAACCGCTTTCACCGCCCAGGTACTGCAGCAATCGCTGGTTTTCGGCGCTGGTTTCGGTGTCGCACCACAGTTTGGCCGGACGCAGTACCTGACCATTGTCGTCCAGCAGCACGAGGCCATGTTGCTGGCCGGAAACGCCTATCCCGAGGATATCCTGGCCGTCTACACCGGCCTGTTGCAAGGCGCGGTGGGTGGCTTCGGTAAAGGCATCGAGCCATTCCTGGGGGTGCTGCTCGCGACGGCCATTGGCACCGCTGATCAGGGTGTGCGCAGCGGCCCCCAGGCCCAGGACCTTGCCGCTGGCAGCGTCGAGGACAATGGCCTTGGTGCCTTGGGTACCGCAGTCGATGCCGAGGAACAGAGATTGTCGGATCATTATTTTGCCCAAGTTGTGTCAGTGAAGGTTGGCAAGCAGCTGCTTCAGGGTCTCTGCGACACCCTTGTCACGCAAACTGGCAAAACACCGTTCAAACGCTGCCACAAACGCGGGTGAATTGGGAATCGCCGTACCAAAAATCTCTTCAACACTCAGCAACCGCTGGCTGATCAACGCATCGTCCGCCACCAGCGCCCGGCAGAAGTCCGCGCGAGGGTCGGGGATCCGGTAGCGTACGCCGTTCTCATCCACACCTTGCAAATACAAGGCCCAGGCCGCCACCACCAGTGCTGCCCGTTCAGTTTCGCGGCCATCGGCGATCAAGCGGTTGATGGTCGGTACGGTGAACTTGGGAAACTTCGATGAGCCATCGGAACATACGCGCTCCAACTGATCGGCAATCGCCTGGTTGGAGAAGCGGTCTACCAGGGTCTGTTTGTAGTCGCCCAGGTCGATACCCGGCACGGGCGCGAGGTTGGGCGTCACGTCCAGGTCCATATAAGCACGTATATACGCGACAAACAGCGGGTCGTTCATGGTCTCGTGGACAAACCGATAGCCCTTGAGAAAGCCCAGGTAGGTCAGGGCCAGGTGGCTGCCGTTGAGCAGGCCAATCTTCATTTCTTCATAAGGCGTGACGTCGTCGGTGAACTGCACCCCCACCTGTTCCCACGCCGGGCGGCCGTTGACGAACTTGTCTTCCAGCACCCATTGCACAAAGGGCTCGCACACCACCGGCCAGGCATCGTCGATGCCGTGTTCATCATGCAGTTGCAGACGATGCGCAGTGCTGGTCATCGGCGTAATGCGGTCGACCATGGCGTTGGGGAAACTCACATTTTCCTTGATCCAGTCATGCAGGTCGGCATTGTGCAGCGCCGCGAAGGCCAGCAGTGCCTTGCGAGTCACGGCGCCGTTATGGGGCAGGTTATCGCAGGACATCACGGTAAAGGCTGCAATACCTGCAGCCCGGCGTTGGGTCAGGGCCGCGCAGATAAAACCGAACACGGTTTGGGGCGCGTCGGGGTGGGCCAGGTCATGCTGGATCTGCGGCAGGTGGGCCATGAACTCGCCATTGCTGTCGTCGATGCAGTAGCCGCCCTCGGTGATGGTCAGCGATACGATACGAATCTCTGGGCTGGCCAGTTTGTCGATCAGGGCCTGGGCACCGTCCTGGGCCAGCAGCATATCGCTGATGGCGCCGATCACGCGTACTTCGGTATCGTCGGTGTCGCCCAGCTCAAACAGGGTAAACAGATAGTCCTGGCCAGCCAGGTCATCCCGCGCCTTGCGGTCCTCAGCGCGCAGGCCAATGCCGCAGATGCTCCAGTCCAGGCCCTCGCCGGTATTCATCAAGGCATCGGTGTAATACGCCTGGTGTGCGCGATGAAAACCACCGACGCCGATGTGGGCGATGCCCTGGCGTGTATCAGCAATGGCGTAGGCCGGCAGGCGGACTTGCGGCGCGAGCTGCGTGAGGTTTTGCTTGTTCAGTTTCATCAAAAGTTCTCGCGAGATCAGGCGGCAGCGCGCAGTGGACGAGCCACGGCAACACCATCGGTGTCGAACAGATGGCAGTGCGCCGGGTCCAGGTGCAGTTGCAGCGTCTCGCCATATTGGCTGGCCATGTCGCCACGAATGCGCAGGGTCAGCGGCTCGCCGCTGCTGGTGAGCACATGGCAGAACGTGTCGCTGCCCAGGCGTTCGCCCACATCGGCGGTGACGGTCAGGGTGGTATCGCCCGGCGCGGCGAGCTCCAGGTGCTCGGGGCGGATGCCCAGGGTTACCGCACTGCCCACGCTCAAGCTGGCGCCGCTCAACGGCAGGCTGATCAGGGTGCCGGCATCCAGCTGTACGTCGCAGCCCTGGCCATCGACACGTGTGACCTGGCCTTTGAGAAAGCCCATTTTCGGCGTTCCCAGGAAGCCCGCGACAAACAGGTTGGCCGGCTGGTGGTACAACTCCAGGGGGGAGCCGACCTGTTCGATGCGGCCGCTGTTGAGCACTACTACTTTGTCGGCCAGGGTCATGGCTTCGACTTGGTCGTGGGTTACGTAAATCATCGTCGCTTGCAGTTCTTTATGCAGGCGCGCCAGTTCCAGGCGCATTTGCACGCGCAGCGCCGCGTCGAGGTTGGACAGCGGTTCATCGAACAGGAAGATTTTCGGATTGCGCACAATCGCCCGGCCAATGGCCACGCGTTGGCGCTGGCCGCCAGACAACTGCTTGGGCTTGCGTTCCAGCAGCGGGCCCAGCTCAAGGATGCGGGCGGCTTCACTGACTTTGCTGTCGACAATCTGTTTGTCGACGCCGGCCAGGTCCAGGGCAAACGACATGTTTTTGCGCACGCTCATATGCGGGTACAGGGCGTAGGTCTGGAACACCATGGCCAGGTCGCGCTTGGCCGGGGTCACTTCGGTGATGTCACGGCCATCCAGTTCGATGGTGCCCTCAGTGACTTCCTCAAGGCCGGCAATCAGGCGCAACAGGGTGGACTTGCCACACCCGGACGGCCCGACGAAGACCACGAACTCCTTGTCGTTCACTTCCAGGTCGATGCCCTTGATGATGGAAAAACCTTCGAAGCCTTTTTGCAAATTCTTGATTTTCAGGTTGGCCATGATGGGCCTCCATTTTTTATAGGGGTCGTTATTTCACAGCGCCAAAGGACAGGCCGCGCACCAGTTGCTTCTGGCTGATCCAGCCAAAGATCAGGATCGGTGCGCAGGCCAGGGTCGAGACGGCGGACAATTTGGCCCAGAACAAGCCTTCGGGGCTGGAGTAGGAGGCAATCAGCGCGGTCAATGGCGCGGCGTTGGACGAGGTCAGGTTCAGTGACCAGAACGCCTCGTTCCAGCACAGGATCAGCGACAGCAGCACGGTGGAGGCCAGGCCGCCCTTGGCGATGGGCAGCAATACCCGGACCATTTCCTGCCACAGCGTGGCGCCATCCAAGCGTGCGGCTTCGAGGATGTCCTTGGGAATGTCCTTGAAGTAGGTGTAAACCATCCACACCACAATCGGCAGGTTGATCAGGGTGTAGATGATGATCAGCGCAAGGCGCGTGTCCAGCAGGCCCATGCTCTTTGCCAGCAGGTAGATCGGCATCAGCACCCCCACCGGTGGCAGCATTTTGGTCGACAGCATCCACAGCAGCGTGCCCTTGGTGCGCTGGGTTTCGTAGAACGCCATGGAGTAGGCCGCAGGCACCGCAATCAGCAGGCACAAGGCGGTCGCGCTGAAGGAAATCAGCACCGAGTTCCAGGCATAGCTGAAATAGTTGCTGCGCTCGTTGATGTGCAGATAGTTCTCAAGGGTTGGTGTGAAAATGAACTGCGGCGGCGTGGCAAACGCATCGATTTCGGTCTTGAAACTGGTGAGCACCATCCAGAAGATCGGGAAGAAAATCACGATCGCGATGGCCCAGGCCAGAGTGCCGAGCAACAAGCTTTGCAGGCGGCGGGATTGTTGAAGTGTCATGGCGCGGCCCTCAAGGCTTGTCAGTCAGGTTTTTGCCGAGCATCCGCACCAGGATGATCGCCGCGATATTGGCAATGACCACGGCAATCAAGCCGCCTGCCGAAGCCATGCCCACATCGAACTGCACCAGCGCCTGGTTGTAGATCAGGTAGGCAAGGTTGGTCGAGGCGTAGCCGGGGCCGCCGTTGGTGGTGGTAAAGATTTCGGCGAACACCGAGAGCAGGAAGATGGTCTCGATCATCACCACGACGGCAATGGGCCGTGCCAGGTGCGGCAGGGTCAAGTGCCAGAAGATCGCAATCGGGCCGGCACCGTCCAGGCGCGCCGCTTCTTTCTGCTCTTGGTCCAGGGACTGCATGGCGGTCATCAGGATCAGGATCGCGAAGGGCAGCCATTGCCAGGACACAATGATGATGATCGACAGCAGCGGGTAGTGCGCCAGCCAGTCCACCGGCTGCGCGCCAAACAGCTTCCACAGGGCGGCCAGCACACCGGACACCGGGTGGAAAATCAGGTTCTTCCAGATCAGCGCACCGACGGTGGGCATGATGAAGAACGGCGAGATCAGCAGCACCCGCACCAGCCCACGGCCGAAAAACTCGCTGGCCTCCAACAAGGCACTGATCAACACCCCCAGCACCACGCTGATCAGCAGCACGCTGCCCACCAGCAACAAGGTATTGGTGGCACCAGGCAGGAAGCCCGAATCGGTGATGAAGTAAGTGAAGTTCTCCAGGCCCACAAATTGGTTTTCGCCAGGGTAGAGCAGGTTGTAGCGGATCAGTGAAAAGTACAGGGTCATGCCCAGGGGCACGATCATCCACAGTAGCAATAGGCCTACCGAGGGGCTGACGAGGAACCAGCCTGGGTTGAGCAGGCGGTTTTTGCGCGGTTTATCCGCAGCAGCGGTTTGCACATTCATAGGATCAGAACCAGTTTGCAGAACGAGAGTCGGAGCGCGGTCAGTGTGGGAGTGGACTTGCTCCCACATTGACAGGGGTGAACCTGGGTTATTTGGGGTAGCCGGCCCGCTTCATTTCCCGCTCGGTGGTGGTTTGTGCGGCAGCCAGGGCCTGGTCGACTGTCTGCTGGCCGGTCAGGGCGCCGGAGAAGAATTTGCCCACCTGGGTGCCAATGGCCTGGAATTCAGGAATGGTCACCAACTGGATGCCGATATAAGGCACGGGCTTGAGGGTCGGTTTGGTTGGGTCCGCAACTTTCAGTGACTCCAACGTCACCTTGGCAAATGGCGCGGCCTGCATGTACGCCTCGCTATAGGTCGAGGCGCGGGTGCCTGGCGGGACATTGGCAATGCCATCGGTCTTGGCCACCAGCGCACCGTACTCCTTGGATGTCGCCCAGGCACTGAAGACCTTGGCAGCCTCCTTAGCCTTGGAGCTGGTGGGGATCGCCAGCGACCAGGAGTACAGCCATGAGGTGCCCTTGTCGGTGACCTGTTGCGGGGCAAAGGTGAAGCCGACGTGATCGGCGACCTTGCTCTGGGTTTTGTCGGTAACGAACGAACCGGCGACGCTGGCATCGACCCAGATCGCGCACTTGCCACTGTTGAACAGCGCCAGGTTTTCATTGAAGCCGTTGCTGGACGCGCCCGGCGGGCCGGACTTCTTCATGTTGTCCACGTAGAAGTTCAGCGCGTCTTTCCACTCGGGGCCGTTGAATTCGGGTTGCCACTTCTCATCGAACCAGCGGGCGCCATAGCCATTGGCCAGGGTGCCGATCAGCGCCATGTTCTCGCCCCAACCGGCCTTGCCGCGCAGGCACAATCCGTATTGCTCCTTGTTCTTGTCGGTGAGCTTTTGCGCAAACTCGCCAATCTGCACCCAGGTCGGATGTTCAGGCATGGTCAGTCCGGCAGCCTTGAACAGGTCGGTGCGATAGTAGGTGATGGAGCTTTCGGCATAGAACGGCAGGGCGTACAGCGAGCCCTTGACGGAAAGACCGTCGCGTACCGAAGGGAAAACATCGTCAAGGTCGTAGGAAGCCGGCAGATCCTTCATCGGCTCCAGCCAGCCCTTGGCACCCCACAGTGCAGCTTCGTACATGCCAATGGTCAATACATCGAACTGCCCGCCCTGGGTCGCGATATCCGTGGTCAGGCGTTGGCGCAGGACATTTTCTTCCAGCACTACCCAGTTCAACTTGATGTCCGGGTGCTCGGCCTCGAAGGTTTTCGAGAGCTTTTGCATGCGAATCATGTCGCTGTTATTGACGGTGGCAATGGTCAGGGTTTGTGCGCCAAGGCTGACGGCGCTGAGGGTCATGCAGGTACAGGCAAGCAGTGCTTTTGCTGTGAGATTCATCGCGCACTCCAGTTCTGCGCCCGGGGGCTGCAGAAGGACAGTTATTGTTGTTGTGTCTTCCATGGCAGCAGGAAGAGTGTGCGTTGATTACAGCCTGCTGCAGGCGTGGTGACAAATCCTTGTGAACACTTTAACTAATACTTTTTTGCACTGAGCCTGCTGGGCAGTCAAAACCTCACACGAGAGCAGCAACCTGTTATTTCTGACAGTAGACGCAAGGGAACAGCAGAGGGTTAATAGTTTGGCAAAACCTAATCAGGAGATGTTTATGAACTGTTCCCGCGTAAACCCCAAAGGTCACACCCTCTATAAAATCGCACTGGGCTTACTCATGGCGGTTTCTATCGGTGCTTGTACAACAACACCTCCGGAATCACGAGAACCTCCTTGTACTAGGGCGGGGTATTTCAAAAGCACTGACAGAGTGGGGGGGTTCTACCGATGTGTGTTTAACTCAGCGACCCAACGGTGGATTCAGTATCCTTATACATGCCCAACCGGGCTGGAATTTGACGAAAAACTGGTGGCATGTGTAAGGCCCTAGCATTTTCGGAGAGCGCTGGCTGCAGGGTGAATCAACGCAAAAAAGCAGGGGATAAGTGCATTGCACCTACCCCCTTGTTTGCTGCAACTCAACCCGGAAAGTGTCGCTGTTGGATCCAGACATCATCTATATCGTAGATCCCGCCAGTCGTCGGATTCATAACAGCTATTGAGGCTTGAAAATCCCCGCCTTTCCAATAACCCAGGTATTCATCGACATAGTTCCATGTGTTGAGGTTGGGGACGATAATGTTGCGCGTCAAATTAGCCAGGTGAATGAACATACTGGTTGGCCCACCAATGCTGGCAAACTTGTTGATCCTGTATTTAAACCTGACTCGATAATACCCATAGTCGACCGGGGTATATATTTTGTAGATTCTGACACCATCCCCCGTCAGAGGGCCGTGCCGCAGGTAATAGTTGCCATCCGCCTCGCGCTGGATGCTTTTCTCTTTGGGGTACTGGCTGATCCAACCATTCATGAACCCACCGGTGAAGGGCGTTTTGTCTGAGATCAGCAGGCTCAATATGGAGTACGTAACCACTGGAAACTCAAGTGCTTTCCACTCATCGGTACTGTGATTGAGGGCCACTTTGAACTGCATCGACAGTCGAGTGCCGTTTCCAAGGTCTCTCAGGTAAGTATTGAGTACCGTCAGCAATTGATACCCTTGGTTCAACCACCCGTCACTCACCCGGTCACCCTGGGCTCCGTTCAGCAGGGTTAAGTTGTGTGCCGTACCGTCGGGTTTGTTACCGAGCAAACGCAGCCATACGGGCTGGTCCCTGGCAATGAACGGCCAGGTCCCCAACCTTGCTGTTGCATCACCGATCAACTCGTCCACATTGAGTACGCCGTTAGCCGCTTCATCGATACGGATTACGGTTTTGCTCAATTCGGCCAATGGGATGGCCTTCAGCGTAACGGTCAACACGACTGACGAACGGAGTTGGCCAGTGCGCAGGACCGTATATTTCACGGTAAAGGTGGTGTCACGGTTGCCAATATTGGCGGCAATCAGTGCCGCTGACAGATCGAAGTTGACCGTCCCATCGATTTCGCCAGTTTTTGGCCCCAGTTCTGCCGAGCCTGGTCCATCGGTGCCTCTCACTTCCAGGGTGATGATGTCGCTGGTGTACATTGGGCTGTAGGGCACTTCTACCGTCGCACCGTATTGCGCACTCAGCGCTGTTAACGTCACAGCAGTGCCGGAACCCGTTGCCTGCACCAGCCTGGGCACCGGAAACTCCGCTGGAATAGCCTGGACTGTATACCTGCGCTCCGGGAACCACAGGGCATTGGTGTCATAGACCGTCTGGTCAAATGTCACGCCAAAGCGCATGAGCAATTGCGAGCCATCCTTGAGTTGGCGCAGTTCGCTCACCGGCGCCTGTGGCCGGATACCGATCTGTTCACCGTTGTACGTCACCAGGTCGCCGTTGTAGAGCGCAAAAAAGAATGGGGCGTCATTGGCATAGGTGCCATGCAGTTCAAACCACATCCGTTGATTGCGATTGATAAAGCTCCAGCGATCGACCATGGCGCGTTCAGTACCGATCAATGTGCTGACGTCCAGTACGCTGCTGGTATGGCCTTCGAGGTAGGGCAGGGGGAGTACCGGTGGTAACACATACAGGCTCAGTACCGGCGACGGCGTCTGATGTGTACCCAGCACTACAAAGTACTGCACATCGATATAGCGCCCATATTCATTGAGATTGGCACCAATGACCTCTGGCGGAACCTCGAAGTGCACGGTTCTGGAGGTGTTGCCATCCTTCGTGTCGCAATAGGTACCAATCTCGGGAATACCGGTCCAGCAAGCGCGGATACGATGGCTGGGGAGCATTTGTGGGTAGGTGACAGCGATGGTTGCGCCGCGCAGTACAGCCTCGGGTGGCACTTGGTCGGGGTAACGCTGGGCTTGCAGCACCTCTGGTCGCAGCAGATCCAGGGCTTGCCCCACGGTGACGACCAACACCTCTGAGTATTGCGGATTGCCACCGGTTACTGGCACCCGCGAATAGCTGAGGCGAATTTCCCTATTCAAATTGGCATCGAACAACGCCCGGTCGAGCGTGAACACCACTGGTTTGCCTGCCGTCCCGCTATTGAGGAGTATCTCGCCACTGTCGCTACCGTTGCTGTTCGCTCCGAGCAATGTCCACTTGAAAATATCGCCAGGGAACGTACGTGTGAACGACAGTGTTATCTGGACCAGGCCTCCCTTTATGCGATCCGGATCCAGATTGTTGAACGCATCGACATATTGCATCTGCGGCGCTGGCAGCTCGGCATAGCGTGGGCCAAAGGTCACTACCAATTCATCGGATTTGCGGATCGCCTGAATGCCGGGAACCATGATCCGCATCATGCCGTTGTCGACGAGGTAGAGCACTCTGACCGGCCCCAGGCCGACGAAACGATCGAAATCTTCCTTGTGTACAATGCGATAGCGCTCCGGTGGCGGCTCGGCACCTGCCAATAGTGTTTCTTCATAGAACACCAGGCCGCCCCCGGGCCGTATGGCCTCCATGCGCAGCGTCACATTGTAGTTGCGGTCGTAGGGGGTGTACCGCGGGAAAATGACTTTGATAAAGGGGTGTTCAGGGTCGATGTTGCCGCCTTCGTCTTGCTCGATGTGCATCGGGGGCATTGAGTTTTTCGTACCGAACACCGTGATGTTCAGGCGTCGGGAGGCAGCGAGGAACACACCCGTGGACGTTGTCAGGGTGTATTCGATCTGCATGTGGCCGTTGATCACGGCCTCAAGGTCTTTACGATCCACCCAGGTCGAGGCCGACAGGCCAATGCGCGCAGGGAACGCCGGCAGCGTCTTGTAGAAGGGCAAATCCTGTGCGTCTGCTCCTGTCAATGTCACCACAATCAAGGCGCCGGCAGGTGTCAGGCTCCCATTTGGCAGCCTTCTGGGGATCACGACCTCTACTTCGAAGTCTGTATCGCCATGGATGTCGAGATTCAGTTCCCTGACGGAGTTTCCGTTCACCACGAAGTGCGGTGCCTCAAGCAGGCCATGCGTCAGGTCGGTATCCAGCGTGACAGCTTGTGACCATTGCTGGATTTCCCCGGAAAAGTTGAACACCTTGTCATAGAGCCGAAAGCGAATAGTGACCTCGCCACTGCCTCCCAGCGTGATGATTGACTCAGGGATCAGCACGACAATGGGCTTGAGACCGGCGACATGCTCGTCATCAATTGTCAGTTGCACCGGACGGCCGTTCCAATACACCTGGACGGTGTCGCCTGCTGTGATGTTGGGGTAAGGGCTGATCGTCATCTCCACCCCTTCCTTTGCACGCTCGGGGTCGAGCACGCCTCCTACCAGGTCTGGCGGCAGATGTAGCACCAGCTCAGTGTGATATGGCAGCCCAGGATCTTTACTGACACCCCCTGGACGTGTGCGTTTGACGAACCAGGTTTGACGCGGGGAAGTATTGGGGGTGCCTGAGCCGGACCGAATCACTTCGCAAAAACACGGGTAGGTCAACCCCTCTGGTATCAACTCGGGAGGGATTACCAACTGCACTTTCGCCTTGTCCAAATCCTCGTACCTGACCTCATCCGAGGCAATGGCAAAGCGATCACTGCCCATGTAGAACTTGTATATATCGCCTAGCCCGAACAAGATCCATCGCGGAATATTCACAGTCATCCAGGGCCGGGTTTGTCGGATACCCAGCCCGAGCGTAGCGCCTGGAAACGGGCGCACTTCATCGCTGACGAAGGGCGGTTCGAGTTCGTCAACGGCTGGTAGTACAGGCTCGTAGCAATAAGGTGTGCTGGGGGATGATGTGAGCTTCTTCATCGAGGGGGGTTCCTTGTGCAGGAAAACTGGACAAGGACATCACACACCCAAGGCGGGGGCGGGCATAACTGTCAACATTGACAGTGGCGACGAGTGGTCGTGAATTAGCCGTCCCTGGGGACGCTCAGGCCAGGTTCTGCTCCGTCAAGCGCTGCACCGCCAGGCGTCGGTAGTGGGACGGCGTCATGCCCTTGAGCTGCTGGAACCGGCGGTTGAAATTGGAAATGTTGTTGAAGCCTGACTCAAAGCACACATCGGTCACGGCCTTATCGCCATCGGCCAGCAACTCGCAGGACTTGCTGATGCGCAGCCGATTGACGAACTCGACGAAGGTGCGCCCGGTGGCTTGCTTGAACACCCGAGAGAAGTAGGTCGGCTTCATCCCCAGATAGTGCGCGACTTCCTCCAAGGACAAGTCGCGGGCGTAGTGGGCAAAAATATAGTCCACCGCACGGTTGGTACGGTCGATGCTGTGCTCATCGGCCAGTTGCGCCGTGGTCACACCTGATAACAACTGGTAGTCCTCACAGGTACTGAGTGCCTCCAGCAAGATAAAAAAGTGCCCCAGCCGCGTCATGCCCTGGGCGTCCTCGATACGCTGCATCAGGGTCATGGCCTGGGCGATGGTTTTTTTACAGCGAAACTCGATGCCGTACTGTGCTCGCTCCAGCAGCGGTGCCAGGCTCTTGAGTTCAGTGAAGATCTGGCTGCCGCCCTCCAGCAATTCATCGGTGAAATTCACCAACATGTCGCGCTTTGGCACCACTTCGTCTTCCTCCACCTGGCTGATCCAGTTGTGGGGCAGGTTGGGGCCGGTGAGGAACAGGCTTTGCGGGTAGAAGTTGCCGATATAGTCGCCGATAAACACCTTGCCGGAACTGGCAACAATCAGGTGCAGCTCGTACTCCTTGTGAAAGTGCCAGCGCACCAGAGGGCAGGGGAAGCCGTGCTGGCGATAGATGATGGACAGGCCGTTGTGGTCGTCCATCAACTCGTAGGAAGGGTCAGTGATTCGCGCGGCTCGGGTCATGCTGACGTCGCTTTTATTGTGGTTGCACAGCCGATAATGCCCCGTTGCGTGCCACCTCGCCAGCATGGGTGTTTAAAGCACGCGGTTTTTCGCCTCGATCCATTGCGCCATGTATTGGGTACTTTTGTGCAAATGGTGGCGCAACATGCTGCCGGTAAAGTTGTTGCGCCGGTGCTGTGCCAATTCGTCACGACAGTGTTGCAAACGCTCGACCAGTGCAGGCCCATGGATATGTGCGGTGTAGCGCTGGGCAAGCAGCTCCCGGCCACGTTGCTGGGCCATGGTCCAGGCTTGCGGGTCTTCGTACAACGCGACGGCGGCTGCGGCCAGGGCCGTCGCGCTGTGGGCGATTGCCCCAGGCCAGGGCTGCTCGTCGCCCATGCCTTCGGCGCCGATGGGCGTGGTGACACTGGGCGTGCCACAGAGCATGCCATCCGCTAGCTTGCCCTTGATTCCTGCGCCAAAGCGCAGGGGCGCCAGGCAGATGCGCGCTGCCGACATCACCTGCAGGGCATCCTCGGCCCAGTTCATCACATGAAAGCCTTGCGCCGGATTGTGCAGCGCCGTGGCCTTGGGTGGTGTGTAAGCGCCATAGACATGCAGTTGAGCACCGGGCAGGCGCTGGCGAATCAACGGCCAGACACTGTTTTTCATCCACAGCACGGCATCCCAGTTGGGCGCGTGACGGAAGTTGCCGATGCTCAGGAAATGCGCACGCTCGTCGTAGGGTGTAAACGCTTCGGCAGGCGGGTCGACCATCAGCGGGCACCAGTGGAGCAGGGCGGCAGGCACCTTGAAGTGTTCGGTGAGCAGTTGGATTTCGACGTCGGAAATCATCAGGCTGATATCACAGCGGTAGATCGCCGCAATCTCGCGCTTGGCCAGGTCAGTGTCGGCCATCAACTGGAATTCTTCTTCCAGGGCCGGAGCGAACAAGGGGCTGAAGTCATCTGCCTGTGGCGAGTGTTTCAGGAAATCCTTCAGGCGTTGGTGGCGGGCATCGCGCAGGCTCTGCAAATCGGAGGTTTCCAGCACACGCAAGGCATCGGGGCAGTGTTTTTCTACTCGCCAGCCGAATTGCTCTTCCATCATGAATCGGTCGAACAGCACGATATCCGGGGCCAGTTCGTGGATAAATTCATCGAAACTGCTGTTATTGAGCTCGATAGTACATTCGCGAATGCCGAGTGCCGCGAGGTCGGCCTTATGTTCGCCAATGGCCGCCGGGCTGCTGAAGGTAATTTCCCAACCTTGCGTAAGAAAACTCTCCAGGATCTGCATCATATGCCCGCCCGCAGCCGAGGAGCGCGGCTCCGGCCAGACATAACCAATGACCAGAACGTGGGTGGCAGGCTGATTCTTCAACGGTGGATTCCTTCAAGGGCAGGGCAAAAGCGCGGTAATTAAACCACAGCACCTCGGTCCTGATGCCGACATGAGTTTTTCTCGCGGCCCATAGGTGTCAATCGCACTTTGTGGTTAACTTCGGCCTCTCGAATTTGTTTCATCTAACCCAGCATAAGGATTCCGTTCATGGCTCAAGTCACTCTCAAAGGCAACCCGGTCCAGGTTGAAGGCGAGTTGCCGAAAATTGGTACCCAGGCTCTCGACTTTTCCCTGACCGCAGGCGATCTGTCGGACGTCACCCTGGCGACTTTCGCTGGCAAGCGCAAAGTACTGAACATCTTCCCAAGCGTTGACACCCCGACCTGCGCGACTTCGGTACGCAAGTTCAACGCCCAGGCCAACGACCTGAACAACACCGTTGTACTGTGCATCTCCACCGACCTGCCATTCGCCCAGGCTCGCTTCTGCGGTACCGAAGGCCTGGAAAACGTGAAGAACCTGTCGGACTTCCGCAGCGCCGATTTTGCCGTTGACTACGGTGTCTCCATTGCCGACGGCGCCCTCAAGGGCTTGACCGCCCGCGCCGTGGTGGTACTGGACGAAAACGATAAAGTGCTGCACAGCGAACTGGTTGGCGAGATCGCTGAAGAGCCAAACTACGAAGCGGCCCTGGCCGTACTGAAGTAATTGTTCCTGCGCGTTACTGTCGCTTTGCAGTAACCCGTATGATGCATGCTTGCGGCCTGGCCTAGTCCAGGCCGTTTTTATTTGTGCTTCAGCGGTTTAGCCCAAATTGCTGATGTTTTAAGTCGAAAAGTAAATGTTTGTAAGCCTGAAGGTAAATAGCCGGTAAAGGCGCTTCTCTAAACGCGCTCCAGTGCTTATCTTTCAGCCTCCCAAAGAAGAAGCCCTCGCATCCAATGGTTGATCAATCCATGCAATCGTCTCCCCGCAATTCCCGCCGCTGGCTGTTTGGCTTGCTTGTCCTGTTGGTGGTCGCCGGCCTGTGCTGGAAGTTCTGGCCTGCTGGCACCGTCCAGAAAGACGCCCCGGCAGCCAGGACCAGCAAGACGGGGATGATGCGTCCCGGCTTCGGTGGTTCGGGCGCTGCGGTGCCGGTACGTGTCGCGCCAGCAGTGACGGGGGATTTCCCGCTGTACTACAAGGCGCTGGGTACCGTGACCGCATTGAACACCATCAACGTGCGCAGCCGGGTCGGGGGAGAACTGGTCAAGATAGCCTTTGAAGAGGGCCAGATGGTCAAGGCTGGCGACTTGTTGGCGCAAATCGACCCGCGCAGCTATCAGAATGCATTGCTTCAGGCTCAGGGCACGCTGCTGCAAAACCAGGCCCAGTTGAAAAACGCCCAGGTCGACCTTGAACGTTATCGCGGCCTGTATGAGCAGGACAGTATCGCCAAACAGACCCTGGACACCGCCGCTGCGCTGGTCCTGCAATACCAGGGCACGGTCAAGACCAACCAGGGCGCGGTGGATGACGCCAAGCTCAACCTTGAATTCACCCAGATCCGCGCGCCGATCTCCGGCCGTGTCGGCCTGCGCCAACTGGACGTCGGCAACCTGGTAGCGGCCAACGACACCACCGCCCTGGCGATCATCACCCAGACCCAGCCGATCAGCGTGGCGTTCACCCTGCCGGAGAACACCCTGCAAACCGTATTGGCCCGCTATCGCACCGGCAACAAGCTGCCAGTGCAGGCCTGGGATCGTGGCGATGTGCAACTGCAAGCCACCGGCGTGTTGCAGAGCCTGGACAACCAGATTGACGTCGCCACCGGCACCTTGAAATTCAAGGCGCGCTTCGATAACCAGGACCAGGTGTTGTTCCCCAATCAATTCGTCAACGTGCGCCTGCTGGCAGACACCCTGAAAAACGTGGTGCTGGTCCCCTCGGCCGCGATCCAGTTCGGCACCAATGGCACCTTTGTCTATGCCCTGGACGGTGACAAGAAGGTCAAGATCCGCACGCTGGTCATTGGTGATACCGATGGCCAGAACACCGTGGTCAAGGACGGCCTGGCCGCTGGCGACCGCGTGGTGTTGGAAGGCACCGACCGCCTGAAGGACGGCACCGACGTAGAAGTGGTCAATGACAGCAATCAGGTACCGACCACACCAACCGAACATTTGCAGGGCCAGCCCGCGGCGCAAGGCGAAAGCAGCCCGGCGGCGGATG
Organism: Pseudomonas sp. FH4; assembly: GCF_000510915.2. NCBI lineage: Bacteria > Pseudomonadati > Pseudomonadota > Gammaproteobacteria > Pseudomonadales > Pseudomonadaceae > Pseudomonas > Pseudomonas sp. FH4. Next base: position 85,188 of record NZ_AOHN01000019.1, on the reverse strand, counting down.
CTGGCAAGGCGCAAAAGGCCGGCGCATGAACCTGTCACGGCTGTTCATCCTCAGGCCCGTCGCCACCACCCTGAGCATGCTGGCCATTGTCCTGGCCGGCCTGATTGCCTATCGCCTGATGCCGGTGTCGGCCTTGCCCCAGGTGGATTACCCGACCATCCGTGTCATGACCCTGTACCCCGGCGCGAGCCCGGACGTGATGACCAGCGCGGTGACCGCACCCCTGGAACGCCAGTTCGGGCAAATGCCCGGTCTCACGCAGATGGCCTCCACCAGTTCCGGTGGCGCCTCCGTGCTGACCCTGCGCTTCAACCTCGACGTCAATATGGACGTCGCCGAGCAGCAGGTGCAGGCAGCGATCAACGCGGCCAGCAACCTGTTGCCGTCGGACTTGCCCGCACCGCCGGTGTACAACAAGGTCAACCCGGCCGACACGCCGGTGCTGACCCTGGCCATCACGTCTAAAACGATGCTGCTGCCCAAGCTCAATGACCTGGTCGATACGCGCATGGCGCAGAAAATCGCGCAGATCAGCGGCGTCGGCATGGTCAGCATTGCCGGTGGCCAACGCCAGGCGGTGCGGATCAAGGTCAACCCCGAGGCCTTGGCGGCCAATGGCTTGAACCTGGCGGACGTGCGCAGCCTGATCGCCGCCTCCAACGTCAACCAGCCCAAGGGTAACTTTGACGGCCCGACCCGAGTCTCGATGCTCGACGCCAACGACCAGTTGGTGTCACCTGAGCAGTACGCCGAACTGATCCTGGCTTATAGCAACGGTGCACCGCTGCGCTTGAAAGACGTCGCACAAATCGTCGATGGCGCCGAGAACGAGCGCCTTGCCGCCTGGGCCAATGAAAACCAGGCCGTGTTGCTCAATATCCAGCGCCAGCCTGGAGCCAACGTGATCGAGGTGGTGGATCGCATCAAGGCGCTGCTGCCGAGCATCACCGACAACCTGCCGGCGGGCCTGGACGTGACAGTCCTTACCGACCGCACCCAGACCATCCGCGCCTCGGTCACCGATGTGCAGCATGAATTGCTGATTGCCATTGCCCTGGTGGTGATGGTGACGTTCCTGTTCCTGCGCCGCTTCAGCGCCACCATCATCCCGTCGATTGCCGTGCCGCTGTCCTTGATCGGCACCTTTGGCGTGATGTACCTGGCCGGGTTCTCCATCAACAACCTGACCCTGATGGCCCTGACCATCGCCACCGGTTTTGTGGTGGACGATGCGATCGTGATGCTGGAGAACATCTCCCGCTATATCGAGGAAGGGGAGACCCCAATGGCCGCCGCGCTCAAGGGCGCCAAGCAGATTGGCTTTACCCTGATTTCCCTGACCTTGTCGCTGATCGCGGTATTGATCCCGTTGCTGTTTATGGCTGATGTGGTCGGTCGGCTGTTCCGCGAATTTGCCATCACCCTGGCGGTAGCCATCCTCATCTCCTTGGTGGTGTCCCTGACCCTGACGCCGATGATGTGCGCACGCCTGCTCAAGCGCGAACCGAAGGAAGAGGAACAGGGCCGCTTCTACAAAGCCAGCGGCGCCTGGATCGACTGGCTGGTGGCCGCCTACGGGCGCAAGTTGCAGTGGGTGCTCAAGCACCAGCCGCTGACCCTGCTGGTGGCCGTCGCCACCCTGGGCCTGACCGTGGTGTTGTATATGGTGGTACCCAAGGGCTTCTTCCCGGTGCAGGACACCGGGGTGATCCAGGGTATTTCCGAAGCCCCGCAGTCGATTTCCTTTGCTGCCATGAGCCAGCGCCAGCAAGAACTGGCAAAGATCATCCTTGAAGATCCAGCGGTAGACAGCCTGTCGTCCTACATTGGTGTGGATGGTGATAACGCCACGCTCAACAGTGGTCGCCTGCTGATCAACCTCAAGCCCCACAAGGAGCGGGACCTGAGTGCCGTCGAGGTGATCGCCCGCCTGCAACCGGCATTGGACAAATTGGTGGGGATCCGCCTGTTCATGCAGCCGGTGCAGGACTTGACCATCGAAGACCGCGTCAGTCGCACCCAATATCAATTCAGTATGTCGTCCCCGGATGCCGATCTATTGGCGCTGTGGAGCGGCAAACTGGTCCAGGCCCTGAGTCAGTTGCCTGAACTCACCGACGTGGCCAGTGACCTGCAGGACAAGGGTTTGCAGGTCTACATGGTGATCGACCGCGACGCGGCCTCGCGCCTGGGCGTCTCGGTTGCCAATATCACCGACGCCTTGTACGACGCCTTCGGCCAGCGGCAGATTTCCACGATCTACACCCAGGCCAGCCAGTATCGCGTGGTGTTGCAGGCCCAGTCCGGCGAAAGCCTGGGGCCTGATGCGCTGAACCAGATCCATGTGAAAACCACCGATGGCGGCCAGGTTCGCCTGTCGAGCCTGGCCCGTGTCGAGCAGCGCCAGGCCCAACTGGCGATTACCCATATCGGCCAGTTCCCGGCGGTGATGATGTCGTTCAACCTGGCGCCCGGCGTGGCCCTGGGTAAAGGTGTGGAACTGATCAACCAAGTGCAGAAGGACATCGGCATGCCGGTCGGCGTGCAGACTCAGTTCCAGGGGGCAGCCCAGGCGTTCGAAGCCTCGCTGTCGAGCACCTTGTTGCTGATCCTGGCGGCGGTGGTGACCATGTACATCGTGCTCGGCGTGCTGTACGAGAGCTATATCCACCCGATCACCATCCTCTCGACCCTGCCATCGGCTGCGGTGGGGGCCTTGCTGGCGTTGCTGCTCAGTGGCAATGACCTGGGAATGATCGCGATCATCGGCATCATTCTGCTGATCGGCATCGTCAAGAAGAACGCGATCATGATGATCGACTTCGCCCTCGACGCCGAACGCAACCAGGGCCTGGACCCGCAGACCGCGATCTACCAGGCGGCGCTGCTGCGCTTCCGGCCGATCCTGATGACCACCCTGGCAGCCTTGTTCGGTGCGGTACCGTTGATGCTCGCTACTGGTTCCGGTGCCGAGTTGCGCCAACCCCTGGGCCTGGTGATGGTCGGTGGCCTGCTGTTGAGCCAGATCCTCACGCTGTTCACCACCCCGGTGATCTACCTGTACTTTGATCGCCTTGGCCGTCGCTGGCGCAAGCCCCCCGAAGCGCTGGAGCCGGTTGAGCCATGAACCTGTCCGGACCTTTCATTCGCCGGCCGGTAGCCACCATGCTGCTGAGCCTGGCGATCATGTTGCTGGGCGGCGTCAGTTTCAATTTGCTGCCGGTCTCGCCGTTGCCGCAGATCGACTTCCCGGTGATCGTGGTGTCTGCCAGCTTGCCCGGTGCCAGCCCGGAAGTGATGGCCTCCACCGTGGCCACGCCGCTTGAGCGTTCCTTCGGCGCGATTGCCGGGGTTACCACCCTGAGCAGTTCCTCCAGCCAGGGCTCGACCCGGGTGATCCTGGCGTTCGACTCCGACCGCGATATCAACGGCGCGGCGCGGGAGGTGCAGGCGGCGATCAACGCCTCGCGCAACCTGTTGCCCAGCGGTATGCGCAGCATGCCCACCTACAAGAAGATCAACCCGTCCCAGGCGCCGATCATGGTGCTGTCGCTGACCTCGGATGTGTTGCCCAAGGGCCAGCTCTACGACCTGGCCTCGACCATCCTCTCGCAAAGCCTGTCCCAGGTGCCGGGCGTGGGCGAAGTGCAGATCGGCGGCAGTTCCCTGCCTGCGGTGCGCATCGAACTGGAACCCAAGGCCCTGGACCAGTACGGCGTATCCCTGGACGAAGTGCGCGACACCATTGCCAATGCCAACGTGCGCCGGCCCAAGGGCTCGGTGGAAGATGGTCAGCGCAATTGGCAGATCCAGGCCAATGACCAGTTGGAAAAGGCCAAGGACTACGAGCCGTTGCTGATCCGCTACCAGGACGGCGCTGCCTTGCGCTTGAGTGACGTGGCCAAGATCAGCGACGGTGTCGAGGACCGCTACAACAGCGGGTTCTTCAACAACGACTCAGCCGTGTTGCTGGTGATCAACCGCCAGTCCGGTGCCAACATCATCGAGACCGTCAAGCAGATCAAGGCCCAGTTGCCGGCGCTGCAGGCGGTGCTGCCGTCCAGCGTCAAGCTCAACCTCGCCATGGACCGCTCGCCGGTGATCACCGCCACCTTGCACGAAGCAGAAATGACCCTGCTGATTGCCGTGGCCCTGGTGATCCTGGTGGTGTACCTGTTCCTCGGCAACTTCCGCGCCTCGCTGATCCCGACCCTGGCGGTGCCGGTGTCATTGGTGGGCACCTTTGCGATCATGTACCTCTATGGCTTTTCCCTGAATAACCTGTCGCTGATGGCCCTGATCCTCGCCACCGGCCTGGTGGTGGACGACGCCATCGTGGTGCTGGAGAACATTTCCCGGCACATCGACGACGGTATCGCGCCGATGAAGGCCGCGTACCTGGGCGCCAAGGAGGTCGGCTTCACGCTGCTGTCGATGAACGTGTCGCTGGTGGCGGTGTTCCTGTCGATCCTGTTCATGGGCGGGATTGTCACCAGTCTGTTCCGTGAGTTTTCCATCACCCTGGCGGCGGCGATCATCGTTTCGCTGGTGGTTTCGCTGACTCTGACCCCGATGCTCTGCGCCCGTTGGCTCAAGCCCCATGTCAAAGGGCAGGAGACCGGTTTGCAGCGCTGGAGCCAGAAGGTCAACGATAAGATGGTGGCCGGTTACGCCCGTAGCCTGGACTGGGTCCTGCGGCACAAGCGCCTGACGCTGCTCAGCCTGTTCGTGACCATTGGTGTGAATATCGCACTGTATGTGGTGGTGCCAAAAACCTTTATGCCGCAGCAGGACACCGGGCAACTGATCGGTTTTGTACGCGGGGATGACGGCCTGTCATTCAGTGTCATGCAGCCAAAGATGGAAATCTTCCGCAAGGCCGTGCTGCAAGACCCAGCAGTGGAAAGCGTGGCCGGCTTTATCGGTGGCAGCAACGGCACCAACAACGCAGTGATGCTGGTGCGCCTCAAGCCGATCAAGGAGCGCAAGCTGTCGGCCCAGGCGGTGATCGAGCGCCTGCGCAAAAACGTGCCGCCGGTGCCGGGTGGCCGCTTGATGCTGATGGCCGACCAGGACCTGCAGTTTGGCGGTGGCCGCGACCAGACGTCGTCGCAATACTCCTACATCCTGCAAAGTGGCGACCTGGCCGCCTTGCGCCTGTGGTACCCGAAAGTGGTCGCCGCCTTGCGTGAACTGCCGGAACTGACCGCCATCGACGCTCGCGAAGGCCGTGGCGCACAACAGGTGACGCTGATTGTCGACCGTGATCAGGCCAAGCGCCTGGGCGTGGATATGAACATGGTCACCTCGGTGCTGAACAACGCCTATAGCCAGCGGCAGATTTCCACGATCTACGACAGCCTCAACCAGTACCGGGTGGTGATGGAGGTCAATCCGAAGTACGCCCAGGACCCGATCACCCTCAATCAGGTACAGGTGATTACCGCCGATGGCGCGCGGATCCCGCTGTCGACCATCGCCCACTACGAAAACAGCCTGGCCGACGACCGCGTCAGCCACGAAGGGCAATTCGCCTCAGAAGACATTGCCTTCGACATGGCACCCGGGGTCACGGTGGAGCAGGGCACAGCCGCCATCGAGCGGGCGATTGCCAAGGTCGGCTTGCCGGAGGATGTGATTGCGAAGATGGCCGGTACCGCCGATGCCTTCGCCGCCACCCAGAAAAGCCAGCCGTTCATGATCCTCGGCGCACTGGTGGCGGTGTACCTGGTGCTGGGGATTCTCTATGAGAGCTATATCCACCCACTGACCATTCTCTCGACCTTGCCGTCGGCCGGGGTTGGCGCGCTGTTGTCGATCTACGTGCTGGGCGCCGAATTCAGCCTGATCTCGCTGCTGGGCCTGTTCCTGTTGATCGGCGTGGTGAAGAAAAACGCGATCCTGATGATCGACCTGGCGCTGCAACTGGAACGCAAGGATGGCATGGATCCCCTGGAGTCCATCCGCAGCGCGTGCCTGTTGCGCTTGCGGCCGATCCTGATGACTACCCTGGCAGCGATCCTCGGCGCCTTGCCCCTGCTGCTGAGCACCGCAGAAGGTGCGGAAATGCGCCAGCCCCTGGGCCTGACGATTATCGGCGGCCTGGTGTTCAGCCAGATCCTGACCCTTTACACCACCCCGGTGGTTTACCTCTATCTCGACCGCCTGCGCCACCGTTTCAACGGCTGGCGCGGGGTGCGTACCGACGCCGCCCTGGATACTCCGCTATGACCGCAACGCACCTCCCTGTAGGCGCTGGCTTGCCAGCGAAAAACGCCAACCATAACGCACTATGCCTGAATGTACGCGGTGCCCTTGAGACCATCGCGAGCAAGCTCGCTCCTACAGGACGGCTGTCAATATTGGTGTTTTGCGGCGTGCTACTCAGCGCCTGCGCCATAGGCCCCGATTATCAGCGCCCGCAAGTGGCTGAGCCGGCGCAGTACAAAGAGGCCCAGGGCTGGCGCCAGGCGGCGCCCAGCGATGCCCTGGCCCGTGGCGCCTGGTGGGAGCTGTATGGCGACCGGCAACTCAACAGCCTGGTGGACAAGCTCAACAACGCCAACCAGACCGTGGCCCAGGCCGAGGCCCGCTACCGCCAGGCCCAGGCCACCGCGCGTAGCTCCCGGGGCGCATTCTTCCCGACGATCGACCTGAGCGCCGGGAAAACCCGCGCCAGCCAGGGCACCGGCAGCAGCAATGCGAGCTTGAGCAGCTCCAGCAGCGGTATCCGCGACACCCTCAATACGCAGTTGGGTGTGAGCTGGGAGGCGGATATCTGGGGCAAGTTGCGTCGTGGCCTGGAGGCCAGCAACGCCAGTGAGCAAGCCAGCGCCGCCGACCTTGCCGCCATGCGCCTGAGCCAGCAGTCGGAGTTGGTGCAGAACTACCTGCAACTGCGGGTCATGGACGAACAGACGCGCTTGTTGCAAGCCACCGTGGAGACCTACCAGCGCTCGCTGCAAATGACTGAAAACCAGTACCGCGCGGGGGTCTCCGGCAAAGACGCAGTGGCCCAGGCCCAAACCCAGCTTAAAAGCACCCAAGCCAGCATGATCGACCTGGTCTGGCAGCGGGCACAGCTGGAAAACGCCATCGCGGTGCTGATCGGGGAGGCTCCGGCCACGTTCAACCTGGCGGTGAGCCAGGACATTCCCGCACTGCCGCAGATTCCCGCCAACCTGCCATCGCAACTGCTGGAGCGCCGCCCGGACATCGCCTCGGCAGAACGTGCAGTGATCGCCGCCAACGCCAATATCGGCGTGGCGAAAACCGCCTACTACCCGGACCTGACCCTGAGCCTGGCCGGTGGTTACTCCAGCAGCACTTACGCCGACTGGATCAGCCTGCCGAACCGTTTCTGGTCGGTGGGGCCCAAACTGGCGATGACCTTGTTCGACGGCGGGCAGCGTTCGGCACAAGTCGATCGCGCCGAAGCGTCTTACGATGAAACCGTGGCCAAGTACCGCCAGACCGTACTCGACGGTTTCCGCGAGGTGGAAAACTACATGGTCCAGCTCAAAGTCCTGGAGGATGAGGCAGGCGTGAGCAACGAAGCGCTGCAATCAGCCCGTGAATCCTTGCGCCTGACCCAGAACCAGTACAAGGCGGGTCTGATCGCCTACCTGGATGTGGTCAATGTCCAGGCCACGGCCCTGAGCAACGAGCGCACCGTACTGACCCTGCTACAAACCCGACTGGTCGCCAGCGTGCAACTGATCGCCGCGCTGGGCGGCGGATGGGACGGCCAGATGCAGGCAGACGCAAAACCCTGATTGTGAATCTCCCGCATCTCCCCTGTAGGAGCGAGCTTGCTCGCGAAGAACGCAACAACAACGCGCTTACTCTGGTAGCACGCGTTATCGTTGATGTTTCTTGCGAGCAAGCTCGCTCCTACAGGGCGCAGCTCCGCGCTTTGATGTGGATAGGGAAGGGCGAATAGCCAGTAATGGCCTTGTGATAATATTTCAACTACTCAAGAATTATTCTCGCTACAATCCCGAACTTTTCCCCTGCGGCACGGACGCCGTTCGCACCGCCATCCATGAGAAACCCATGCTTACCGGCACCTATTCCCCCGCACTGGTCCTCATTTCCCTGTTTGTGGCAATCCTTGCGTCCTATACCGCCCTGGACCTGACCGGCCGCATCGCCACGGCCAAGGGCCGGGCGGTGTACCTGTGGATGGCCGGCGGGGCGTTGGCCATGGGGATTGGTGTGTGGTCGATGCACTTTATCGGGATGTTGGCCTTCCGCCTGCCGATCGCGCTGGGCTACGACATCGGCATTACGGCGTTGTCGCTGGTGATCGCGATTTTTTCCTGCGGGTTCGCCCTGTGGTTGGTCAACCAATCGCGCCTGCCTATCTGGCAACTGGGTTTTGGTGCCCTGATCATGGGCGCAGGCATCAGTAGCATGCACTACACCGGCATGGCCGCCATGCGCATGACGCCGGGCATCGACTACGACCCTACGCTGTTTGGCGCCTCATTGCTGATTGCGGTAGGGGCTTCGGCCGCCGCGTTATGGATCGCCTTCAATCTACGGCGCAATACCCCTTACGTACGCCTGGCACGGGGCGGCGCAGCGGTAGTGATGGGTATCGCTATCGTCGGCATGCATTACACCGGCATGGCTGCCGCGCGTTTTGCCGATGGCAGTTTTTGCGGGGCATCGGTGGATGGCCTGAGCGGCAGCGGCCTGGCCAACCTGGTGCTGGTGACCACCCTGGCGGTACTGGCCATCGCTCTGTTGACTTCATTGCTCGACGCCCGGCTGGAAGCGCGCACCGCCGTGCTGGCCGACTCCCTGACCCTGGCCAACCAGGAACTCACCCACCTGGCCTTGCACGACACGCTCACCGGCCTGCCAAACCGTACCTTGCTGGCGGACCGGATCCAGCAGGCCACCCAATTGGTCGAAGAGCAGGGCGGCTGTTTTGCTCTGATGTTTATTGATCTGGACGGCTTCAAGCCGGTCAACGATGCCTTTGGCCATCATCTGGGCGACCAGTTGTTGCGTGAGGTGGGTCTGCGCCTGCGTGAAGACCTGCGCAGCCAGGACACCCTGGCCCGGATCGGCGGCGATGAGTTCGTACTGCTGGTGCAATTGTCCCAGCCCGACGATGCCCTGCGCCTGGCCGAGCGTCAGGTCGGGCTGATCAACAAGTCATTCCGAGTAGCGGAGCATGACCTGAACATTTCCGCCAGCGTCGGCATCGCGATGTTCCCCGGTAACGGCGAAACGCCCCAGGAACTGCTGATGAATGCCGATGCGGCGATGTATCACGCCAAGGGCATGGGCAAGAACGGCTACAGCTTTTTCGATGTGTCGATGAACACCAACGCGCGCAAGCAACTGCAACTGTTGCAAGACCTGCGCAATGCGGTGGAGCAACAGCAATTTCGCCTGTATTACCAGCCTAAGTTCGACGCGATCAGCGGCCGCGCCATCGGCGCTGAGGCCCTGTTGCGCTGGGAGCATCCACAACATGGCCTGTTGCTGCCGGACAAGTTTATCGAGTTGGCAGAAAAGACCGGGCTGATCATCGCCATTGGCGATTGGGTGCTCAACGAAGCATGCCGCCAAATGCAAGTGTGGTTTGCCCAGGGTTATCGTGACTGGCGCATTGCGGTCAACCTGTCAGCCCTGCAGTTCTGCCATGCCGGGTTGGTCGCCAGCGTCGCCAACGCCCTGCAACGCCACCAGTTGCCCGCTAATAGCCTGACCTTGGAAATCACCGAAACCACGGCCATGAGCGACGCCGATGCCAGCATGACGGTGTTGCAAAAACTCTCGGAAATGGGCGTTGACCTGTCCATCGACGACTTTGGCACGGGCTATTCCAGCCTGATGTACCTCAAGCGCTTGCCGGCCAACGAGCTGAAAATCGACCGCGGCTTTGTCCGTGATCTTGAACATGACAGCGACGATGCCGCCATCGTCTCGGCCATTGTCGCCCTGGGCCAGGCCCTCGGCCTGCGTATCGTGGCCGAAGGGGTCGAGACCGATGTGCAGCAGAACTTCCTCACGCGCCTGGGCTGCGACTCGCTGCAAGGCTACCACCTGGGCCACCCGTTGCCGCCGGATACATTCATGAACGCCATCATGGCTAAGGAAAAGCCTCCTGCCCCCTGAGATCAATTGACCCCAGTCCATGCAAAACCTGGCAGGCACAGGTATTCTTGGATCCAACAGCTCAGGTTGAATCGGGAGTCAGTACACATGGACAAAGTCGTCATCATCACCGGTGGCAGTCGTGGCATCGGGGCCGCCACGGCCTTGTTGGCGGCCCGCCAGGGCTATCGCATCTGTATCAACTTCCAATCCGACGAAGAAGCCGCGTTGCGTGTGCTGGAGCAAGTCCGCGCACTGGGCGCCCAGGCCATTGCGGTACGCGCCGATGTGAGCATCGAAGATGAAGTGATCAGCCTGTTCCACCGGGTCGATACCGAATTGGGCCGCGTCACTGCGCTGGTCAACAATGCCGGGACCGTCGGGCATAAGTCGCGGGTCGATGAGATGTCCGAGTTCCGCATCCTCAAAATACTCAAGACCAATGTGCTGGGCCCGATCCTGTGCGCCAAGCATGCGCTGCTGCGCATGTCGCCCCGGCATGGCGGGCAGGGTGGCAGCATCGTCAATGTCTCGTCGGTGGCCTCACGCCTGGGTTCGCCGGGCGAGTATGTGGACTATGCCGCGTCCAAAGGCGCACTGGACAGCTTCACCATAGGGTTGTCCAAGGAAGTGGCGGGCGAGGGGATTCGGGTCAATGCAGTGCGCCCTGGTTATATCTTCACCGACTTTCATGCCCTGAGCGGTGATCCGGACCGGGTCAGCAAGCTCGAATCGGGTATCCCCATGGCCCGTGGTGGGCGACCGGACGAAGTGGCTGAAGCGATCGTCTGGCTGCTCTCGGACAAGGCGTCCTATGCCACCGGGACATTTGTTGACCTGGGCGGTGGCCGATAACCTACAGCTGTTGCTCAGACTGCGGGGTGCGACTCACCAGAGCGCGATGTCGTAGGTCAAGTAGAGGCGGTTGCTATCGCGACCCCGGGCGTAATCAGCGCGGTAAACGTAGTTGCGCAACCGCACGCCCAGACCTTTAAAGGTGCCTTGTGGTACGACATAAGCCAGTTCGGCATCACGCTCCCACTCTTTAACCGTGGTGTTGGACTTGCCGTCGTTGCCGCTCAGATAGCGCATGGAGAGCGTGAGGCCAGGCACGCCGAGGGCAGAAAAATTGTAGCCGTAGTTGAGCATCCAGGTTTTTTCATCCTCTTCGATAAACTTACCGATACCCGCGTTGCTAAACGAGTAGACCGTTGCACCGCTGATGTAGGGCAACCCGGCATCGCCACTCAAGGCCTGGTATCCACCACCAAACGTATGGCCAGAGATGGTGTAGGAGAGTTGCCCGCTCAGCATGTTGTTGTCGATCTTGCCGCCGTAGGCAGACCCACTATCGATGCTGTTGAAATAACGTAAATCGCTGGTCAATACGCCGTTACCTAACGTTAAGTCGTGCTGGATACCCGCGAAGTTTTGCTGGTAAAAATTTCCCAGCTCACCGTAGTAGTAACTCAAGCGAACGTTTTTCCCCAGTTTGTACTCCGCACCGGCATAACTGAAGTCTGCGGATTTATCACCGGTATAACCGTCAGGCACGATCGGCACGCTGTCAGTAGAATCGCGCAGTTTGAATCGATCTAAATAACCCCCTGTCAGCGTAAGGCTTTCGATATCGATACTGCTGAATTGAGCACCTTGATAGGTTTGCGGCAACAGGCGAGCATCGTTATAGATCAGCACTGCAGTCTTGGGTAGCAAGGTGCCATATTTGACCGTGGTCTTGGCCAGTCGAGCCTTTGCAGTCACACCCAGACTTGCGAATGCCTCAGTTGCACGGCCGTCATCATGGACGGGCAGCAAGCCAGTGCCGCTGCGACCACGTCCGGAGTCAAGTCTGAACCCGAGCAACCCCAGTGCATCAACACCAAACCCGAGGGTGCCTTGGGTAAACCCCGACTGATAATCCAGCAAAAATCCCTGGGCCCATTCGGTTCGCTCGCTCTTCGCCGTCCTCGCGGACTTGGCACTTAAACCATGTTTATCGCGAAAGTTCTCATTGAAGTAAACGTTACGTAATTGCAACTTCAGTTTGCTGTCATTGATAAAACCATCTGCGTTGACGCTGGCCAACGGTAATAGGCCCAGAAGAGAAAGTATCGCTCGGCGGATATAAAAAGTGCTCATGGCAAACGACTCATTGTTGTTATTTGAGGTGCAGGGTATTGCGCTCCCCGCTGGCGAGGGGCGTTAGAAAAAAAGAAGCAGCCTGGGTGAGTTAGGTGAAGAGACTTATCGCCCCGGTCAGCAGCGCGAGCGCGGTAACGACCAGGGATGTGAGCAGCGCCCATTTGAACGTGGCTTTCTGGAAGTCGCCGATATCTCGATCGACCATACCGACCAATAACAGGGTTGAGGCTACCAGCGGACTCATCAGGTGTACCGGTTGACCGAGAATCGAAGCACGGGCGATCTCTAGCGGATCAATGCCATAGGCGGCCGCGGCATTCGCCAGGATAGGTACTACGCCGAAGTAATAGGCATCGTTTGAAAGGACAAACGTCAGGGGCATGCTGGTAATCGCCACCACGAGAGGGAACAGGTGCCCCCAAGACGGCGGAATCCAGTCAACCAGGGTTTGCGCGAGAGAGTCGACCATCTTCGTGCCGGAAAAAATCCCGGCAAAAATACCCGCTGCAAAGACCAGAAGTACCACGGTCATGGCGTTGCCCGAGTGAGCCAGAATACGTTCCTTCTGAATATCCAGCTGCGGATAGTTGATCATTAGCGCCAATACAAACCCGATGAGGAACAGGATCGCGGAGTGCATAAGCCCCATCACAAGCGCGACCATCACCACGATGACCAGCAGCAGGTTGACATAGGCCAGCTTTGGGCGTTTGTGCGGGGTGTCTTCGAGTATCGCTTTTATGTAGCAGTTGCCACCGCCACTCTCCAGCTGGATATTACCGATCCGCTTGCGTTCGCCTCGACCCAGCAGAAACGCGGTGAAGACTACCCATGTTGCCCCCCCAATCATGGTAGGTAGCAGGGGAACAAAGTATTCACCGGCATCCAGGCCTAGCGCGGCGATAGCACGAGTCGCCGGGCCACCCCAGGGAGTCATTCCACTCATGATGCTCAATGACAGCATGGCGATGGTCGCCAGGATCATGGGATTCATGCCGATGCGTTTGTAAAGGGGGAGCATCGCCGCACAGGTAATCATGTAAGTAGTCGTGCCATCACCGTCCAGGGCTACCACCAATGAGAGCAACGCGGTACCGACAGCGATCTTTATCGGGTCTCCATTGACTCGCTTGAGGATCTTGCGAATCAGCGGGTCGAACAGCCCGGCGTCGATCATCAGGCCGAAAAATAGAATGGCGAACAGCAAAAGTGCTGCTGAAGGCGCGACCATTTTCAAGCCATCTAGCATCATTTTGCCAGTGGTACCACTAAAGCCGCCAATGACAGCAAAGATGATTGGCACCACTGTCAACGCGACAATTGGCGAAAGCCGTTTAGTCATTATCAGGAAGGTGAACACCACCACCATGGCCAAGCCAAGCAATGCGAGCATAGGTTGATTCTCTTGTTATTGTGAGTTGCGTGGCCGACGCGCAGGCGTACAACCGCGAACCCGCCAGGCGGCACGATAGACATTGCCCAGCGGGAACATTCAGTGAATATTGAAGCGGTTTCAGGTCAGCCTTGACCGGCATGACCAAGGGGCGTTATCCGGCAAGTCGCTGGGAGCCCGTGGCGTAGACATAACCGGAAAACAACCTACGTGATGTTCGCACTACTGAAGCGCGAATGGTCTCAGCATGCGCACCTGTGTAGGACAACACAACGTCTATTGCGCCACTCGGATGTTCAATTCGCACTTGGTTCAACCGTGGCTCGCTCGCTTCGCCGAGCAACTGTGCGACCACACTACCTTGGGTGACGCACGCTGTGGCCAAGCCAATTGAACCTGTGATAGCCAAGGCGCGATGGCAGCTGTGCGGCATGAAATAGCGCACCGAAATCGTGCCACCAACCCTCGCCGGCGACACCAATACAGGCTTGGGAATCACTTTGTCACTGACGTCACCCAGGCCCATTGCTCGGCCCGCTTGCAGTCTCAGGGACTCTAAACGGTGCAGAAACGCTTTATCGGCATCCAGTTCTGCTGGGGTCTCATCACCGCGTTTACCCAATTGGCCAGCCTCAACGATCATCATGGGCATCGCCATATCGATGCAAGTCAACGCAATGCCGTCGATCAGATCCTGCGTTTGCCCCGTTGGGAAAAGTTTACCGGTCTTGCAACCTGCGGCATCGAGGAAGGTGAGTTGCACGGCAGCGGCAGTACCAGGCACTCCATCTATAGCCGTGTCGCCTTCATAGCTGACCTTCCCGCCTGGGGTCTGTACCTCTGCATTTACAAACGTTCCCGTATTGATGTTGCGAATACGCACGCGAGTTTGGTCCTGGGAGGCTTTAACCAAGCCCTGCTCGATGGCAAATGGGCCAACGGCGCATAGCATATTGCCGCAATTGGGCGCTGTGTCTACGCGGCGCTGGGAGACCATGACCTGTACGAACAGATAGTCGACATCCGCGTCGGGGTGCAGTGACGGGCTGACGATCGCAACCTTGCTGGTTTGTGGGCTGCCACCACCGATACCGTCAATTTCCAACTCATGGCCAGAGCCCATGAGATTGAGCAGCAGTTCATCGCGCTCTTCGATCGCAACGGGTAGATCCCATGCGAGAAATACTGGGCCCTTGGAAGTACCACCGCGCATAAGCACACAGGGAATTCGTTGCATAGACACTGACTCTTTTTAATCAATCGGGGTAATTGATGTCTTGTGAGCAAGAGTCTCAAGGTTTTAAAATTGTATCCAATGCAAATATCAGCCTGATTATTGCGTATGGCAAATGAGTTATCTAGGATGACTACGCTTCATCGTGTCCTTCTGGAGAGATAAAAAAATGCATTATGAGCTGAATGACATTCGATCTTTCGTGAAAATCGCTGA
The DNA here is from genome assembly GCF_000510915.2 of Pseudomonas sp. FH4. Classification (NCBI taxonomy): domain Bacteria; kingdom Pseudomonadati; phylum Pseudomonadota; class Gammaproteobacteria; order Pseudomonadales; family Pseudomonadaceae; genus Pseudomonas; species Pseudomonas sp. FH4. The sequence continues at coordinate 70,084 of NZ_AOHN01000019.1, read as the reverse complement.
ACTTGGAAGCTTTCACGAAGCTGCTGATGCATTGAACCTATCCCAGCCAGCACTAAGCCGCAGGATGAAAAAACTTGAGGAGGGGCTGGGAACGTCACTGCTTGATCGCACGACAAGGAGAGTAAGCCTGACCAGCGTCGGGCGAGACTTCCTGCCCAAGGCACGGCGCTTACTGGATGACTTCGACGATTCAATACTTAACATCCGGGAGCTGGCAGAGCGCCAGAGCGGCCGGGTTACCCTTGCGTGCATTCCAACTGCCGCCTTCTACTTTCTCCCTTCGGTGATCCGCCTCTATAACGAGCGCTATCCACAAATCCGCATCCGCTTGCTGGACCTTAGCGCTAACGAAGGACTGGAGGCTGTACTTCGCGGCGAAGCCGATTTTGGCATCAATATGATGAGTGGCCAGCACCCCGACATAGAGTTCGTGCCACTGGTCAACGAGCCTTTTGTGTTGGCTTGTCGACGTGATCATGAACTGGCCGAGCGCAGCTCGGTAACCTGGTCAGAACTCAGCAATTATCGTCTTATCGGCGTCGGTCGCCTAAGCGGCAACCGGATGTTGCTCGACCATGCCTTGTCAGGCTTGAGCTGGCGTCCGCAGTGGTTCTATGAGGTCCAACACCTGTCGACGTCGTTGGGTTTGGTAGAAGCCGGGCTAGGCGTGTCTGCAATGCCCAGCCTGGCAATGCCTGCCGTGGATCATCCGACATTGGTGAGCGTTCCTTTGATAGAGCCCATTGTGAATCGATCCTTGGGGCTGGTTTACCGACGAGGCGCCTCTCTGTCCCCCGCAGCAGAAAAGTTTGTCTCAATACTGCTCGAACAGTGGGAAAAGTGACCTCCCGCCGCTCAGCACCGCCGTCTCGTCAAGCCGGGACCCGGAATGCAAGGCGGACACCATCAGAGCATCAGAAACTGTGCAGCACCGAGTAGCCTTCTCGGGCGAACGGGTCCAGGCGGTCAGCCTCCGAGTTGTGCAGGATGACGACTCCCAATTCGGAAAAACCGTCTCCAATCTGTGAAATGGCATTCAACAAAGTGGACTAACCGCGAGATTCGGTTCCAATTCCTCCTGTTAAAACGAACGCACAATCCGCCCCAGCGTCTCCATCGCCTTTTCCGCCGCCTCATCCCAGGGGCTACCGTAGTTCAGGCGGATGCAGTTGCGAAAGCGCTGGGTTGGCGAAAAGATTGGCCCCGGCGCAATGCTGATGCCCTGGGCCAGTGCCATCTGGAACAATTTCAGCGAGTCGGTCTGCTCCGGCAACTCCAGCCACAGGAAGTAACCCCCGGCCGGTTGGCTGACCCGGGTTTGCGCCGGAAAGTAGCGGGCGATGGCGGCAAGCATGGCACTTTGCTGTTCTTCCAGGGCATAGCGCAGCTTGCGCAGGTGCCGGTCGTAGCCGCCGTGTTGCAAATAGTCGGCAATGGCGGCCTGGGCCGGCATCGAGGCACAGAGCGAGGTCATTAACTTCAAGCGTTCGATCTTTTGCGCATAACGGCCTGCCGCCACCCAGCCGACGCGGTAGCCAGGGGCCAGGCTCTTGGCGAAGGAGCCGCAGTGCATCACCAGGCCTTCGGTATCGAAGGCCTTGGCTGGCTTGGGCGCCTGTTGGCCGTAATACAACTCGGCATACACGTCGTCTTCGATCAGCGGCACTTGATGCCCGCGCAACAGTTCGACCAACTCCTGCTTCTTGGCCTCGGGCATGGTTGCACCCATGGGGTTCTGGAAACTGGTCATGCACCAGCAGGCCTTGATCGGGTAGCGCTCCAGGGTCTGGGCCAGGACCTTCAGGTCAATGCCATCGCGCGGGTGCACGGGAATTTCCACGGCCTTGAGCTTCAAGCGCTCCAGCACCTGCAGGCAGGCATAGAACGCCGGGGCTTCGATGGCTACCAGGTCGCCCGGCTCTGTCACCGCTTGCAGGCACAGGTTCAGTGCTTCGAGGGCGCCGTTGGTGATCAGCAATTCCTCCATGGGCAACATCAACCCGCCGACCATGTAGCGCAGGGCAATTTGCCGACGCAGTTGTGGGTTGCCCGGCGACATGTCGGTGACCACCATGCGCGGGTCCATCTCGCGGCTGGCGCTGGCCAGGGAACGGGCCAGGCGTTGCAGCGGAAACAGCATCGGGCTGGGAAAGGCCGAGCCAAAGGGCACGGTCTGCGGGTCCTTGATCGAATCGAGTACCGAAAACACCAGCTCACTGACGTCCACTTCGGTGGATTCGTGTACATGGGCGCTGACCGCCGGCTCCGAGAACGGGCTGGGGGCATGGGTATTGACGAAATACCCCGAGCGCGGCCGCGCACGGATCAGGCCTCGGCGCTCCAGCAGGTAATAGGCCTGGAACACCGTGGATGGACTGACGCCGTAGGTCTGGCTGGCATAACGCACCGACGGTACCCGCTGGCCCGGTCCGAGGACACCGGAGCGGATCAGTTCAGCGATGTCGTCGGCAAATTTCTCGTAGCGTTTCATCGTGATCCTAATGGTCTACATGTTTCCAAATGTGGGAGCAAGCTCGCTCCCACAGGGGGATTTATTGATTCCCAGACCGTGGATATCAACGGTTCAGCGGCGCCACAAAACGGCTGTCGGCGACACTATAAACACTTGGCTCATCTATATCCGTCACCTTGAAACGGATGGTTTGCGAGCTGCTGGTTGGTTTGTCACGGGTCAGCGCCACCGAAACCGGCACATCGGTGATTTCCCCAGGTGCCAGGCTGATTTCGGTCTTGCCCTGCAGCTCAAAGCCATCGCCCTCTACCAGTTCCACGCGGTAATCCTGGCGTTGCTGGGTCTTGTTGATGATCTTCAAACTGTAGATGTTCTCGATCAGCCCCTGGCTGTTTTCACGGAACATGCCCCGGTCCTTGGCCACGTCCAGCGACACCATGGGGCGCTGCACCAATGCCATCACCAGGGCCGCGATCATCACCAGAAGCACCGCACTGTAGCCGATCAACCGTGGTCGCAGCAGATGTGTCTTGCCACCTTGCAACTGGTGCTCGGAGGTATAACCCACCAAACCTCGCGCGTAGCCCATCTTGTCCATGATCGAATCACAGGCATCGATACACGCTGCGCAGCCGATGCATTCCATTTGCAGGCCGTCGCGGATATCGATGCCGGTAGGGCAGACCTGCACGCACAGGTGGCAGTCGATACAGTCGCCCAGGCCGACATCGGCGGGATTCACATCACGCTTGCGCGGGCCACGACTTTCGCCACGGGCGGCATCGTAGGAAATGGTCAGGGTGTCCTTGTCGAACATCACGCTCTGGAACCGTGCATACGGGCACATGTGCATGCACACCGCTTCGCGCAGCCAACCGGCATTGATGTAGGTGGCACCGGTAAAGAACAGCACCCAGAACAGGCTGACGCCGCCCATCTGCCAGGTCAGCAGTTCTTCGGCCAAGGGGCGGATCGGGGTGAAATAGCCGACAAACGTCAGGCCGGTCAGCACACTGATCGCCAGCCACAACGTGTGTTTGGCGGCACGACGCGCCAGTTTGTTCACACCCCAGGGCGCGGCCTGCAGCTTGATTCGTTGGTTGCGCTCACCTTCGGTGACTTTCTCGCACCACATGAACAGCCAGGTAAACGAGCTTTGCGGGCAGGTATAGCCACACCACACACGGCCGGCAAATACCGTAATGGCAAACAGCCCAAAGGCACAGATGATCAACAGCGCCGACAACAGGATGAAGTCCTGGGGCCAGAAGGTTGCGCCAAAGATATGGAACTTGCTTTCAGCCAGATCCCACAGCACCGCCTGGCGTGAGTCCCAGTTCAGCCACACGGTGCCAAAAAAGGCCAGGAACAAAAAGCCCGCACCGCTTATGCGCAAGGTACGGAACAGGCCGGTGAAACTGCGGGTGTGAATCTGGTTGTCGCTGGATTTGGCCTTCATCTTCTTTGGATGTGCAGGCTCGAAATGCTCTACTAATCGGACGGGGATTCTATCGCTCATGGTCTTTCGCTCATCAGCCTCCATCAGGCGGATGAACTATGCGGCGCAATCTGTTTGCATAACAGACTCAGGTAAATCGATAAAAAGCGGATCAGATGGTTTTTTCAGGTGCTGCTGCGACAATGTGCAGCACCCCGCATGCTTGGGGCGGGTGCCTGGATCAAGCGTACTCAGGGCATGCTGATCCAGATCAATCAAATCACCGAATCACTGGTGCTGGCCTTGGGGGCTTGCGACTGTCGACAGTGTGATGCTGTGGATCGGCAGAGGGCTGATTACTTGTCTTTGTCGATGTTGAAGAGCTCACCGTAACCCCTGAGCGTGCTGGCGTTACTTTTGATTTGACCTGCGTGTGCCTGTGAAGCAAGGATCGAGGCCTGCAACTCGCTCCATATCCCCTGGGCCGTGTCCCACCCCGCCTCAGGATCGGCCATGCTCAGCCGCAGGAGGTTATCGAAACGCGTTGCCTCGTACTTTCTGGCTTCGCTCTTGACATAGGCGCCCAGGGATTCGTTCGTACGTTTGTGGATGGCACTCTCGCTCAACAACGTGGCGATAGCGCTGAGGGCCTTGCTGGTATCCCCCGAAGGGTCACGGCGCATTAGGCTGAGGGTATCCTTGTTGATCAATCTGCTCAGTTGAGCGAGTACTTCAGCTACGGCGGGAGATTCGGGATTACGTAACATGGCGTCGATATTCTGCTCACTCAACAGACTGCGAATATCATTCAGGCGTTGCATGCTCGCTTGCTCGGCGGGCGTGTTGGCGCGTGGCGTGGGGTCGTTCGGGGGCAACGGACGGTAGGCGTTCAATCCTGTATTAATGGATGACATGTGTTTTTTCACCTTGCGAGTTGAAGTGTCGTGACGCCCTCCCTGGTTTCGGGGCGCCAGACAAGTATCAACTCGGGGGGTGAGAACTGCCTGAGGACATACCTTTTACATCCGTCGGAAATTTCGTCGTCGCATCCTCTGCTCAGACGATCACGGGCGACATGGGTTTCACTGGTTCCTCCACCGCCGGGGGCTGGCTGCCAGGTGGCTCCTGTTCGGGAACCGGTTGCGGCTCGGTCGGCGGCAGGGTGGGTTTATCGATATTCGGGTCTGGGGTTTCAGCGGGAATCGGGATGTTCATCGCGGTGGCCTCGTTTGTGCTTTGCTCAATCGATGGACAATCGCCTTGGCCAATTGATTCCCGCCCGGTGGCGGTACATCCACCTGAACTTTTCAAAGGTGGCCGGGCTCGGACTTTATACGGCCGACTCAGGGAGAGGCTGCCCGCAGCACTGACTATCAAGCACTAGAGCGCCCATTGGGCGGAAGGGGAGATGCTCGATGACTGCTGAAATACCCGCATTGCCGCTGTCCCAGGCGCTGTTGCTGCCCAGGATCGCCATAGAAGACACGATGCCAGTGATCGATGCTGGCGCATTCGCGGTCAAGGCCGTGCAAGGCCAGCAGATCCATGTCACCAGCAAGGTATTCGCCGACGGTCATGACTCGTTGGCGGTGTTGATCCGCTGGCGGCCATTGAGCAAAGATACTTGGCACGAGGTGCCCATGGGCGACCAGGGCAACAATGCCTGGCGGGGCGCGTTCAGCGTGACCGAGCGAGGCCCACACCAGTTTTGTATCGAAGCCTGGATCGACCATTTCGCCAGTTTCTGCTACGAGCTGGGCAAAAAACACACGGCTGGCGTCCCCGTCAGCCTGGAACTGCAGGAAGGTCGCCAGCAGGTCCTGCAAGCGGCTGAACGCAGCGACGGCCTGTTGCAACAACGCTTGCGGCTGTTGCATGAGCAGTTGTCCGGGCTGCTGGAAACCGAGCAGGTCGCGTTGTTCCTGCACGAAGACAGTGCACAGCTGATGGCCCAGGCTGACCTGCGGCCCTACCTGAGTATCAGCCCGGTCTATGCACTGGATGTGGAGCGTCCACAAGCGTTGTTTGCCAGTTGGTACGAGCTGTTCCCGCGCTCGATCACTGACGATCCGGCCCGCCACGGCACCTTCAATGACGTGCATTCACGCCTGGCGATGATCCACGACATGGGCTTTGACGTGCTGTACTTCCCGCCGATCCACCCCATCGGCCGCAGCCATCGCAAGGGCCGGAATAACTCACTGAGTGCCGGCCCCGATGACCCTGGCAGTCCTTATGCCATCGGCAGCGAGGAGGGCGGTCACGACGCAATCCATTCACAGTTGGGCACCCGCGAAGACTTCCGCCGCCTGGTGGCCGCCGCCGCCGAGTACGGCCTGGAGATTGCCCTGGACTTTGCCATCCAGTGCTCCCAGGACCACCCGTGGCTCAAGCAACACCCCGGCTGGTTCAACTGGCGCCCGGACGGCACGATCAAATATGCGGAAAATCCGCCGAAGAAATACCAGGATATCGTCAACGTCGACTTCTATGCCGCCGATGCGATCCCCAGCCTGTGGCTGGAGTTGCGCGACATTGTGCTGGGTTGGGTCGAGGAGGGCGTGAAGACGTTTCGCGTCGACAACCCGCACACCAAGCCGCTGCCGTTCTGGCAATGGTTGATCAGCGATGTACGCGCACAACACCCGGACGTGATCTTCCTCGCCGAGGCCTTCACCACGCCGGCCATGATGGCGCGCCTGGGCAAGGTCGGTTACTCCCAGAGCTATACCTATTTCACCTGGCGCAACACCAAGGCCGAGTTGAGCGAGTACTTCACCCAGTTGAACCAGTCGCCCTGGCGTGAATGCTACCGGCCGAACTTTTTCGTCAATACACCGGACATCAACCCCGGTTTCCTGCATGAGTCCGGCCGCGCCGGCTTTCTCATACGCGCTGCGCTGGCCACCATGGGCTCGGGCCTGTGGGGCATGTATTCGGGCTTTGAACTGTGCGAGAGCGCGCCAGTACCGGGCAAGGAAGAGTACCTGGACTCGGAAAAGTACGAGATCCGCCCCCGAGACTTCAGCGCCCCCGGCAACATCATTGCCGAGATCGCCCAACTCAACCGCATCCGGCGGCAGAACCCGGCGCTGCAGACGCACCTGGGCTTGAGGCTCTACAACGCCTTTAACGACAACATTCTGTATTTCGGCAAGCGCAGCGAGGACGCCAGCAACTTCATCCTGATTGCCGTCAGTCTCGATCCGTTCAACGCCCAGGAGGCCCATTTCGAGTTGCCGCTGTGGGAAATGGGCTTGGCGGACGATGCCCAGGCCCAGGGCGAAGACCTGATGAGTGGCCATCGCTGGACCTGGTACGGCAAGACCCAATGGATGCGCATCGAGCCCCAGATGCCGTTTGGCATCTGGCGCATCACCCAGTCTTGAATGGGATGCAGATCAAATGTGGGAGCGGGCTTGCTCGCGAAAGCGGTGGATCAGTTGGTTGATAGTTGACTGATACACCACCTTCGCGAGCAAGCCCGCTCCCACACAAGAGCCGATCTCACATAGACCGAGTCCCGTCGTAAGTTTTTTGCATTCTCCAGGAGTTTCCAATGGCGAAGAAACCCAAGGCTGCCACCTTCATCAAAGACCCGCTCTGGTACAAGGACGCGGTGATTTATCAGGTTCACGTCAAATCCTATTTCGACGCCAACAACGATGGCATCGGTGACTTCCCCGGGCTGATCGCCAAACTCGACTACATCGCCGACCTGGGCGTGAACACTATCTGGCTGCTGCCGTTCTATCCCTCACCGCGCCGTGACGACGGCTATGACATCGCTGAATACCGTGGCGTACACAGCGACTACGGGACCATGGCCGACGCCAAGCGCTTTATCGCCGAGGCGCACAAGCGTGGCCTGCGGGTCATCACCGAGCTTGTGATCAACCACACCTCCGACCAGCATCCGTGGTTCCAGCGCGCACGCAAGGCCAAGCCTGGCTCCAGCGCCCGGGATTTCTACGTGTGGTCCGACGACGAGCAGAAATACGACGGCACGCGCATCATTTTTCTCGACACCGAAAAGTCCAACTGGACCTGGGACCCGGTGGCCGGCCAATACTTCTGGCACCGCTTCTATTCCCACCAGCCGGACCTCAACTTCGACAACCCGCAAGTCATGAAGGCGGTGCTATCAGTGATGCGCTACTGGCTGGACATGGGCATCGACGGCCTGCGCCTGGATGCCATCCCTTACCTGATCGAGCGCGACGGCACCAACAACGAAAACCTCCCCGAAACCCATGAGGTGCTCAAGCAGATCCGCGCCGAGATCGACGCCCATTACCCGGACCGCATGCTGCTGGCCGAAGCCAACCAGTGGCCGGAAGACACCCAACTGTACTTTGGCGACCAAAAGGGCGACGACGCTGACGAATGCCATATGGCCTTCCACTTCCCACTGATGCCGCGCATGTATATGGCCCTGGCCCAGGAAGATCGCTTCCCGATCACCGATATCCTGCGCCAGACCCCGGAAATCCCGGCTAATTGCCAATGGGCAATCTTCCTGCGCAATCACGATGAGTTGACCCTGGAAATGGTCACCGACAAAGAGCGCGACTACCTGTGGAACTACTACGCCGCGGACCGCCGTGCGCGTATCAACCTGGGGATTCGCCGGCGCCTGGCGCCGCTGATGGAACGCGACCGCCGACGCATCGAGCTGCTCAACAGCCTGTTGCTGTCCATGCCTGGCACACCGACCCTGTATTACGGTGATGAAATCGGGATGGGCGACAATATCTACCTGGGTGACCGTGACGGCGTGCGTACGCCGATGCAATGGTCCATCGACCGCAACGGCGGTTTTTCCCGCGCCGACCCGGCCAGCCTGGTGTTGCCGCCGATCATGGACCCGCTCTACGGTTATCAGTCGGTCAACGTCGAAACCCAGGCCCAGGACCCGCATTCATTGCTGAACTGGACCCGGCGCATGCTGGCAATCCGCAAGCAGTCCAAGGCGTTCGGGCGCGGCAGCCTGAAAATGCTTTCACCGAGCAATCGCCGGATTCTCGCCTACACCCGCGAATACACTGGCGCCGACGGCAAGCACGAAATCATCCTGTGCGTGGCCAACGTCTCGCGCACGGCCCAGGCGGCGGAGTTGGACCTGTCGGCCTTCGCGGGGATGGTTCCTGTGGAGATGCTCGGCGGCAACGCATTCCCGCCCATTGGCCAACTGAATTTCCTGCTGACCCTGGCCCCATACGGCTTCTACTGGTTCGTTCTTGCGCCAGAGAACCAAATGCCCAGTTGGCACGTGGAACCGGCCCAGAGCTTGCCGGACTTCACCACCCTGGTCCTGAAGAAACGCCTCGAAGAATTGCTCGAAGTGCCATGCCGCACCATCCTGGAGCAAACCTCGTTGCCCACCTGGCTGCCCAAGCGGCGCTGGTTCGCCAATAAGGAGTCAACCATCGAGCACGTGCATATCGCCTATGGCGTGCGCTTTGGCGACGCCCAGCATCCGGTGCTGCTCAGTGAGATAGAAGTGACCAGCGCTGGGCAGACCAGTCGTTATCAATTGCCATTCGGCCTGTTGGGTGAAGACCAGTTCACCAGTGCCTTGCCGCAACAATTGGCCCTGGCGCGGGTACGCCGAGTACGCCAGGTGGGCTTGATCACCGATGCCTTCAGTCTCGATAGCTATATCCGCGCCGTCATCGAGGGCCTGCGCGCGCAGACCGTGCTCAGCAGCAGCGACGGCGAGATTCGTTTCGAATCGACCCCACACTTGGCCAACTTACCGGCGGGCGACGAGTTGCAAGTGCGCTACCTGGCCGCCGAGCAATCCAACAGTTCAGTGGTGGTCGGCGAAAGCCTGGTGCTGAAGTTGATCCGCAAAGTCAGCGCCGGGGTTCACCCGGAACTGGAAATGGGCGCCTACCTGACCGCCGCTGGCTACGCTCATATCTCGCCGCTGCTGGGCTCGGTGATCCGCCGCGATAACGAGGGCCAGGATAGCCTGTTGATGATCGCCCAGGGTTACCTGAGTAACCAGGGCGATGCCTGGGGCTGGACCCAGAACAACCTGGAACGGGCCATTCGTGATGAACTGGCCGAAGCCATTTCCGAGCAGGAGCAGCACTATAACGCCCTTGGCGAACTGGCGGATTTCGCCGGCTTGCTCGGGCAGCGGCTGGGGGAAATGCACAACGTCCTGGCCGCGCCAACGAGCAACCCGGACTTCAAGCCGCAAGTGACGTCGATCAAGGACAGCCAGGGCTGGGCCAAACAGGTGGGCGCGCAGATCGAGCGCGCCTTGCAGTTGCTCAAACAACACCAAAGCCAATTGAACCCCGCCGACCAGGCATTGGTCACTCAACTGCTGGCGCAGAAAAAGGCGATTGCCAGCCATGTGCAGGATCTGGCGAAAGCCACGGTGGGCGGCTTGCGCATCCGGGTCCATGGTGATTTACACCTGGGCCAGGTGCTGGTGGTCAAGGGCGATGCCTATCTGATCGACTTCGAAGGCGAGCCCGCGCGGCCCCTGCACGAACGGCGAGGCAAGCACAGCCCGTACAAGGACGTCAGCGGTGTACTGCGTTCATTCGACTATGCCGCCGCCATGGCCCTGAATGTGCAAGGGCAAGGCCTGGACCACTCGGCCGATGCCGAGGCTGCCCGCCAGCGCGTGGCTGATCGCTACCTGAGCGAAGCACGGCAGGCATTTATCCAGGCGTATCAACAGGCTACGTCTACACTGGCGCATGACTGGCAGGATGCCAACGGCGCGCAGGCGGCACTGGCCTTGTTCAGCCTGGAGAAGGCTGCGTATGAAGTGGCCTACGAGGCGCAGAACCGCCCCGCGTGGCTGGCGGTGCCATTACGCGGATTGCACGGATTATTGTAGGCGCCGGCTTGCCGGCGAAGAGCCAGAGAGCAACGCGGGGTGCCAGTTGACCCGGATTATCGTTGACGATTTTCGCTGGCAGGCCAGCTCCTACAGGGGCCTTGGCCAGCTATTCCAAAATGGGCAAGCAGTGGGAGAAATCATGAGCTTTACACACAAAGAACCGCTGCAATCGAAGTTTGCTGTCATGCCTGCGCCCAAGGATATCGAAGCCCTGGTGCGGGCCGAACACCCGGATCCCTTTGCGATCCTCGGGCCCCATGAGGACGAGGCGGGCGGCCAGGTGATCCGCGCGTTTTTGCCCGAGGCCTTGAGCGTGCAAGTGCTGGTCCGTGACAGCGGTGATGTGCTTGGTGGCCTGGACTCCACGCCCATCCCGGGGTTGTTTGTCGGGCATTTCGCCACGCGCCAGGGCTACCTGCTGAAAATCCAGTGGGCCGGCGGCGAACAGATCACCGAAGACCCCTATAGCTTCGGCCAGTTGCTCGGGGAAATGGACCTGTACCTGTTCGCCGAAGGCAATCACCGTGACCTGAGCAACTGCCTGGGCGCCCAGGTGATGAGCGTCGACGGCATCCAGGGCGTGCGCTTTGCGGTATGGGCGCCGAATGCGCGACGGGTCTCGGTGGTGGGCGACTTCAATATCTGGGACGGGCGCCGCCACCCCATGCGCCTGCGCCACCCGGCTGGGGTCTGGGAGATTTTTATCCCGCGCCTGCAACCGGGGGCCGCTTACAAATACGAAATCCTCGGCGCTGCCGGCATCCTGCCACTCAAGGCCGACCCCATGGCCCTGGCCACACAGCTGCCGCCCGACACCGCCTCAAAAGTCGCCGCGCCGCTGCAAGTGGATTGGTCGGATGAGGCTTGGATGCAAGCCCGTAGCGAACGGCAGGCAGCCAGTGCGCCGCTGTCGATCTATGAGCTGCACGTCGGCTCCTGGCAATGCGAGCTCGACGAGTTGGGCGAAGTGTCGTGCCAATACGGCTGGCGCGAACTGGGCGAACGGCTGATTCCTTATGTGCAGCAACTGGGGTTTACCCATATCGAACTGATGCCGATCATGGAGCATCCCTTCGGTGGATCCTGGGGCTACCAGCCACTGTCGCAATTTGCGCCCAGTGCGCGCTTCGGTTCACCGGATGAGTTTGGCGCCTTCGTCAATGCCTGCCACCAGGCGGATATCGGCATCATTCTCGACTGGGTCCCAGCACATTTCCCCACTGATACCCATGGCTTGGCGCAGTTCGATGGCACCGCGCTGTACGAATACGGCAACCCGCTGGAAGGTTTTCACCAGGATTGGGACACGCTGATCTACAACCTGGGGCGCACTGAGGTCCATGGTTTCATGCTGGCGTCGGCGTTGCACTGGCTCAAGCATTTCCATATTGATGGCCTGCGCGTGGATGCAGTGGCCTCGATGCTGTACCGCGACTATTCACGCAAGGCCGGTGAGTGGGTACCCAACCGTCACGGTGGGCGCGAGAACCTTGAAGCTATCGAGTTCCTGCGCCATCTCAATGATGTGGTTGCCCTGGAAGCTCCCGGCGCCCTGGTGATCGCCGAGGAATCCACGGCCTGGCCGGGCGTCAGCCAGCCGACCCAGCAGGGCGGCCTGGGCTTCAACTACAAGTGGAACATGGGCTGGATGCACGATTCGCTGCATTACATCCAGCAAGACCCGGTGTACCGCGCCCATCATCACAATGAACTGAGTTTCGGCCTGGTGTATGCCTGGTCCGAACGTTTTGTGCTGCCGATCTCCCATGATGAAGTGGTGCATGGCAAACACTCGCTGATCGACAAAATGCCCGGCGATCGCTGGCAAAAATTCGCCAACCTGCGGGCCTACCTGAGCTTCATGTGGATGCATCCGGGCAAAAAGCTGCTGTTCATGGGCTGCGAGTTCGGCCAATGGCGCGAATGGAACCACGACCAGCAACTGGACTGGTACCTGCTGCAATACCCAGAACACCGGGGCGTGCAGAAACTGGTGGGCGACCTCAACCGCCTGTACCGCGAAGAACCAGCACTGCATGAACAGGACGCTGCACCCCAAGGCTTTCAGTGGTTGATTGGCGACGATGCAATCAACAGCGTCTATGCCTGGCTGCGCTGGAGCAAGGACGGCAAGGCGGTACTGGTAGTGGCCAACTTCACTCCGGTGCCCCGTGAGGCGTACAAGGTGGGCGTGCCCTTTGCCGGCAGTTGGAAAGAGGTGATCAACAGCGATGCCGACACCTATTCAGGTTCCAACTACGGCAATGGCGGCGCAGCCTTTACCCTGGACGAGCCGCAGCATGGGCAACCGGTGTCGCTGGCACTGAATCTGCCGCCGCTCGCTGTGCTGATTCTGCGCCAGGAGTAAACACTGTAGGAGCCCGCCCGTTGGCCTGACGAACACTGTTACCAATCCCTCTGGAACATTTTCTTACGTGTGATCCACACAAGACTGTCGGCGATCAGGCGGAGCTTCCCAGTCCCGCGCGTTTCGTTGCTGTACGTGTGTATCACTGCCAGAGACGAAAACCATGATGCCTGTCCATCTGAATACCCGACACACACCTCTTTCCTCTCCCGTCGCGCCCCCGGTTGATGCGCCGCCTGCAGCCCAGGGCAAATCCAGCCTGGCCCTGGTGCAGCAAACACCAGGGCTACCCATCGGTTCGCAACGGGCCGAGGTGCGGGGAAAGCTGGGGGATCTGGACGAAATACTCAGGGTCCTGCGCGAGCTTAACGCCTCGAATACCACCGCGAACAAAAGCTTGTTCCTCAATAAAGACTCACCACTCATACCGCTGAACGGCTCAACCCAGCCGGGCACTAATCGTCTCGATAACATGCTCAGGTTCTACGGCATTGTGCCGTCCGACCCCAAGACCCCAGTGCAACTGCAAGCGGCGATCAATGCCGTGGAAGAGACCCGCAGCGAAATCTCTCTGGGCCTGGATGATGCCTCAAGTGACCTCGATGGGTTGTTGCAGGCTAGCAATGACCAGGCCATCGGCGACTGGGTTGGCGAGCTAGAGGCAAAGTACAAAAAACCTTTGTTGAGCCATTTGACCGAGGGACTCTCCACCCAGGCGCTTGAGAAAGCGCAGGGCACGCCGGCTGGGGTATTGGAACTGATACTCGCGTCACCCAAGGCAGATGAACTTGTGCAACTGTTGCTGAAGAAACTGGGCGGTGCAGAGTTTCCGCTGGACGGGGTCATTGCTCCAGGGGTAAAGGTCAAGTTGTTGATCAAGGCGCTGGGCTTGAGCCTGGACCCGGTACAGACCCGCAAGCCCGGGCAGATTGCCGGTTTCCCGCTGGCGTCGGGTGAACAATGGAATATGAATTACCCGGCCATCGGCAAGGCGTTCAGGCAACATCTTGTCGACTCACAGAAGCTGTCCGCCGCCGAGGCGAATGTGGCGGCCTATATTCTGCGGCCACAATTCCCGGCGGACTTTGCTGTACGTGATATCCCCGCAGAACTGCCTTACCAGGGAACGGCTGTGTGGGTGAACTTCAAGCATGGTGTCAGCCTGGCTGAAGCGATCGAGCCGGGCTCTTCGCGGCGCATGAGTTTCCAGGAACTGGTTGATCTGCCGGGCAAGCTCAGCGAGCAAGCGACCACAGACGAACAGTGGGCGCTCATTGCATCGACCCGCATTCCCGCGACGTTGAATTGGGCCGTGACACAAGGAGTGCTCCCGCAAAAACAAGATTACTCCCAGGAGGAGATCAATAAAGCGGTCGCCGCACTTGATGCGCATGTCGATACGGTGGTGTCGGCAACCCAGCAATTGGCCGCGAATGTGCCAGTGCGCAAGGATTTTTTCGAGCGTATGGAGAGGGGCACTTCACGCACCGAAGTGCTGAGCCTGTTCAGCCCGCTTTTTCTTCTGTATAGGCATCTCAATGGCGAGAAAATCACACCTGCCGAAATCAGCTACCAATACCCTGTCTATGATGACGCCACGTTCAAAACCACGTTCGACAAGTACCTGGGGGATACAAAGTCAGCTTATGGAAAGCTGGTCACCAGCCACTTGTCCCAACTCCCGCTAAAAGACCGCAGGGCCATCGACCAGGGTGACGTCACGGTATATGCACTTAGGACAAGACCCAACTCCGCCAATGAGACAGATGACGAGAGAAGGGCAGCAATCACACGCCCGGCGTTCATTCTCAAGACGGTGCATGAGGGCGAGGCAAACTACTACGAAATGAATCCGGTAAAGGGTATTGCCCGGCGTCGTGACGACTTGAAACCGATTCTGGAGACCTATAATCCGGCCGATAAAAGCTACGACAAAGACTTCATTTCGATCGAGCACTCCGATGACGGTGTACCTTCCGAAGAGTTGGTTGTCCGCAACACCCGCGCAGGTAGCAGGGCTGAATTCAAGAAAAAGTGGACGGCTTACAAGTCAGGCAAGGGCCCCAGACCTCCCAATTTTTCTATCGTTGTCCCGCAACAGCTCGCTCACTTTTCATCATCTTCCACTGCGTCTAAAACGACCGTGCCGCAAACCATCACGTCTGAACGGTCTACGGCCATCGCAAAGACCGTTACTGATGATCTGTTCTATGTCGATGAAGACCAATTGAAGGAGTGGGCCGAGTCCGATCCTGAGCGAGAAAGTGCGGCACAGAAAAAAGATGAGACTTTCTGGACGCGCGTCAAAGGTACAGCTCAGATGGTGATTCCGTTTTGGAGCGGCATTGAAAGTCTCGTCAAGGGTGACACCAAGCAGGGTATTTTGGATCTCGTTGCCGATGGGCTGCTAACGTTTGCCGGCCCTGCGGGCAAATTCGCTTCGGGCTCGGTGCGTTTGATTTCTAGCGCAGGCAAGATCGGTGTGCGTGCGCTGTTGCCTAAATTTGGCTCACTGGTCAAAAAATTTGCGGTTTCTTCGCTGCGTAATATCAACCCCCTTGATCCTGTGATGCCTGCACTGAGTAGCGGTGGGAGCAGGCTGTTGAAGTTCGGGGGGACGCACCTGCAGAATGTTCAGGCCGGCATTGCGCAGTTCAAACAGTCCAGCGTGCTGAAATTGCTCGGCCGAGGTCGTTACGATGTCTCCCCGAAAATCGCCCTGACTCCCAGGCCCGTTGCCCAAGGGCAGATATTACGGGTGCCCGAAGGTATTTCCAGTGACCAGGCCCGGGTATTGAACAGGCACAAGTACAGCGATGTGGTGGTCGGCGATGATGTCTATCGCTATAACCCGGCCAAACCCGAAAGCCTGGTCAAACTGGGCGGGCCCGAAGATACAGGGCCATTTGAAGGCTTTGTGATGACCTGTGGCGGCGGGGGGCGGCGGCTTAAGCGTGACCTGAGCGACCTGTGCTACACCAAACAGATCGAGCCTGGTGGAACGTCGGTCTTCCAGGATGCACAGGCACTGGAACATCGACGACTGATTCCGGGGGCCGGGCCAGGGAAAGGACCACGTACGGTGATTCATGAACATCGACGTTACCGCGTCAATGAAGCGGGGAATCAGGAACTGTTGCCGATGGCAAGCGTGGAACCTGTGACTTACAAGAGTCGTACCACTGGCTCTCAGGTCAACGAGCCGGATTTTGGTTATGACGATTTTGGTGTACCTCGGCCAATCAACCAGGAAACGGTCGTGATCAAAATGGATGCGATCAGCGATTTGAGCAATGACCAGCGTGTTGTCAGAGGTTTTAAGATCAACCACGACAATCGGCAATACGTGGTGGTCGAGGCCGATACCGGTGTTTATTACTACGCCGAACTGAACGGCAACGGCCAGCTCGACTTTCATCGTATGACCCGTAATGACCCGCTGGACGTTCAATTCATCAAGCAGTACGACCAATACAAGGATGTCTACGGCTTTGTGGCGCAAGGTCTTCCAGACAATCCGTTGGTGGTACTGCCCAGTCTTGACAGACTGGTCAAGAAAATCGTCGCTGATGAGCCCATGTCGCCTGCGGAAGTGGACCATCTTGTTAAAGTACTGCAGGGGCTTTCCCCCGAGAAACAGCGCGAAGTCCTGATGGGGGTGTATGCGGCGGGGAGTAATCCTGGACATGTGGTGGTCGCGGCAAAACCGGTGCGGCTTGCGCCGATCAAGAAACAGGCTGACTTTGCCCAACTGCCGACTGAACAGCAGAACCGTTTATATGCAGAGGGGGGCCGGAAAGCGGTTGACGAGCAGTTCAAGGCCACAGGCATCAGATCTGCCAATCAGCAGGTCCCTGGTCTTGCGGGGGAGGTCACGCGCAACCAGACTGCGTCGGAAATGGTGGGTTGGCTTTACACACGCACAGGCGCCCCCAACTATTCCGAAATGGTCCTGAAGACTGGGGCCGGCAACTGTGACCAGATGGCCAAGGTGGCCGTTGATACGATCAATGCCAGTGGCGGCAATGCACGGATCGCACAGGTCAAGGGCCATACGTTCGCCGTCGTCGGCGGGCCTCCTGGCCAGCCTCGGAGCAAAGGTTTCGTCGGGCCGGAGTGGGATGAGGCGTGGGTCGTCGACCCTTGGGCCGGCATCACCTGCCGAGCGGCGGATTATCCGGCCCAGTTCAAGGCGCGTATGCAGGAGTGGAGCCTGTCGGGCCGGCGCATCCTGATCAGCGATGGGGCGACGCCACCCAGTTCAGTCTGGAGTGACCCCATGGAACCACGCTGGATAACGGCGACCGTCGATGGCGAGGCTCAGGTGTTCCAATAGTGCCGGACGCATCGAGTTGGCATGGCTTTCTCGACTGCACTTGAACCTGTGCAGTGCTTGTTCCACGTTAGCAATAGCCGCAAAGGGCTGCCACTGTCAGAACTAACAGGTATGAACCCGTTACAGGAACACAATCTCGTACGGCTCCCGCATCCGCTCCAGCAGTACCGCAGGCATCATCGGCGCCAGGCCGATCAGCGGATCGCCGAGCAACTGGGTGGCGTAGGCATGGGCCGCGTGGCGTTTGCGCGCCACGCTCCAGGTGTCGAGGCGTACCTTGCGCGCGCATTGCCAGGGCATGCGGCCGGCGTCGCGGGCGGGCCAGTGCCAGGCCCAGATCGGTAATTCCAGCAGGCGCGCCCCGGTTAGCGCACAGGCGATGGCAGTGGCGCGACCAACGGCATCGTGGTCGTCATTGCCATCATTGCGCCAGGTGGTAAACACGGCATCGCCGGGTTGCAGGTAGCGCGCGATAAATTGGCTCAAGAGCTGTTCGCGGCCCGCCAGGGCATTGTCACAAAAGCCACCGCGAATCCACTTCAGGCTGTGCAAGGGCAAGCCGAGGCGGCGCAGGGCCTCGACACTTTCCTGGGGGCGAAACACGCTCAGACGCTGGGCTGACCACTGGTTGGAACCCGGATGGCTGGCACTGCCGTCGGTAACGGAGATCAACTTCAAGGGATAATCCAGGGTGCTGAGCAGTTGCAGCAAGCCGCCGCAGGCCAACACTTCGTCACCTGGATGAGGGGCGACTACCACCACCCGCGAGCCGGGAGGTACCAGTAGGGAAGGGCTGATGGTGGGGATTTGCGCCAATTGTGGCGCACTGTTCCAAATTTGCGCCAACTTGCGGCGACCGTCGTTTAAAGTGGCGGGTTTGATCAATGTCACGTCCTTGTCCTGATGATGCAGGTCGTATCCCGTTGACGGGTCGACTCTCCTTTTTTGTCGCACTGGCGCAAGGCTCGTGCGGCACGTTGGCGTTCCGAATCCTGGATTGCCAAGCTTGAGTATTGTTCATAGCTCGGGATTCGTCGCGCCGTCTGCGGGCAAAATCGTATTTTTTTCAGGGGGCCTGCTGCAACTCGAACAGCAGCAGCGAGCGCCCGGTCACTGCATATTCGTGGTCAAACTCGAAGCGCTCCTGGCCATGCACAGCCGGCTGGTTAGTGTCGACCATGCAGGTCCAGAAACCACCATCCGGCACCTGGGGCAAGCGAAAATTCACCAAGTCATGGTGCGCATTGACTACCAGCAACAGGGTGGCATCGGCTCCTGGCCGGCGAATTCCGGTTTCCTGGGCGCGGCCATCCATCAGCATCCCCAGGCAACGGCCCTGGCTGTCTTGCCACTGTTCAATGCTCATTTCTTTGCCATCGGGGGCCAGCCACGTCACGTCCTTGACCCCGATGTCTTCGTTGTAGTCGCCCACCAGGAAGCGCCCGCGACGCAGGATCGGGTAGGCCAGGCGCAACTTGATCAGGCGCTTGACGAAGGTGAGCAGGGCCTTGCCATCTTCATCCAGGTCCCAATTGACCCAGCCGATTTCGCTGTCCTGGCAGTAGGCATTGTTGTTGCCGTGCTGGGTGCGGGCGAACTCGTCACCGGCCACCAGCATCGGCGTGCCCTGGGCCAGCAGCAGGGTGGCGAAGAAATTGCGCATCTGGCGCAGGCGCAACGCGTTGATCGCGGGATCGTCGGTCGGGCCTTCGACGCCATGGTTCCATGACAGGTTGTTGTTGCTGCCGTCCTGGTTGTTTTCGTCGTTGGCTTCGTTGTGCTTGTCGTTGTAGGACACCAGGTCGTGCAGCGTGAAGCCATCGTGGGCAGTGATGAAGTTCACCGAGCTGTAGGGGCGGCGCCCGCGCTGGTTGAACATCTCGCCAGAGGCGGTCATACGCCCGGCGAAATCGGCCAGTTGGCCGTCATCGCCTTTCCAGAAGGCGCGCACGGTGTCGCGAAAACGGTCATTCCATTCCACCCAGCCGGGCGGGAAGTTACCCACTTGATAACCGCCGGGGCCCACATCCCAGGGCTCGGCGATCATTTTCACCTGACGCAGCACCGGGTCCTGGCGGCAGGCCACAAGGAAACTGTGACGCTCGTCGAAACCATCGTGATAACGCCCCAGAATCGTCGCCAGGTCAAAGCGAAAACCGTCGACATGCATCTCCGTGGCCCAGTAACGCAGGGAGTCCGTGACCATTTGCAGCACACAAGGATGGCTCAGGTCCAGGGTGTTGCCGGTGCCGGAGTCGTTGATATAGAAGCGCTTGTCGTCGGGCATCAAGCGGTAGTACGAGGCATTGTCGATGCCACGCATGGACAGGGTCGGGCCTTGCTCGTTGCCTTCGGCGGTGTGGTTGTAGACCACATCGAGGATCACCTCCAGCCCGGCTTCGTGCAGGTGCGCGACCATTTCCTTGAACTCGGCGATCTTGCCGCTGGCCAGGTAGCGTGGGTCGGGGGCAAAGAAGGCAATGCTGTTGTAGCCCCAGTAATTGGTCATGCCTTTGTGCAACAGATGCTGGTCATTGACGAAGGCATGGACCGGCAGCAACTCCACCGACGACACGCCCAGGTGGCGAATGTGCTTGAGCACATCGTCGACCATCAAGCCGGCGCAGGTACCGCGTACGGCCTCTGGCACCTGGGGGTGACGCATGCTGATGCCGCGCAGATGGGTCTCGTAGATGATGGTGCGATCCCAGGGCGTACGCACCGGCTGGTCGTTGCCCCAGGTATGGGCCGGGTCGATGACCTTGCATTTGGGCACGAAGGGCGCGCTGTCGCGCTCATCAAAACTCAGGTCGGCATCCGGGTGGCCGATGGTGTAGCCAAACAGCGCTTCGGACCACTTGAGTTCGCCGACCAACTGCTTGGCATAGGGGTCGATCAGCAATTTATGGGGGTTGAAACGATGGCCGTTGGCAGGGTCGTACGCACCGTATACGCGGTAGCCATAGATCAGCCCCGGGTGGGCATCGGGCAAGTAGCCGTGGAAGGTCTCGTCGGTGTATTCCGGCAGTTCGATTCGCTCCAGCTCGACTTCGCCGGTATCGTCGAACAGGCACAGCTCGACCTTGGTGGCATTGGCCGAGAACAGCGCGAAGTTGACCCCCAGACCGTCCCAGGTCGCGCCGAGGGGGAAGGGCAGACCTTCACGAATCCGCGACGGCTCGGTATTGGGTGTCGTGCTCATGGCGTTGCTCCTGCAAGGTTTTTTCAGGCCGAATGAGGCCGTGCTGACATCGGCTCAGGTAAACAGTTGAGCTTTTTGTAGGCGCCGGCTGGCCGGCGTCTACAGGAGAGTGGTCAGCCGGCTGGCTTGCGCGGGGCTCGTGGCTTTTTGGCGACGGCGGGTTTTTCTGCGACCGGTTTTGGCTTGGCCTTGGTCGCTGTCTTGGGCTTGCTGGGGGTCAACGCCTCGGCTTCGGCCAATTTGCGGGCCATTTCCCAATGGCGCGCTTCCTGGCCTTCGGGCTTACCTTCGGACTCCCAGATCTGATACGCAAATTCACGAACGCGCTTGTCTTCGGTGCTCATCGCAATGCTCCTCACAGAAAATTTCAGCTTTCTTGATCGTCAGAATGGATAAAGACATTCACCGGGACATCCCCCAGGGCAGCGCTGACCATTAGCGCCTTGTTGGGTGTGACTGCGCCTGTCTGCAAAAGTCCCTTCCAGTTTTGCAGCGTGGCGTCGAACGGTAATGTGACCCGGGTATCGCCCCAAACCTGCGCATCCACCCGGGGTTGGGCGCTGTTTTCAAGCAGCGCGTGGGCGCAGCGTGGCACCACCACCAACAGCCATTGGCCCTGATACTCACGGCTGAAGGCAACAACCCGTTGGGCATGTCGGCCCAACACCTCCAGCGGTTCATAGCGGCCCCTGGCAAACAGCAGTGGGTGGGCCTTGCGCAGGTTCAACACCTGGGCAATCAGGGCCTGCTTCAAGTGCCCATCACGCCAGCGCTCAAGCAAGGCCTGTGGTTCTGCCGCAAGTGCCCGTTGGCGGGCGCTGAAATCCACTGCTCGCCGGTTGTCCGGGTCCACCAGGCTCAAGTCCCAGAACTCATCGCCCTGGTACAGGTCCGGCACGCCTGGCACGGTGATGCGCAGCAAGGATTGCGCCAGCCCGTTCAAGGCGCCGGCGGGGGCGATGGCCTCGGCTGCGGCGTGGATCGCCGTACGCAAGGCTAAACCGGACGGTTCGAGCAGCAACCGGGAGAGGAAGGCTTCGACACCCTGCTCATAGATCTCGTTGGGTGCGCTCCAACTGCTGTGCAGTTTGGCTTCACGCAGGGCTTTTTGCTGCCACTGCCAGAGGCGCTGTTGATAGTCGCGGGTGTCCTGGAGGTCCAGGGGCCAACTGCCCAGCAGCACCTGATAGAGGATCAGTTCATCGCCTGCCGAAGGCGTGGCCGGGTCATCGCGCAAGGGCACCGCCAGCCTACGCCACTGTTGCACCTGCTCGGCATACCACGGCGCGCACTCACTAAGCACCGCCAAGCGCGCTCGGCTGTCTTCGCCGCGTTTGTGGTCGTGGGTGGCGGTGGCCAGCAAGTTGTCGGGAAAGGTTGCCAGGCGCTGGCGGTTGGCGGCATGGAAGTCGGCCAGGGGCGCGCTGAACTGTTCGGTATTGAAGCCCACATCGTTGCGCGAGAGCAGTACCGCCGAGCGATAGAGGGCGGTGTCTTCCACGGCCTTGGCGGCCGCCGGCGAGGTCAGTTGCTGGAAGCGCACACAGGCATGCTTGAGGATCTTGCGCGGCTGCCCCACTGGGCGATCGCGCCAGGGTTGGCCGCCGAGCCACTGTTGCAGGTAGTCGAGTACCGGCCAGTCGGCTTCGCTCAAGGTCACACGGGCGCCGGCCAGGGCCTGCTGGAACACGGCCTCGTCTGTGGCGCTACGGCCGCAGGCGCTGATATAGGTGCGGTACACCGGGAAGTGCACGACCAGTGCCTGCAAGGCGCGACGGATCGCGCCCAGGGTCAGGTCACGGCTCATCACGTCCGCACGGGCCACTTGTAGCAGGGCCTGGGCCACGCTTTCAAAATCCCCGGCCAGGGAGCCGTTGAGGATTTGCTGGCGGGCCAGCCAGGCTTCTTCGATAAAGGCCGAGGGCCGTTCGCTGGCCTCGCTCCAGAGTTGGGTCAACGCCTCGAAGCCCTGGGGATCATGCTGCAGCAGCGACACCTGGTTCATGAATTCATAGCCGGTAGTGCCATCTACTCGCCAGTCTGTGGGAAGGGTTTCGCCGGCACCGAGGATCTTTTCGACAAAGATCGGCAAGTGCCGGTCTGGCGACAACGCATCCACACGCCGGCGCAACTTGCGGCAGTAGCCACGTGGGTCGGCCAGGCCATCGATATGGTCGATGCGCAGGCCATCCACCAGACCTTCGCGGATCAGCTGGAAAATCTTGCTGTGGGTGGCCTCGAACACCGTGCTTCGCTCCACCCGCAGGCCACCCAGCTCGTTGACGTCGAAAAAACGCCGCCAATTGATGTCATCTGCCGCCGTGCGCCAACTGGCCAGGCGATAGGCTTGCTGTTCCAGTAATTGGTGCAGGCGCGAAAAACCTTCGGGCTCGCGCGTATCAAACCCGCCCAGGGCGTGTTCGATGGCTGCCAGGATCAGTGGGTCGCGAGCCTGCTGCATCAGTTCCTGTTTCAGGCTGGCCGCCAGGGGCCAGGCATCGGCTTGGTAGGCCAGGGCACTGAAGCGATCGGCCAGGTTTTTGAGGGGAGGATGGGCGCGCAGGATATCGCCGTAGTCGCTGGGGCAGATCGGGAAGCGGTGTTCGTAGTGCTCGACAAAAAAACGGCCTTGGGTCGGGTCAAAACGCAGGGGCAGGGTGCCGCTTTGCAAGGCCTCGCCGTAGTCGCTGCCGAGGAAGGGCATCAACAATTGGCCCTTGAGCAGCGGGTCCGGGGAGTGCCACTGGATATCAAAGAATTCGCTGTAGGGGCTCAGGCGCCCCCATTCCAGCAGGTCCAGCCACCAGGGATTGTCGCTGCCGCCGACGGCCATATGGTTGGACACGATGTCGAGAATCAGGCCCATGTCGTGGGCACGCAGGGTTGCCACCAGACGGCGCAGCGCCGGTTCGCCACCCAGTTGCGGGTTGACGGTGGTCGGGTCGACCACGTCGTAGCCATGCATGGAACCGGCGCGGGCCTTGAGCAGGGGCGAGGCATACAGGTGGCTGATGCCCAGGCTGGCGAAATACGGCACCAGTGGCACCGCATCATCCAGAGTAAAGCCCTGGTGAAATTGCAGGCGCTGGGTGGCCCGTAACGCGATGCTGTTCACCGGTCACGTTCCAGGGCTTGATTGCGCGCCACTGCCAGCAGCTCCAGGCGCCGGGCTGCGTTGTCGTCATCGAGCAGGCAGGCGGCATCCCCCGGCAGGCGCCGCCGCCAATTGGGATGGGTATCGAGGGTGCCGGGCAGGTTGGCTTGCTCCAGGATGCCCAGGGCATCCTCCAGGGGCAGCAACACCAGCGGCGCACGGGTGTGGCCGAGGTAGCGCACGCTGGCATCGAGCACCTGGTCGGTTTCGTTGCGCAGTTCATCGCGAAAGTTCTGCGGGTCCCGGGCCAGGGCCTGGCGCAGTGCCTGGCGTTCACGCTGGCGGTGTTCACTCCAGTGCTCTAGCGTCGGTGTGTCGATCAGCCCCAGTTGCACATTCCAATCGATATCGCGGCTGTGCCACCAACCGTTGAGCGTCGGCAGGTCGTGAGTGCTGGTGGTGGCCAGGGCGTTATCCGGCCAGTCGAGGATCGGTGTGAACCGCCCGCCATGGTCCTGTTCGAACAACAGCACACGCATGCCGAGCATCGCGCGGGCGCTGAGTTTTTCCCGCAGGCCCTCGGGGACTGTGCCCAAGTCTTCGCCCAGTACAATCGCCTGGTGCCGGCTGGATTCCAGGGCCAATAGCCGCAGCAGGTCATCCACCGGGTAATACAGGTACGCACCGTCTTTGGGCGAAGCGTCACGGGGAATCACCCATAGCCGTTGCAGCCCCATCACATGATCGATGCGCAGGCCGCCGGCATGGGCGAAATTAGCCCGCAGCATTTCGATAAACGCCCGAAAGCCATTGCGCTTGAGACCCTCGGGGGAGAACGCGGAGATGCCCCAGCCCTGGCCGGCACGGTTGAGGATATCCGGCGGTGCGCCAACGGTGAGATCGGCCAACAATTCATCCTGGCGACTCCAGGCCTGGCTACCGGCGCCATCGGCGCCCACCGCCAGGTCAGCAATCAGGCCGATGCCCATGCCACTGCCACGCGCAGCGTGTTGCGCGCGCGCAAGGCACCGGGCAATCAGCCATTGGCTGAAGACGTAGAAGCCAATGGCATCGCCTTGCTCGACGGCAAATTGCGCCAGCGCGGCACTGCCAGGATCACGCCAGTCCTCGGGCCACTGGCGCCAGTCGAGGCTTTCACCGTGAGCGGCGCGCTCGGCCTGCACGGCTTCGAAGCGGCAATGGTTTTCCAAGGCCTCGCCACCGGCCTGACGGAAACTCAGGAAGTCAGCCTGCTGCGGGTGTTCACCCTGCCGAAAATCTTCATACAGGGCACGCAGCAGGCGCTGCTTGGCCTTGGCGGCGGCCGGCCAGTCGATCAGGCTTTGTTGCTCAAGCGCTTGTAGCTCATCGGCCAGTCCGCTGGATTCGATGGCACTGCGCAACGCCCGCTCACCGAGGATGCAACCGGGGGAGGCATACAGGCTATTGAGGAACAGGCGACTGGACGGTGAATAGGGGCTATAGCGCTCGGTATCGGCACTGAACATCGCGTGCAACGGGCTGATTGCCAGGGCATCGACACCTCGTTCTGCGGCAGCGCGGGCCAACTGCTCCAGGGCCTGGGTGTCGCCAAACCCGCCATCGCCGCTGCGGCGCAAGGCATACAACTGGACACTCAGGCCCCAGGCGCGGGCGGGTTGGCTGTCCACCGCCTCGGCGACGCTGAAACACTGATGGGGGGCAACGGCCAGGGTGAAGGACTGGTCGGCGATCTGCACCCGGTGGTAGCCCACGGGCAGGGCGCCGGGCAGGACGGCCTCGGTATCCAGCTCAAGATTGAGGCTACTGCCGTCCTCCAGATGAGCCTGGCACGGCGTGCCGGGGGCGAAGTAAGCGGCCAGGTCCAGGCCGGTGCCTACGTCCACGGTCAACAGCGGCGCCAGATGCCTGTCTTGCTGCTCGCGCTCCAGCTCTTGCAGGCTGGAGGCGATGGCGGCGTCGGTGTCGGCGGGGTGGCCGAGGCCTTGGAGCACGGCGCGCAACGCGTCAGCACTGACATGCTGCGGGCGGCCGTTGGCGTCGATCCAGTCCACCGCCAGGCCCGCACGGCTGGCGAGTATTTCCAGTTGCGCTTCGCTCAAGAGTGCTCTCCAACAGAGGATGGGGTTTTACCCGGCGCCAGACTGACGCGGGCAGAGAAGGGTGTGAGTAACGCGGGGTCGCTACTGGTGCTGAACAACTCGCTGATGCCTGCCGGGTGCAGCACGGCGGTCGGGCCCAGGTTGAGGTCGATCTGTAATACGCTGCCATTGCCCAGGCGCCAGCGTGCAGACACTGCGCCCTGGCCCAGGACTTGCGCGCCGAGGGCGGTGCTGCCGGGCAAGTGGGGCACGATGTGCTGCTGGCGCAGGCTCAGCAATTGGCGATACAGCGCAGCAGGCGCCTGGCTAAACAGTGGTATGGAGCGGCGAAAGGTCTGCACTGCGTTGGGGTCGGGAATCCGTGCGCGGCGCTCGGGATCGCTGAAGGCGGTGAAGTCGGCAAATTCATTGCGTCGGCCTTCGCGCACGGCCTCGGCCAATTCGCCGTGATGGTCGGTAAAAAACAGGAAGGGCTGTTCGGCATTGACTTCATCGCCCATGAACAGCAGCGGGATCATCGGCGACATCAATAACAGAGTGGTCGCCGCCTGCAACGCCTGGGGCGAACACAGTTGGTGCAGGCGCTCGCCGAGGGCGCGGTTGCCGATCTGGTCATGGTTTTGCAAAAACAGCACAAAGGCACTGGGCGGCAAATGCCCGCTGGGCTCGCCACGCTGGATGCCGTGGCGGGTAGTGTCGCCTTGGTAGACAAACCCTTCGCCCAGGCAGCGGGCCAATTTGGCCGTGGGATCGTCGGCAAAATCGGCGTAGTAGGCGTCGGTCTCGCCGGTCAACAGCACGTGCAGGGCGTTATGCCCGTCATCGTTCCATTGCGCATCGAAGCCCTGCTGCAACAGGCGGGCCTGGTTGAATTCGTTTTCCAGCACCAACCATACGTGGCGGCCTGGATCTACTTGCTCACGTACCCGCTGGGCTAGCTCCTTCAGGAACGCCGGGTCGTTGATGGCATGCACCGCATCCAGGCGCAGGCCGTCGAAACGGTATTCGACAAGCCACATCAGGGCGTTGTCGATAAAGAAGTCACGCACTTGGCGGCGGCGAAAATCGATCCCGGCGCCCCAGGGGGTGTGACTGTCTTCGCGAAAAAAGCCTTTGGCATACTGGCCCAGGTAATTGCCGTCGGGGCCGAAGTGGTTGTAGACCACATCAAGGATCACCGCGAGGCCATGCCCATGGGCACTGTCGATCAGGTGCTTCAACTGATCGGGAGTCCCCAGGGATGCTTGCGGCGCATAGGGCAAGACTGCGTCGTAGCCCCAGTTGCGCTCGCCGGGGCATTGAGCCAGGGGCATCAGCTCAATGGCGGTGACGCCCAGCTCTGCCAGGCGCGGCAGGTGCTGCTCCACAGCGGCATAACCACCGAGTATTCCCACATGCAGCTCGTAGATCACCGCCTCATGCCAAGGCCGGCCTTGCCAGGCGCCGTGACGCCAGGGGTAGGCCAGGGGATCGACCACCACACTGTCGCCATGCACGTCCCCGTGCTGCAGGCGTGACGCCGGGTCCGGCACCTCCTGCTCGCCATCAATGGTGTAGTGATAGCGGGTGCCGGCCGCGCAGCGCACCTGTGCGACAAACCAGCCCTCTGCCTGGGGCTGCATGGGCACTGACTGAGCATTGTGCAGCTCAACGCTGACATAAGACGCATCAGGCGCCCACAGGGCGAAGCGGGTGTGTTGCGCATCCTGCAGGATCGCGCCGTGGGGCCATGTTGCCAGAGTCCGTAACGGCATCTATCCCGACCTCTTTTAGGCTTTCCCCGACTTGCCCAACGCTTTCGCTACCAGTTGTTCATACAGCTCGGCATAGGGTTCTACCGCCTGGCACCAGTTGAATGGCGCAGCCATAGCCCTGCAGCGCATCGCATTGAGCAGGCCGGGGAAGGCAAACACCTTGAAGGCGCGGGCGAGGGCGGCTTCGTAGCTTTGCACGGTGGATTCATCGAACAGGAAACCGGTCACGCCATCTTCAATGGTGTCAGCCAAGCCACCGGTATTACGCGCCACCGGCAGCGAACCGAAGCGCTGGGCGTACATCTGGCTCAGGCCACACGGCTCATAGCGCGAGGGCATCAATAAAAAGTCGCTGCCGGCAAACATGCGGCGGGCGTCGGTTTCGTTAAAGCCGATGCGCACGCCGATGCGACCCGGGAAACGCAGGGCCAGGGCGCGCATGGCCTGTTCTTCTTCCGGTTCGCCACGGCCGATGATCGCAATCTGCCCGCCGTTTTCCACGATAAACGCAGCGACGGCTTCGGTCAGGTCCAGGCCTTTTTGGTACACCAGGCGTGACACCACGGCAAACAGCGGGCCAGTGGACGCATCCAGGCCGAACAACGTGCGGACGTGGCCGGCATTGATGGCCTTGCCTTGCCAGTCACCGATATTGAAGGGGTGATCCAGGTGCGGGTCAGTGGAGGACTCCCAGCTTTCATCGATGCCATTGGGGATGCCACTGAGCAGGCCTTGCTGGGTCTTGCTGGCGAGGAACCCATCCAGGCCACAGCCGAACTCAGGCGTGGTGATTTCCCGGGCGTAGGTGGCGCTGACTGTAGTGATATGGCTGGAATAGGCCATACCGGCCTTGAGAAACGACATCTTGCCGTAGAACTCCATGCCTTCCTGTTGCAAGGCGTGCTCGGGAATCCCCAGTTCCGGGCACGAGGCCAGGCTGACTACACCCTGGTAGGCCAGGTTATGGATGGTAAACAGCGTGGGTGTGCGTGAACCACGCCAGTGCATGTATGCCGGGGCCAGGCCAGCAGGCCAGTCATGGGCGTGCACCAGGTCCGGGCACCAGTGGATTTGCGCGAGGTTGGCGGCAATATCGGCGGCCGCCAGGCCCAGGCGGGCAAACCGGATATGGTTGTCGGGCCAGTCGCGACCATTGTTGGCGCCATAGGGTGTGCCTTCGCGCTCGTACAGCTCGGGGCAGATCAACACATAGATGACCAGGCCGTCCTTGAGGTCCATGCGCCCGATCTTGCAGGGCGGCAGCGCCGCATGACCACCCAGTTCGCCAATGATATGGATCGGGTTGTCGCTGTCCAGCACCTGACGGTAGCCCGGAATCAGTACCCGTACATCGTGCAGATGCGCCATGGCACGGGGCAGGGCCGCGGACACGTCCCCCAGGCCACCGGTTTTCACCAGATCGGCCAGTTCCGAGGTCACAAACAGGACTTTCTTGCGATTGGGGTTTTGAGACGAGACCGGCCGCACCGTGCCGGGAAGGTCAACCAAGCTGGTTGGCCCATCGACCGACTGACTAAAACGCTGTCCCTGAACTCCCGAGGCGGCACTGATCATAATTATCTCCCATGTGTTGGTCAGCTGAGAGCCTGGCGCCCTCAGCGAAAGTCAACCGCGTCCTGCGGTCACGCGCACTAGCACTGCACAGACTGGCAAGGCTTATGCCAATTGCACCGAACTGATAAATAGATTGGATGGGCGGACGTCCGGCGCAAGCCGGTAGCGTGCGTCCTACCTTAAACCTGACCTGCGGCAGAGTTGGAAAGTTTCGATTTATTGCGGGGGCTTTTGTTCTGATCGTGACCCATCGGTCATCAGTCTAGGACAGACCCCAGAGCCTGCAAGGGTTGTCGGAAAGTTTTGTAGGACAATATTTTTTGTAACGTCACCACCCTGTGGCCGGCTTATCGGCGATGAGGGCCTTGGCATCGGCACATGACTCAAGGTCGCTATCGCCGGCAAGCCGACTCCTACAGGGGGATTGCCTCTTGATGGGGCATTGGGGCTGGGTTGCTCGATAGTAGTGCGAGCTGCTACTTAAAGTGATTTATCAGGATGATATATCCATACAAATCAATTAATTAAGAGATATTTATTAGAATTGACATTAAGTAAGGCTGCGCAAACTCTGCCCCGCCGCCCACGCCTGAATATCCTCAATCATCTGCCCATAGAACTGCCCATAGTTCTGCTCGCTGACATAGCCCACATGGGGCGTAGCCAGTACATTGGGCAAATGGCGAAATGGATGATCTATAGGTAATGGCTCCTGCCCAAACACATCCAGCGCCGCGCCCGCCAACCGCCCATGACTGAGCGCGTCGATCAACGCCGCCTCATCGACGATCGGCCCGCGTGCGGTATTGACCAGCCGCGCAGTGGGTTTCATCCAGCCCAGGGCCTGGGCATCCACCAGGCCACGGCTGCGTTCACTGAGCACCAGGTGAATCGACAGCACATCGGCCTGTTCGAACAATTCACGCTTGCTGACCCAGGTCACGCCGGAAGCTGCGGCACGCTCGGCAGTGAGGTTCTCGCTCCAGGCAATCACCCGCATGCCGAACACCTGGCCAAACTGCGCCACCCGCTGACCAATGCTGCCCAGCCCGAGGATGCCCAGGGTCTTGCCATGCAGATCGCCGCCCAACCCTTGCTGCCACTGGCCGGCACGCAAGGAGGCCGCCTCGGCCAGTAGGTTGCGGGTGGACGCCATGACCAAGGCCCAGGTCAGTTCCGGCGCCGCGTGTTTGTAGCTGTCGGTGCCACAGACCTGAATGCCCAGGGCCCTGGCAGCAGCAAGGTCGATAGCAGCATTGCGCATCCCACCGGTGACCAGCAGTTTGAGGCTCGGCAGCCCTTGTAGCAGCGCCTGGTCGAAGACCGTGCGTTCGCGCATCACGCAAACCACCTCAAAACCCTGCAAGCGTTCGATCATCGTGGCGGTGTCGGCAGGGTATTCGTGCAAAAAATGCACCTGGCCGATAGCCTCCAGGGCGGACCAATCCACCGCGCCCCGTGCTACGTCTTGCCAATCATCAATGACTGCGATCTGTACCGACATACACCAATGCCTCGCGTTTAGTGGGATTAGAACGTCTTCAACCCTTGCAACAGCGCCTGGTGAAAGCGCGCGGGCTCTTCCATTTGCGGCGCATGGCCCAGGCCCGGGAACTCCACAAGAGTCGAGCGGGGGATGAGCTTGGCTACCTGTTTGCCCAGTTCGTGGTAGTGGCCGATCCTGGCCTTGACCTCAGGTGGTGCGCTATCGCTGCCAATGGCGGTGATATCAGACGTGCCAATCAGCAGCAAGGTCGGCACCTGCAAATCCTTGAACTCGTAGTACACCGGCTGGGTGAAGATCATGTCGTAAATCAACGCCGAGTTCCACGCCACCTGTTTATGGCCGGGCCCTTTGTTCAGGCCGACGAGCATGTCCACCCAGCGTTCGTACTCGGGCTTCCAGCGCCCGACGTAGTAGGTCTTGCGCTCGTACTCGCGTACGCCTTCGGCGCTCAGTTGCAACTCGCGCGCATACCATTGATCGACCGTGCGATAGGGCACACCCAGGGCTTTCCAGTCTTCCAGGCCGATAGGATTGACCAGTGCCAGTTGTTCGGTTTGTGTGGGGTAGAGCAGGGCATAGCGGGTAGCCAGCATGCCACCAGTGGAATGGCCGAGAAGGGTGGCCTTCTGGATGCCGAGCTTTTGCAGGAGCTGATGGGTGTTGATTGCCAACTGCTGAAAGCTGTACTGATAGTGCTCAGGCTTGGTGGAGGTGCAAAAACCGATCTGGTCCGGGGCGATCACTCGGTAGCCGGCCTCGCTCAAGGCCTTGATCGACGCCTCCCAGGTCGCGCCGCAGAAGTTCTTGCCATGCATCAGCACTACGCTGCGACCATTGGCGGGAGCTTTGGCCGGCACGTCCATATAGCCCATTTGCACTGATTGGCCCTGGGACTGGAAATCGAAATGTTCGACCGGATAGGGGTATTGGAAACCTTGCAACTGCGGGCCATAGCTTGGGTCTTGCGTGGCTGCCATGGCAGGAAGAGCGCAAGTGGCCAGCAGACCGGTAAGAAGAAACGAGCGTGTCAGCGGCATGGGAGAGCTCCAGAGAAGAGGCTACCGGATGCTGTGTCGGGCGGATTAAGCGGGAATTAACCTGTTACATCCAATGCAGCGTGAGCATCGCCACCACAGCATAACGGGCCGCCTTGGCGATGCTGACGATCAACACAAAACGCCACAGCGGTTCTTTCATCACCCCGGCCACCAGGGTCAGCGGGTCGCCGATGATCGGCACCCAACTGAGCAGCAGCGACCAATGCCCCCAGCGTCGATAGTGGCCGCGGGACTTTTCCAGCTGCGTTGCACTGACCGGAAACCAGCGCCGGTCCTTGAACAGTTCGACCGAACGTCCCAGCAGCCAGTTGACCAACGAACCCAACACGTTGCCCAGTGTCGCAATGCCGAGCAGCAGCCACAGTGAGTAGCTGCCATTGAGCAGCAGCGCGACCAGCACCGCTTCCGATTGCAGCGGCAACAGCGTGGCCGCGCCAAAGGCGCTGAAAAACAGCCCTGCATACCCTGCAAGCATTGATCAGTGGGCCGGGTAGTCGGCTACCACCACATCTTTGCCTTCGCGGGTCAGGCCAATGACTTGATACGCGTCGCTCATGCCGTCCATCTCCATGCCCGGAGAGCCCATGGGCATGCCCGGTGCCGCGATACCCAACAGGTCGCTGCGCTTGCGCAGGGCCAACACCTGCTCAGCGGGCACGTGGCCTTCGACGAATTTGCCGTCGATCACGGCGGTATGGCAGGACGCCAGGCGAGGAGCCACGCCCAGGCGTTGCTTGACCGCGCTCATATCGGTTTCAACATGGTCGTTGACCTTGAAGCCGTTGGTTTCCAGATGGCTGATCCATTTCTTGCAGCAGCCGCAATTGGCATCGCGGTGTACGTCAATCGGGATCAGTTCGGCCGCCTGGGCCAGGGTGGTCATGAACAGGGCGGACAGCAAAGTCAGGCGCAGGGTGGTTTTCATAGACAGGTCCCATCGGTTACGGAGTGCGCAAAGAGGGCGCATTCTCCGCGCTTTTACGCACTAGGTGAGGTGGTTATGTTTCGAAATTATACGAGCACGCGACAGCCACGGAGCTTAGTGCCTGCAACTGTCAGCAAACTGAGAGAAAGATGACAAATTTGTCAGCTCAGGACGACTCCAGGCGCTGCTTGAGTTGGTCCATGGCCTGGTTCGACAGCTCTACCATGCGCGCTTGCAGCGTGGTGAGCTGTAATTCGGTTTCATAGCTAAGCACACGTTTGAACAGGGTGCCGCTGCCATGGGGCTGGAGCAGGTAGTGAATGCAGCCATCGACGGCCAGGGAGGTGAAAACCGTCTTGAACTCCCGGGGCGGCAAGGCAATCTGCACGCGGTAGCTCATGGGTACGCGCACCCCAAGCAGGTCGATCGTCTCGGTGAAGCGCTGGCCGGCCGGCAGTGAACCGCTGGTGCCGGTGTCCGCGCTCAAGGATGTGGGGTGCCATTCGTGCCAGCGATCCGGCTGGGTCACGTAGTCGTAGACGGTTTCGATGGGGGCTTGGATATAGCGTTCCTGGCTGATTCGTTCGACACGAACCGGGTGTTCAACTGCATTCATGACACACCTCCTGTGTGGCTAGGAACTGTCAGAATAGTCGCACTCCCGCACAACGCACGGGAGTCACCAGGCTTTTTTCGACGCTTTTTCAGCAGCCGCTATAGCTGATAGTTCTTCAGCTCCCGGGCAATCACCATGCGTTGGATCTCGCTGGTCCCCTCATAGATCTGGGTGATCCGGGCATCACGGTAGTAACGCTCCACCGGGTAGTCCTCCAGGTAACCGTAGCCGCCATGGATCTGCATCGCCGATGAACAGACCTTCTCGGCCATTTCCGACGCAAACAGCTTGGCCTGGGAGGCTTCGGACAGACACGGTTTGCCAGCACTGCGCAAACGCGCGGCATGCAGGATCAGCAGGCGCGCGGCATTGAGCCGGGTCTGCATGTCTGCCAGCAGGTTGGCCACGCTCTGGTGTTCGATGATGGCCTTGTCAAACTGCACCCGATCACGGGCGTAGGCCAATGCCGCTTCAAAGGCCGCCCGAGCGATCCCCAGGGCCTGGGCGGCGATGCCGATGCGCCCACCTTCCAGGTTGGACAGGGCGATGGCCAGGCCCTTGCCGCGTTCGCCCAGCAGATTGGCTTCGGGCACGGTGCATTGGCTGAGGGTCACGGCGCAGGTGTCCGAGGCGCGGATGCCCATCTTGTGTTCGGTACGGTCCACGGTAAAGCCTGGGGTGTCGGTGGGCACCAGGAACGCAGAGATT
Source organism: Pseudomonas sp. FH4 (assembly GCF_000510915.2). Lineage (NCBI taxonomy): Bacteria > Pseudomonadati > Pseudomonadota > Gammaproteobacteria > Pseudomonadales > Pseudomonadaceae > Pseudomonas > Pseudomonas sp. FH4. The sequence continues at coordinate 36,060 of NZ_AOHN01000019.1, read as the reverse complement.
CCTTTCTTGCCCAAGTCCGGGTCGGTCACGGCAAACACTATCGCCAGTTTGGCGCGCTTGCCGTTGCTGACAAACTGTTTGGCGCCGTTGATCACCCACTGGCCATCGCGCAGTTCGGCGCGGGTGCGCAGGTTGTGGGCTTCGGAGCCGGCCTGGGGTTCAGTCAGGCAGAAGCAGCCGATGGCCTGGCCACTGGCGAGTTCGGCCAGCCAGGTCTCTTTCTGCGCGGGTGTGCCGTAGTTGAGGATCGGGCCGCAACCCACTGAATTATGGATACTCATCAGTGCGCCGACCGCACCGTCACCTGCAGAGATTTCCTCGACGGCCAGGGCATAGGCCACGTAGTCCACATAGGTGCCGCCCCATTCTTCCGGCACCACCATGCCCAGCAGGCCCAATTCGCCCATCTTGGCCACGAGGCCATCATCGATCCAGCCGGCTTTTTCCCAGGCCTGGGCGTGGGGGGCGATTTCGCCACGGGCAAAGTCGCGCGCCATGTCGCGAATCATTACTTGTTCTTCTGTAAATTCAATATCTTGCATGGCTTAGTTCCCGTACTTCGCGAAGTCTTGAAAGAAGCTGTCGACGTGGTTCTGATCCAATGTCGCTAACGTTGGCGGGTTCCAGCGCGGGGATTTGTCCTTGTCGATCAGCAGCGCACGCACCCCTTCGATCAGGTCGCCACGGGCGAACCACTGGCGGTCCAGGTGCAACTCCAGGGCAAAGCAGTTTTCCAGTGCCAGGTGCCGCCCGCGTCGCAGCATCTGCAGGGTGACGGCCATGGCCAATGGGGAACGGGTCTGCATCAGTTGCGCTGTACTCACAGCCCATTCATGGCTGTCGGCGACGGTCACTTGCTGCAGTTGCTCGACAATGCTTGGCACGTCCGGCAGGGCAAAGAAGTGGTCGATGGCCGGGCGTAGTGCCGCCAACGGTGCATCCGGCAATTGTTGTACCGCGAGCTTGGCCAGCAGGCCTTGCAGGTCCTTGAGTGGCGAGTCGTGCCATTGCAGGTGGTCGAGCTTCTGGTCCAGCTCCGCCAGCCTGGCGCTGTCCAGGTACCAGTCGGCGAGCCCGCAATACAGGGCGTCGGCGGCGCGGATTTGCACCCCGGTCACGCCCAGGTAAATCCCCAGCTCGCCGGGAATGCGCGGCAGGAAGTAGCTGCCGCCCACATCGGGGAAGTAACCGATGGCCACTTCCGGCATGGCCAGGCGACTGCGTTCGGTCACCACCCGCAGGTCGGCCCCCTGGACCAGGCCCATGCCACCGCCCAGGACAAAGCCGTCCATCAGCGCGAGGACCGGCTTGCGGTAGTGATGAATGGCCAGGTCGAGGGCGTACTCTTCAACGAAGAAGTCTTCATGCAGCGTGTCGCCGCTCTTGAAGCTGTCGTACAGCGAGCGGATATCGCCCCCGGCGCAGAAGGCCTTTTCACCGGCGCCGCGCAAGACCACGGCGTGCACTTGGGCATCATCGGCCCAGGCGCGCAAATGCGTAGAGAGGCTGCGGACCATGTCCAGGGTGATGGCATTGAGGCCGGCGGGGCGGTTGAGGGTCAGGTGGCCGATGTGGTTGCGTACTTCGGCCAGGACACTGTTCTGGGGGGACTCGGTGCTTGTCGCCTGGGACTGAGCCTGAGCAGTCATCTGTAACTCCCTGCTTTTATTGTTCTTTATCAAAATGTTCGCGGGCGAACCATCTCCGGATCGTACCAGTGCAAATTTGCCCAGTACAAGCCGGAATCGTGCAGGTCATCTTTGCATTTATGCAGGGGGTATTCGATAAAAAACCAGGGCAGGCGCGTCTAGACCCGGCTGGCCAGGACCTGGCCAATGCTGCGGCGGCGGGCATGGTCTTCGGCAATATGGATCAGTTCTTCCAATTCGCTGGGGGTAACGTCGAAAAACTGCTCCATTTGTGCCAATGCCTGTTCCAGGTCTGCAGCGGTGATTTTTGCGTCCACCTGCGGCGACAGTAATGGCACCACGACTGGGGTTTCGGCGGGGCCCTTGGGGTAGCGGGTACGGGTCAGGTTGTTGTAGGCCAAGGCCGAGAGCAGCAAGGTGCCGGCTCCCAGCATCACCGGGCCGACTTCCTGCCAGCCCAGGGCGATGGTGGCCGGGTCCGCCAGGACCAGGGTCATGGCCAGGCCTCCCGAAGGCGGGTGCAGGCAACGCAGCCAGCACATCAGGATCAAGGCCATACCCGCCGCGAGACAGGCGCTGCCCAGGGTCCGGCCCAAGACACGGGCCACCAGCAAAGCCACCACACAGGCGCACAGGTAGCTGCCGATGATCGACCACGGCTGGGCGAGGGCACCCGATGACACCGCAAACAACAACACGGCGGAGGCCCCCAACGGGCCCAGCAGGTGCATGGCCACTTCCAGGCCATACACCTGGGCACACAGCCATACGGTAAACAGGGTGCCCAGGGCCATGCCGATGGCGGCACGGCTCCATTCGGCGGGGCGGGTATTGATGGCAGCGGGGAACCAGCGAGCAAGCATTGCGGGGCAGTCCAATCGGAAAAAAGGGAGAGGGCAAAAAAAGGGCTTTGCGGTTACCCGCAAAGCCCTTCGAAAGTTCCAACATTTGGGGGAGGAACCGGCGCAGTGTGCCGATCAAAAACTATCGCCGCCAATGCATATTAATGCAGGTTAAGTGCAGTAATTTTGCATCAATACTGTTCATGCCTTGAGCTGGCCTTGCCCAACACCCGTTCGTGGTTCTCTGAATTGATCAGCGACTTCTGCACGCTTTCGCGCAGCTGTGGATCGCTGGCCAATGGCCCTTTGAGCGCGACAAGGGCATCGCGCAATTCCATCAGCCGATCGAGAGGGAACACCGGGATATAGCCGACGTGTACAGGCTCGATAGCAGGGACAACAGGCAATTGCTCATCAGGCACGGCAGCGATCCTCGGAGGCGGGCGGTAACTATGTAATGCAAATGTGAGGCGAGTTTACCGTTGGGGTCATAGGGCCGGTAAGGGAGCCGGTACCGGCATTTACGGATACAAACGTAGGAGCTTTCTTGATAGTTCGTGCTCAGGGTCCAGCCCCGTTCAGGTGCAGGAGCACATAGGTGTTTTTATCGAACTGCCCGGTCAATACCGGTGCCAATGCGCGCCAGCGTGGCTCGTCGAGACGGGTGAAATCTGCCTTGTCCATCACCAGCCACGCCGGTCCATGGATCAAGGCCAGGTCGGCAGGTGCCTGGGTGAACAGCGGAACCCGGTCACACTCAACGTTGACCATGAACTTGATGGCCTTGGCGTCTTTACCCAGGCCATGCAACACCAACGGCGCTGGCTGTTGCCGGATCAGCGCATGAGCCTCACGGCTAAATGTACGAGTGTCATACAGGCTGCGCTCCAGGGGCTCGACCACCAGGATATAGCTGCTCCACACCGCCAGCACCGCGCCAAACGCTGGGCCTACGGGGTGCAAGCGCCACTTGGCAAGCATTCCGATGATAAAGACCTGCAAGCCGATCAACAGGCCCAGCAGGCCCTGGAAATGCTCCAACTGCGCCCCGAAGCGATGGCGCGCCACCAGCAACGCGCCGATCAACAAGCCCGGGGTTACCGTCCATAATCCCAGCATCAGGCCCCGCAGCCCCTTGAACAGATGCCCATCGGGCCTATGGAACGGGTACGCGGCGATGATCGCCACCATGGGCATCATCGGCAACACATAGCGGGCTTTCTTTGCCTCGGGGATCGACAGCCCCAGCATCACGATCAAACCTGCGGCGATGCACGCCAGCAACAACGGCCACCCGCCATCGCCAGTGCGTCGTCCATTGAGCAGCACCGCCAGCAGCGCGAGCAATGCCAACGGGTACGCCAGGGCGTAGTTGCCCACGGAACTGGTGAAGTAATACCACACGCTGCTGGAGCCTTCGCGACCGTCCATACGCCCGAGGAACTGCATGCGGATCACGTCTTGCAGGAAGGTTTCGCCACCACTGAGCTTGGCCAGCAACAGCAGCAGGCCGACGCACGCTGCCAGCAATGCCAGGGCCAGCAGGCCGACACTGAACAACGGGCGCCACTGGCGGTTGAGCAGGTAATAGCTGCACAACACACCAGTAGGGATCACCAGGCCGATGGGCCCGCGAATCGCAAAGCCGAGCAATAACAGGAGCAATACCCAGGGCAGGCGCCGGGGGCTGGAGAAATGATCGTGGGCATAGCCCAGATAGAACACCGCCAGAGTCACCGCCGCCAGCATCTGGTCCAGGGATACCGAGCGGGTTTCGCTGATAAACGTGCTGCTGAGCAACAACAGCGCGATGCTCAGCAGCGCCCAGCGCCGGGAGTAGGGCGCGGTCAGGCGATAGACCAGGGCGACGATGGCCGCCGAAGCGATGGCTGTGGGCAGCCAGGCACTGAAGCTGGTGACGCGCCCCAGAGGCAGCGACAACAGCCAGGTCAACAGGGTCGAGGTGGACAGATAATCGGCATACGGCTGACCATAGGTGGTGGGGAAAAATCCCGGCCCGTGGCGCAGCATTTCCTGGGCGAACAGCACAAAGCGCGAATCGAAGCCGATAATTGCCTGATCCCAATTACCCGCGATAAACAGCAGCAGCGCCAGCAAACCGATGCCCCAGGACTGGCGGCGCAGGAGCCTCTTGTCCACGCCTCAGGCCTCCAGCAACCGTGGTAGCCACTGTTGCTGGGGGATCGGCAAGTCACAGGACTGCCCACGACCCATCGGGAAGTAATGGAAGCCCTTGCGCGCCAGGCGCTCGGCGTCATACAGGTTACGTCCGTCAAAGATCACCGGCGCCTTGAGGCGTGCGTGCAGCAGGTCGAAATCCGGCGCCTTGAATTGCTGCCACTCGGTGCAAACGATCAAGGCATCGGCGCCGCCCAGGGTCGACTCAGGGGTACCCATCAGCATCAAGCGCGGATCATCGCCATACAGCTTCTGGGTTTCCTGCATGGCTTCGGGATCGAAGGCCCGCACATTGGCCCCGGCGGCCCACAGCGATTCCATCAGCACGCGGCTGGGCGCATCGCGCATGTCGTCGGTATTGGGCTTGAACGCCAGGCCCCACAAGGCGAAGGTCTTGCCGCGCAGTTCGCCTTTGTAGAACGCGCGGATCCGTTCGAACAGTTTGCTTTTCTGCCGCTGGTTGATGGCTTCCACCGCCTCGAGCAGGTCACTGGAGCAGTTGGCTTGCCGAGCGCTATGGATCAAGGCGCGCATGTCCTTGGGAAAGCACGAGCCACCGTAGCCGCAGCCAGGGTAGATAAAGTGGTAGCCAATCCGCGAGTCAGCACCGATGCCCAGGCGCACCGACTCGATATCGGCGCCCAGGTGTTCGGCCAGTTCGGCGATTTGGTTGATAAAGCTGATCTTGGTCGCCAGCATGCAGTTGGCCGCGTACTTGGTCAGCTCGGCACTGCGCACATCCATAAAAATGATGCGGTCGTGGTTGCGATTGAACGGCGCGTACAGGTCACGCATCACCTCGCGCACCTCTTCGCGCTCACAGCCGATGATGATCCGGTCGGGGCGCCGGCAGTCGGCCACGGCAGAGCCTTCCTTGAGGAATTCGGGGTTGGAGACAATATCGAACACCAGCTTGCGCCCGGCCAGGGCCTTGTCGATATGGGCGCGCAGGGTGTCGCCGGTGCCGACCGGTACGGTGGACTTTTCCACCAGGATCACCGGCTCGACACGATGGCGGGCCACCGCATCGCCCACCGACAGCACGTATTTCAAGTCTGCCGAGCCGTCCTCGTCCGAGGGCGTACCGACCGCGATAAACAGCACTTCACCGTGCTCGACCGCGAGCTTTTCCTGGGTGGTAAAGGTCAGCCGGCCGTTTTCCAAGTTTTCCCGGACCAGACTGGTAAGCCCCGGTTCGAAAATGCTCACATGGCCCTGTTGCAACAGTTGCACCTTGCTTTCATCAACGTCCATGCAGATCACATCGTGACCGATCTCGGCCAATACGGTGGCCTGTACCAGGCCAACGTAACCACTACCAAATACGCTGATTTTCATGGGACATTCCTGGGGCTTGTATTACCGATACGACGAGAGTTGATGGTCAGGACGCCGAGGATGACCAGGGCCACCCCCAAGGTCCGTGACAGTGAAAAGGGTTCGTGGAAACCAGGCAGGCTGGCCGCCAGTAGGTACACCAGGACGTAGCTGATACTCAGCAACGAATAGGCGCGGCCCAGTGGCAAATGCTGCAGCGCGCCGAGCCAGCAGAGCATCGATAGCGCGTAGGCGAGAATCGCCAGGGCCACCACGCCCAGCGCCAGCGGATCCACCGCGGCACTGGCCAGGGCAGTGAGCCAGTCGGCAGGTAATGGCAGGCGCGTCATGCTCCAGCGCATACCCAACTGGGCCGCGCTGACCAGCGCTACGCTGGATAACGCCAGGGTGAAACCACGCAATCGGCTCATATCTGGCCACCCAGCAGCAGCACACCGGCTATCACCAGGGCCACACCGATCCAGTGGCGACGGTCCACCGGTTCATGGAATACGAAGCGCGCTACCAGGGTGATCAGCACAAAGTTAAGACTGAGCATCGGGTAGGCAATCCCCACCTCCAGGCGCTGCAGTACCAGCAGCCACACCAGCAGGCCAAGCCCCAGGCATAACAGGGCCAGCCACAGCCAGGGCGAGCGCAGTTTAAAGGCCCAGCCCGCAGGTTGGTCACGCCAGCCTTCAACGGCGTACTTTTGCGCGATCTGGCCCATGCAGGTCAGCAGGCACGCGGCCAGGAGCAGCAGCAGGGTGATCAAGGCGCCACCTGTGGGAACACCAGGATCACCATGTTGCCTTGCTCATAGCGCTTGCCATCTTTTGGCAATAACTCGACTTCGCGCACTTCACTCTCGCCCTTTACCCGCATCACCACGCCCACCGAGCCCTGCTTGCGGGCCTCGTTCATCCACTGCTGGACTTGCGTGGTGTCGACCCGGCGATTGACGCTGTCGGGGTAGGCAAGGCCATATTTGACTTCGCCCAGGGCGTCGTACAGCGTCACGTCCGGGCGTTTGAGCCGCCACGCCAGGGCCGAGGCGGCGCCCAGGTCATTACTCAGTAAACGGGTGGTGCCTGCCAGCTCTTCGGCGTGGCCGATAATGAACCGGTCCGGGGTCTTGTTATAAACCACCGAGAGCGGCAACGCCGCCGGCACCAGGGCCACCAGCAACCAACTGCCCAGGGCAGGCGCTGCCCACAAACGCAACGGGCGTGCTACCTGCAGCAGGTTGGCGATGATCCAGCCCAGCAGCACGATAAACACCAGCACCAGGCTCAACAGTTCCTGCTGGTGGGCAAAAATCGGCTTCTTCAACTGGAAATACACGATTGCCAGCAGCCCCAGCGCCCCGAGAATCAGGTTGAGCCCGCCATTGACTTGCAACACCCGGCCACGGGCCTGGGCCAATGTGTCCGCCAGGGTATGGCCCATCAGCAATGCCAAAGGCAACAGGCACGGCAGGATATAAGCCGGCAGCTTGCCCTTGCTCAGGCTGAAAAACGCCAGGGGCATCAGCAGCCACAACAACAGGAAGCCGGTCTTGTGCGTGCGCTTTTCCTGCCACGCCTGTTTCAGGGTAGAGGGCAACAGCGCTAGCCACGGCAGACTGAACGCGGCCAGCAACGGCAAGTAGTACCACCAGGCTTCTTCGTGCTGGGCATCTTCACCGGCAAACCGCTGGATGTGTTCGTGCCAGAAAAAGAAGTTCCAGTAGTCGGGCTCCTGGGCATGCACCATCAGCGCCCAGGGCAGGCTGACCACAATCGCCACCACCACCGCGACCACGCCATAGGTCAGCAACTCACGAAAGCGTTTTTGCCAGACCATGTAGGGCAGGGCGATCAACACCGGCAGCAGCCACGCCAGGAATCCCTTGGTCATGAAGCCCATGGCGCAGGCCAGGCCCAGCAATGCCCAGGCGCCCAGGCGGGCGCGCCGGCTGCGGCTGTCGATACACAGCCATAACGCTACGCCGCTGAGGTTGACCCAGAAGCTGAACTGCGGGTCGAGGTTGGCGTAGCCACCCGACATCGCCACACTGACAAAACTCATGTACAGCACAGCGCTCACCAGGCTCTTGCGTGGATCGTTCCACAGGCGCCGGGCCATGAAGTACACCAACAGGATGCTCAAGCCCGTGGCCAGCGCCGAGGCCACGCGCACACCGAACAGGTTCTGGCCGAACACGGCCTGGCCCAGGGCGATCATCCAATAACCGGCCGCCGGTTTTTCGAAATAACGCAGGCCCATAAAGTGCGGTGACGCCCATTTGCCGGTCAGCAGCATTTCCTGGCTGATCTGCGCGTAGCGGCTTTCATCCGGGATCCACAGGCCATGGGTGGCCATCGGCAGCAGGTAACACAGGCCGAAAACCAGCAGGAGCAGGGGTAGCGCCCAACGTCGGATCATGCCTTTTGTACTCCCAGCCAGCCTTCGCGGCCACTGAGTACGCCACGTGTCAGATGCGCCTGGGGCAGGCTCGCCGGGTCGGCCGGCAACAAATTGCCCAGGGGCTGGAATTGGATGCCGCGCTGCCTGGCCTGGGCAAGCAACTGGCGAAATTCATTGGCCATCAGAATCCCTTCTACTTCTGCGTGGATCGTATAGACGTTGAGTGTCGATTCGGTGAACCGATCAAGAATGAATGCGTTGAAGTCCTTGGCCGTCACCTGTGGCCCAACCACTTCGTCGAAGGTCGGCAAGTCCACCGGGACCTGTGGCGTACCGGCACTGCCATCGGCGAGGATCGGACGGAACAGGCCGGTGCCGCGACAATCGCTGTTGTAGCGCAAGCCAAAGCCTTGCTTGGCCTGCACCACACGCTCGTCGGCACGCCAGCCGGCGGCAGCGGAACAGTCCACGGGTTCGCCAAGGATTGCGCTCAGGGTGTCGAGCCCACGGCGCACCTGCGCCACCAGTTGTGCATCGCTCCAGCGGCCGGCATTGGCCTGCCAGCCATGGTGATCCCAGGCGTGCAGGCCCACTTCGTGCCCGGCAGCCTTGGCGTGGCGCATCAGGTGCCCCAGGTCGCGGCCAATGGGTTTGCCCGGCCAGGCGGTGCCGGCCAGCAGGATGTCCCAGCCATACAGGCCGGCCGCGTTGGAGCGCAGCATTTTCCACAGGAACTGCGGACGGATCAGGCGCCATAAGTGGCGGCCCATATTGTCCGGCCCGACACTGAAGAAAAACGTCGCCTTGATCCCCGCTTCATCCAACAATTCCAGCAACCGCGGCACTCCATCGCGGGTGCCCCGGTAGGTGTCGACGTCGATGCGCAGACCTGCCTTCATTATTCGCCTGCTTCGCTGGACGGGGCGATTTCAAGCATCGCTTCACGCAGGAAGAAGTCCAGGGTGTTGCCGATGGTCTCGCTCATTTCCACGCTCGGCTCCCAGTTCAGCAGGCGCTTGGCGTTGGCAATGCTCGGTTTGCGGTGCGCCACGTCCTGGTAGCCCGCGCCGTAGAACGCTTTGCTTTCCACTTCGCGAAAGCCTGCAAACGGCGGGAAGTTGCCGCGTAGCGGGTGAGCCTCGAACTGGCGCAGCAGCTCTTCGCCCAACTGACGGATGCTGGCTTCGTTGTCCGGGTTACCGATGTTGATGATCTGGCCGTTACACGCGTCGTTATCGTTGTCGATAATCCGCGCCAGGGCTTCGATACCGTCGGCAATGTCGGTGAAGCAGCGTTTCTGCTCGCCGCCGTCAAACAGGCGGATCGGCGTGCCTTCCACCAGGTTGAGGATCAACTGAGTAATCGCGCGGGAGCTGCCGATACGCGCCGAGTCCAGGCGGTCCAGGCGCGGGCCCATCCAGTTGAACGGGCGGAACAGGGTGAAATTCAGGCCCTTGGCACCGTAGGCCCAGATCACCCGGTCCAGCAGTTGCTTGGACACCGAATAGATCCAGCGCTGCTTGTTGATCGGGCCGACCACCAGATTGGAAGTGTCTTCGTCGAAGTTCTGGTCCTGGCACATGCCGTAGACTTCGGAAGTCGAAGGGAAAATCACGCGTTTGTTGTACTTGACGCAGTAGCGCACCAACTTGAGGTTTTCTTCGAAGTCCAGCTCGAACACGCGCAACGGGTTACGGGTGTATTCAATTGGCGTGGCGATGGCCACCAGCGGCAGGACCACGTCGCATTTCTTGATGTGGTACTCGATCCACTCGGAGTGAATGCTGATGTCACCTTCCACATAATGGAAGTTGGGATGGCTGCGCAGGCGGTCGATGGCGTCGGAGCCAATATCCAGGCCATAGACTTCGTAGCGATCATCACGCAGCAGGCGCTCGGACAAGTGGTTACCGATAAAGCCGTTGACGCCCAGGATCAGCACCCGGGTGCGGCGCGGTTTACCGCCCGACTCGGCGCCGCGCAGGATCGAGCCATCCACCAGGCCCAACTCGTCGGCCAGGGCCGGGCCGGTCAGGTACAGGCCATTGTCGTTGCGCTGGCCGAAGTTGATGACCAGGGAATCTTCACCACAGGCAATGCGCAGCGGGTTGACGCTGATCACTCGGCCTGGCGCCTGGCCTTCGTTGCCCTTGACCACTTCGGCTTGCCACACGATCAGCTTGTGCTCGCCCACTGCACAAAAAGCGCCGGGGTACGGCTGGGTAACCGCGCGTACCAGGTTGAACAGTTGCTCTGCGGGCTTTTGCCAGTGCAGCTTGCCGTCAGCCGGTGTGCGGCGGCCAAAGCAGGTGGCCTGGCTTTCGTCCTGGGCGGTTTCGCTCAATTTGCCCTGGGCCAATTGCGGCAACGCATCGCGCAACAGCTGAGTCGCCGCTTCACGCAGTTTGGCGTGGAGCGTCAGGCCGGTGTCGCTGCGCTCAATCATGACTGTTTGCTGGGCGAGGATCGCGCCGGCATCGGCACGCTTGACCATACGGTGCAGGGTCACGCCGGTTTCGGTTTCACCGTTGACCAACACCCAGTTGGCCGGGGCACGACCACGGTATTTAGGCAGCAGCGAACCGTGCAGGTTGAAGGCGCCCTGGCGCGCGGTAGCCAGCAGCGCCTCGCCCAGCAGATTGCGGTAGTAGAAGGAGAAGATGAAGTCCGGGTTCAGCTTGGCGACACGCTCGACCCACAGCGGGTGGTTGGCGTCTTCTGGCGCGTGTACCGGGATGCCGTGGCGGGCGCACAGTTGAGCGACCGAGCCGTAGAAGGTGTTCTCCTTCGGATCATCAGCATGGGTAAACACGGCAGCAATTTCGTAACCCGCATTGAGCAGGGCTTCAATGCCCGCACAGCCAATGTCGTGGTAAGCGAAGACAACAGCTTTTGAACTCATGACGAAACCTGACTGGAAGAGGAAGTGGAAGACGGGGAGGAGGGCAGGCCATCGACGATGACCACCGGTGCAGGTGCTGCCGGCTCGTTGCGCAGCACCTTTTCAATAAAGAAACGTGGGCGGGCACGTACATCGCTGTACATGCGTCCCAGGTATTCACCCAACAGGCCCATGCCGATGAACTGGCCGCCGGTAAACACAAACAACACGGCAAACAGTACGAACAGGCCGTCACCGGCCCAATCGGCACCGAAGACCAGGCGCATGACGATCAGGGCAAACGCAAACAGCATGCCCAAAGCCGCCAGGCTGAAACCGACGATGGACAGCAGGCGCAAGGGCGTGGTGGTCATGCAGGTCAGCAGGTCGAACATCAGGCTGATCAGGCGCATGGCGCTGTATTTGGATTCGCCATGTTCGCGCTCGGCGTGGTGTACCAGGATCTCCGTGGTATGACGCGCAAAGCCGTTGGCCAGGATCGGGATAAAGGTGCTGCGTTCACGGCAGGCGAGCATGGCGTCGACGATGGTGCGCCGGTAAGCACGCAGCATGCAGCATGCAGCCATAGTCAGTCATGGCCACGCCGGTGGAGCGCTGCACCGCCAGGTTGATCAGGCGCGAAGGCCAGCGGCGAAAGGCCGAGTCCTGGCGATTGTTACGCACCGTGGCAACCACGTCGTAGCCCAGGGCCGCTTGCTCGACCAGGCGCGGAATTTCTTCCGGCGGGTTTTGCAGATCGGCGTCGAGGGTAATCACCACCTCGCCCCGGCATTGCTCAAAGCCCGCCATGATTGCCGCGTGCTGACCGTAGTTGCGGTTAAGGATCACCGCGACCACGTGGCTGCCGGGCTCGCTTGCCGCGTCTTCCAGCAGTTGCGCGGAACTGTCGCGGCTGCCGTCGTCCACCAGGATGATTTCGTACTCATAGGCCAACTGCTCGCACGCAGCACGGGTGCGCCGCAGCAACTCGGGCAGGCTCTGTTCTTCGTTGTAGACCGGGATAACGATCGACACGCAATGAATAGGGTAGGGTTTCAAAGATTCATGACCTCGGGTTAGAGCAACTTGGCGCGTAGAGATGACAACAAACAGCAGATGAAAGTGCGGGCACTGCAATAAAAAACAGCCGATGGCAAAGCTATCCTCAGTAAAGCCCATGACCGCCAAAGGTAAAGCATTATCAACGGGTTAGTCAGCAAAACGCGGCATACCCTCAAGTATTAGGGCCAAGGTTAAGCGCAAATTTGTCCAGCGAATATGAAAGGCGGATGAAAAACTCGTTTATTTGTTGGGCAGACAGCTAGTGTTCAGCTAGACAATTAAGAAGACAGACAAACGATAACTGTTTGCGCTGTAATCCTTATCTGTAAGTGTTTTAGTGCGCGATCACCGCGAATTAATCGGGTTTTCAATCCGCATTCTGCAATGTTGCAGGGCCGCAGGCGCCTGCGCAGGATGAGCCCTGGTTTGGTATACAGCGCCGACCTGCGTTAGACTCGACGCTCGCCAAACCACTAAATATCGATACTAAACATAGGCTTAGTATCACTATTTAATCTCAAGGCCGATCTGTTTTGACTGAGATTTCCCGCAACCCGCTGACCCTTTATCTCTCACGCCTGGCGCCTTCCAGCCAATTGACCATGCGCTACGTGCTGCAGGATGCCGCCGACCGCCTGGGTTTCGAAGAGATCAATCTGGAAGATATCGACTGGCATCTGTTGCAGCCCGAACACGTGATGGCGCTGGTCGCCGTATTGCGCGAAGACGGGTACGCGCCCAACACCTCATCGCTGTACGTCAACGCCGTGCGCGGGGTGATGAACGAAGCCTGGCGCATCAGCCTGATCAGCCAGGAACACTTGCTGAAAATGCGTTCGGTCAAGGCCAGCGCCGGCACGCGCTTGAGCCAGGGACGCAACCTGCGTCGCACCTTGATCCGCGAACTGATGGACGTCTGCGCCGCCGATCCCCGGCCGCAGGGCCTGCGGGATGCGGCAGTGATCGGGATCCTCTACGGCTCGGGAATGCGCAAGTCGGAGTCAGTCAACCTCGACCTGGCCCAGGTGAATTTTCAAGAGCGCAGCCTGCGGGTGATCGGCAAGGGCAATAAAGAGTTGGTCAAGTACGCACCGGCCTGGGCGTTTGCCAAGTTGCAGGCGTGGCTGGAGTTTCGCCGTGAGCACTTAAAGGAAGGAGAGCAGGACGATAGCTTCCTGTTCAACCGCATCCGCCGGGGCAGCCATATCACCCGCGAACGTATTACCAAACATGCGATTTACTACATCGCCCGCCAGCGCGGCGAACAGGTGGGAGTGAAGATCATGCCCCACGATTTCCGGCGCTCGTTTATCACCCGGGTAATCGAGGAACATGATCTGTCGATCGCCCAGAAACTGGCACACCACACTAATATCCAGACCACCGCCAGCTACGATGTGCGTGATGACAACGAGCGGCGGCGGGCGATTGATCGGTTTGACCTGTGACTTTTCAAATCAGCCTTGCAGGCATGCATCACTCAGGCGCACGTAGTCCAACCCATGGCGCACGCCCTGGCTGTCGAGGTAGACCATATGGCTTTTGACCGGGCCACACTCGGTAGAAGGGTCGGTGCTGATCTGCACAACCTTGGCGATATCCAGGTTCTGGGAGTAGTCGTAGGCCTGGACAGCCGGACTTGAGGCACTTTCTCCCTGAGCCAAGGCCAAAGTGCTGAACACGCTTAATAAGGCAACAATCAGGTAACGCATGACAACCTCCAACGCCACGACAGTGGCGACTGACTATGGTTGTTATGTTACGAGGCCTGTGGCCTGAGGCTGAAAGCATGCGTGACGATAGCGTGAATCAGCTAAATCGATAGGGGCAGGGTGGCTGCGATTTACTGGCGGCTCGGCAATACTTAATATAACCAAACTAAACAATCATTTAGTTTAGTTATATTCAATGGTAATAAATGAAGGGTTAGGGTGCCTTCTTGTCATCACCACCAAAAGTAACGCTTTTATGCACGAAATATCCGACGACTCCCCAGCGTTCGTCATCGTCACGCAAAATCACTTTTTCCTTGACGGCGGTCGTGGCAAACGTCGAGGCAAACTCGATGACTGCATAGTGTCCTGCAGGTGCGTCAGGCATCTGATCGGTAAAACCAAAGCCCAGGGGTTCTCGCTTGTTGAATGAACCCAATCCAATACGCAAGGCCTTGAGCCCATTGACCCAGACAGGCTCGGGGATTTTCGCCTGGAACGTCGGGCTGACCACGGACCAGGTCATGTCAGCTTTACCAGCATCAAGCAAAACCAGAAACGCCAATGCCGCATCGAATATCTGTTGCTGCTGTAGCTGCGTACCAGGATCGGACGCCGTGACCCTGGGCGTGTTCTTGTTGAAACTGACATCGCAACCGCTGAGCAACGCGGCGCTGAGCAACACGACGGCAAATAGCTTCATGCAAAACCTCCCGGGGCCCGACATCCGTTGGGACGAGTAAAGATGAGCATTGGAAGAGTTGCCATTGGCCTGGGGGAAAATACGAGGGGGATGGTCCGTGATTTTCCAGGGGTACGCCTGGTGTGGGGATATATGATACTACGCATAATGTATATTATGTTAAATCAAAGATTAAACTGCCGAAACCCTGAATCGCCCATCTGTTAAATAACGTATCTATAAGACAGCAGTTCCATAACCCCGTCACCGACATCCTCTCTCCTCAAACGACAACCCTACTGCCACAGAAGAGATTTCCCGCCAAGGTTTATTGGTAGTCAATGGTAAAGGTCATGGCCGCATTGGCCGGCCCACCCCTGACGGTCGCTGCGGTTTGCAGGTAGCGCGCCTTCAACGCAATGCTGTAGCTGGCGCCCTCGACTGCCGTGGGTACGATACCGCTGGGCAACAGCGTTTGCAGAGCCAGCGGCGTGCCCAGGTTGTCTGCAATCTGGATACCCACGCCCGTAGCCTCAGGCGTGCCACGGTTGAGTTTCAAGACATTTGGCTGGGTGGCATCAACCCCCGCAGTCGGGTCGAGACGGTACTTGATGCTGTTCGCCGTCCCGCTGCCGTCACTGCTGCTGTAGACGCCGTTGAACGCCGGGCAGTTGTTGAGCGCCAGGGTGAAATCGGTCCAGGCTGTACCCGTGCCTACGCCATTGAACTCAGCCACCGTATGTGTGCCCATGGGCACGTTGACATTTGGGGTCTGGCAAGTTCGGGCAACGATCGACAACGCGCCGGTGATGCTCACATTGGCAATAGGAAACGTGGCGGCAGTCATACCGCCGCCAACACTGGCAACATATTGCGCTATCGGCAAAGACGCACCCTGGACTGTGCCTGCAGCAACGGTTGGAGCGGTCTTGATGAGCTGCAGTTCAAGCGTATTTGCCGCGTTCAGGCCACCGGAACCCTCGCGCACACCGTAGATTGCGGAATTGCTATAAGGCGCGATTCCGTGATCGCCTTTGATTAACACGCCCAAACCGCTTACGCCTGTTTGGTAGACCTTACCTGCCATCTCCCCAGTGCCCCACAAACTCAATGCAGGTGTGTTGCTATAGCTGATGCTCCGGTCGTACTTGACGTAGCTGGGACCACCTGTCGCGTAGCACTGGACGAAATTATTGATAGCCATTTTCTGTCGATACACCACCGCACCTACTGGCACATCACGGCCGATGGTGATGCTCTGTGCCCTCAATGCCATGACCGGCGTGACCAATGCATTTTGGACATAGCACGTGCCAGCCGCGTGTACGGTCATTGTGCTGCCCCCTAAAGCGATTCCAACAGCGATAACACGCAGGGCTCTGTTTGTGTTCATGGGGCTACCTTCGCGATTTTGACGGACGGCGTGCACAGCACCGCCGTGGGATGCAATTCAGGATCATCAGCCACCTTTGCTGGCAACGTGACGACACACTGTTGACCGGCCTCGGCCCCCCAATTGATCAACAGCTGTGATGTGCCCTCCTTGACCCGTGCATACAGCTGGCCACCTTGCCCGACCGTACCCACGGAACCGCCGGCAGCGTCACTCACCGTGGCGCCAAAGGGCAACAGCGAGCCATCCTCCAGACGCACCGTGAGCAACCACGCCTGGCCATGTTGTGTGCCGTACTTGACCATCACGACGGCGCCGGCCCGTGGAGCGATTTGCTGGCTGGTTTCACTCAGCTCAATGCTTTGCGAAATTCCCAGTGGGTCGATGGCTAGCTCATTGAGCTCATACGGCCGTAAGTAGGTGACCACGGCGTTACCACGATCATCGAGCTTGATCCCCGGATAGCCGACCACCTTGGCGCCTTCCGCGCCGGGTGCGCTGAGAATCGCCATGGTCTCACCGGCATTCGGGGTAAACGTGATGCCGCCCGGGTGCGCCACAACCGAGCCATTGGCACTTAATGACAGGCTGTTATAGCCACCGCCCTGGCTGTAGGAAGCCCCCACCACTGCATCGCTGCCGGTGTACTGGCCATTCACCGAACCTGTCGAGGTGGCGCTGGCACCGTCATGGCCGGCAGTCACGCCGTAGGTGTACTGGCGGTCTGCGCCGGCACTGCCGCTGAGACTCGCTTGTTCGCTGTAGCGGCCATCGGTGTTACGACCAAACATCGTGGACAGTTGCGGCGAATTGCCCGGTGAGCCGAAATCCAGCGGCATGCTGATGGTAAGCAACAGGTTGTTCTGCAAGGCGCCTCCGTCAACCCGGCTGCGATTGGCGCTGAGGTTATAGCTGACCTTGCCCAACTGTTTGTTGTAGCTGAATTGGTATTGCACATCGCTGCCGCTCTGGGTCCAGTAATCCTGGGTAAAGCCACTGATGGCCAGTTGGCCCCAGTCGCCAAGGTCCTGGTTGGCCGTCAATGACAGGCGGCTGCGCGGGTGTGCGATACCTACGGCACTGTATTGGCCCTCCTGGGCAGCCAGCGTCTGGACGGCGGTATTGAGGTCCATGAAGCCGCTGGTTGAAAAACGGTAAGTGGCCACGGTGAAGTGGGTGCCGGTGCGGGTGATGTCTTTGCTGTAGGACAGGCGCACGCTTTGCCCATTGACCGAGCCGGTTGCCAGCCGCGTCTGCGCCTGGGTCACGTCAAGCGCCATCGAACCAAACGAAGTGCCCACTGCCAGCCCGGCCAGCGCAGCCCCATAGTCGGTGCTGGCTTGCATGCCGCCATAACCGGTGAACAGGTTGCTCAGGCCATATTGAACGGTGCCTTGCATCAACCGAACCTGGCGGCTCGCAAAAGTGTTGCGGGTCTCCCCTGCCGTCATGCTGTAACGCAGGGTGCCTGGGCGCAGCAATTGGCTGACCGGGGCGTAAGGCACGGTAAAGCTTTGGGTACTGCCATCCGCTTCGGTGACCGTGACACTCAAGTCGCCGCCGTAACCCGTCGAATACAAGTCGTTGATCGCAAACGCCCCCGGCGCCACCATGGTTTCGTACAACAGGTTGCCGTTCTGGCGGATGGACACGCGCGCAGACGTGCGGGCAATGCCACGAATCACCGGCGCATAGCCGCGCTGGGATTCGGGGAACATGCGGTCGTCGGTATTCAGCTGCAGGCCACTAAAGCCCACCGTATCGAAAATCTCGCCGCTGGTGTTGGATTCGCCCAGCGTCAGTTGGCTTTTGAGCGCGGTGACATCGTGCTGAGCATAGGTGTTCAGGCTTTGATAGTCCTGACCGGTCTGGCCCTGCCACGTCAGAGAACCGTTGTGACGCAAGCGCCAATCACCCAGGTTAAGGCCTGCGTTCAAGCCGAGGTAGGCAGAATCATAATTGCCGCCACGCGTCTGGTTATGGTTGGCGTTGAAGTTGTAGCCCAGGGTCCCAGCCGTAACCCCGCGGTCCCACAATTCCGGGCCGACGTAACCGCGTGGGTTCAGGCGCAACGCGACTTGTGGAACGCTCAGGTCGAGCACCTGGGTCGCCGGAATGAAACTGGCCGTGGCATTCTCGATCAATTCGGCCATTGCTGGGCATGTGTCGACACTGTCGAGCGCCAACGTGGCATCCGCTGACAAGCGATTCATATCGACCCCGGCTAACTCGAGTAATTTGCGATTGATGCACACGACCGGGTTGCCGCCGTTCTTGTCGGCATTGATGCGGATTTCCTGACGGCTGACCAATTGGCCATTGAGCGTCACATCTGCACGGTAAATGCCCGCCAGCACCGGATTGTTTTTCTGATACAGCGACAGGTCCAGGCCACGCGATCCTGCCGGCAAAAAGGCTTCGTTGAACTGCACTTCTTCGGCGTGAGCCAGTGTGCATAAGCTGAGCAGGACTCCCGCTAAACCCTGCGCGCAAAGGGATCCAAGCCCTGCGTAGGACACAGGGCGAATGAGGTCTTTCATGATCAGCCTGTATTAAAAGAAAGAAGGAACTCAAGAACCCAACGCATGCTTGACCAGGATCTGTGCGCCGTAATCGTTTATCGCCGTAAACTGCACCTGGCTGCCGGGAGGCGGCATCGAACGCAGGTCAGGCAGGGCAAACTGACGGGTTTCTCCAGGGCCAATCATCCCGTCCTCGGCCCGCCCTTGGCCGTTGTCGGGCAGCAGCGTCAAACCGATCAGTGACACGTAAAATGCACTGGGGTTGTGGGCCTGCAGCACAAAACCTTTACCCAAGGCGCTTGGCAGCACTTGCCATTGCACCTGGTCCGGTGCCTGACTCGCCGTTTGCGGTTCAAGCATCGGCCGGTAGAAGATCTTGATCCGCGAGCGAAAGGCCATTTGCAGTTGGTTCTGCCCCTCCACCACTGGCGATTTCGGTGGGATTTCCAACACGTTGAGCCAGAACACCGACTCCTTGTCTTGGCGCAGTGGTGCCCCCACGAACATCACACGCAGCGACTGCCCCTTGCCCGGGTCAATCCGCGCCACCGGCGGCGACAGTACAAAAGGTGCGGTGGCGTTGGTCGGGCTCGACTGCGGATCCCCGCTGTCAATCCACGACTGCACCAACGCCGGTTGCGTGCCGGTGTTGTTCAATTGCACCGTGATTTCTTTTTGTTCGGCCGGGTACACCTGGCGAGTGCCGGTGATGACCACCTCGGCCTTGACGTAGACGCAGCCCAGCGCAGCAACTACCCCGAGGCAGGCGCGTAGAAATGTTGTGTTGAGCACAGCGAGCCCCTGCGGCTTGTACACCTGCGTCGGAGCAACCGACGCACGTGACAAGCGCATGATTGTTATTGGTAGTTGATGGCGTAAGTCACAGAACCGACGACCGTACCGGCACTGCCTGCACCCTGTGTCGCGATGTACTGGACCGCATAAGGAATATCGGCAGCTTTGGTGGTGGGGTCGATGGCCGCGCGGCTGTTACCGGCAACCTGGCTGTAGTCACCGGCCTTGATCGCTTTGTTGTTGGCTGCATCCACCAATTGCAGGGCGACGTTGGTTGCCGTGCCGGTGTTCTTTACATAGCCGGTGGCGGGGTCTACCCCCGGGCCTGCCTCAAAGTAAGCCGCAGAAGTGCTGGCCAGGGTTTTCGCAGAGCTGCAATTGCTCAGGCGCAAGGTAAAAGGCGCAAGGCCTGCTGTCTGGCCGGCAGTTGCCAGGGCCGTGGCGGAAACGGTCTGCAAGGTCACGGTAGTGACTTTGGTCGCCGCACCGGTGACCGACACGGTACAGGTGGTATCCGTGACAGTACCGCTAAAATTGACCGTTCCGTCCGATGCGTTGGCAAAGGGCGCTGCCAGGGCGGTTGCCAACATGGCAAGAACTAGGGTTTTACGTTGCATAGCTGAACCTCAGAGGATTGTGGACACTCATCGATTGAATTGACCAGTGCACCGCACCAGCCCTCAAGCGAGGTGCATATGCTCAATCTTTTTGAGGTTTTATCAGCCATGAACTTTCTCTGTGATGCGAAGAAATTTCTAGCCTTGCTAGATGCGCGCAATCAACGCCTCACTCAGGTGCAGCATCGCCTGTTCGAGCGCATCGATAGCGCCCTGCACCGCGGTGTCGTCTTGCATTTCACACGCCGACTCCATGCGTTCGCAAGCCGTGATCAGGTCCTGGTACCGGACCTTCTTCGCACCGCCCATGACACGGTGGGCCAACGTAGCCAGGCCCTTCAGGTCACGGGCTTGTGCGTGCCTGGCCAAGCCATGGCGGTCGTCGCGATTGCTGGTGGCCAATTTAACCAGCAGGCGACTGATTGCCGCCTGGTCACCCCTGGCCATGTGTTCGATGCCAGAGAAGTCGATCTTCGGCAACGGTGCTGGCGCAGGTGGCGCTGGCGCTATGTCAGGCTCATACGCGGCGGCAGTCCC
This sequence comes from Pseudomonas sp. FH4, assembly GCF_000510915.2. Taxonomy (NCBI): domain Bacteria; kingdom Pseudomonadati; phylum Pseudomonadota; class Gammaproteobacteria; order Pseudomonadales; family Pseudomonadaceae; genus Pseudomonas; species Pseudomonas sp. FH4. The sequence goes on along the minus strand of NZ_AOHN01000019.1, from coordinate 15,443 downwards.
CAGGCGGCTGCTGAGGTCCATCAGGCTCAGGGGTTTGAACAGGCAATCGTCCATCCCGTTTTCAATGCAATTGAGCCTGGCTTCAGGCTGGGCATTCGCCGTAAAACCGTAGATTCGGCACGCGGCGGTCCCGGAGGTACGCTCTTCGTGGCGAATGATACGTGCCAGGTCGCCGCCCGCCATTACTGGCATGCTGATATCCGTGATGACGACGTCAAAGTGCCCACGGCGCCAAGCCGACAAGCCTTCTGCCCCGTCTTCGGCGTCCACCACCCGGTGCCCCAGGTACTCCAGTTGCTGGCGCAGCAGTTCACGGTTCGCGGCATAGTCATCGACCACCAGAATGCTCAGTGCCCGGGACAACGTGTGGTCTTCGACGACGGGTAACCTGATTCGCGCGGGAGGCGGCAGAATGGGCAGCTTCAGCGTCACCGTGACCAGTGTTCCCGTCCCCAGCTGGCTGCTCAGGTCCAGGCTGCCTCCCATCATTTCGCATAAGTTGCGGCTGATTACCAAGCCGAGCCCGGACCCGCTGCGCCCGGACAAAGTGTTGTTGCTCGCTTGAGTAAAAGGGCTGAACAGTTTTTGCTGATCTTGCGCGCTGATGCCAATTCCGCTGTCTTTGATCCGCACCGACAGTTGCAGTTGGTCCTCATCACTGGCGGGTAGCGCCTGGACACTCAGGGTCACCTCGCCTTCGTGGGTGAATTTCAGTGCATTGCTGACCAGGTTCGACAACACTTGCTTGAATCGAAGCGCGTCCAACAACACGTAGTGATCCGCTGCCGGGTCAAACTGCAGGCTCAGGTGTAGCCCCTTCAGCCGAGCCCCGCCTGCAAACATGCGCATGACCGAACCTACCACCTCATGCAGGAACACCCCGGAGGGCGTCAATGACAGTTGGCCGGATTCGATGCGCACTACATCCAGAATGTCACCCACCAGATTGTGCAGTTCTCTGGCAGCGCCTGCGGCTATTTCCATGGAGGCACGGTCGGATGGCCCCCTCCAATCTGATTCCGGGCATCGAGCCATCGGAAGATCGCCTTCTACAGGGCCGGCTGTTTTCCTACGCCGATACCCAGATGTATCGCCTGGGTGCCAATGCACTGTTACTGCCAATCAACACGCCGAAAAATGTCATCAACAATGGCAACCAGGACGGGGCGATGAACGTAGCCAGCACCACGACAGGCATCAACTACCAGCCAAGTCGATTGTTGCCGCGTGAAGAGTCTACCCAGGCTCGTTACAGCATGCTGCCCCTGTCGGGCAGTACCCAGCAGGTCAAAATCCAGCGTGAGCAGAACTTCAAGCAAGCGGGCGATCTGTATCGCTCATTCAGCCACAAAGAACGCCAGGATCTGATCGAAAGCTTCGGCAACTCACTGGCCAGTGCCGACGACAAGAGTAAGCACAAAATTCTGTCTTTCCTCTACAAGGCTGATCCGGAGTACGGCACTGGCGTCACTAAGATCGTCAAAGGCGATCTGTTTCGCGTTCAGTCATTGGCTTCGAAGTTGTCCGACTGAGCAACTGTTCCGCTGCCCGTAACGGGCAGCGACGACAGCTTAGAACAAGGTAATCGCCATGCCCAATAAACAATTGAAAATACTCGTCGCAGACTCCAGCTTGCCGAGGCTGGTCCAGATTGAAAAATACTTGAACAGACTGGGTTACTACAGGGTCCTCGCCTTGCAAAGCTCCGAAGACCTTCGGCTGATGAGTCATAGCCTTATCGACTATTTTGATGTGCTGATTGCAAACAAGGCGCTGGCATCGAATATTAAAACCACCTCTGCATCACTGCTCCAGCCCATACCCCACAAAACAAACCCTACGCTGTTGTATGACTGCCTGGATTCCCCGCCTGATATTGAACTTGTACAACACTTTATGGCAGAAATCGATCCGCCCTCCCCTTGGGCGTGTTTGAAAGATCTGGCGTGGATAAAAGGTCCGAACAAAGAGCGCGGTAAATGATAGTCGGCAGACTGTGTCATGATTAAGAACGCCTGCTTACCATTTATCATCGTCTGGGGTTTGAGTCTTGCCGGATGTACCCAATCGACGATACATCCCGACCTCATAGAAGCACGTGAGCTTTTTACACAACTACAAAACAAACCCGAGTCGTTCACCGTGGCCGTCAGCGAGGTCAAGGCAGCCTTTGCCGTTCTTATCCAAGCCGACCTGTTATCCAACACCGATATTGACTCACCTGATGTCAGCCGACTGTCACAGCTTGCCATACATAAAATAGCACTTGCCGAACAGGTGATAGCCGCGTGTAACCCTGAATGCCTCAGTCAATGGATAAGAGACAGACGCAGCACACGCTGGCTCATTAACTGGACGTGAGTAGAGTGACGCGGGATGAAGCCACAGAAAGGATTGGAACAGGCCAATATAAAAAGCTCGCAAGCGAGCTTTGGGGAGGGGTTACCAAATATTAAAAACAATCAGAACACATGCGAATATTTATTCAGGGATTATTATAATTCAGTAAAAACGCTTCGCGGAAAAATAACTTTTACTCCAGTATTGATTACTCAATGAATCGATACGGACACTTTTGCCTTTTCTAGGGGCATGAATAAACCGATCATCACCAATATAAATCCCCACATGCCTCATTCGGCTACCACCATTGTGCTGGAAAAAAATGGCATCTCCGGTTTTCAAATCATCACGAAAAACCGTTGTGGCCGTAGAGTTGAGCATCGAGGATGTTGTTCGGGGGATCTTAATTCCCACTTCACTGCGAAACAGATAAAAAAGCAATCCGCTGCAGTCGAACCCCTTACTCTCTGAGATGCCACCCCACTGATAAGGCGTACCAATCAATTCATGAGCACGCCTTACCAGACTTTCCATATAACCTGAAGTGTCACGTTCAACACCCTGGTGCTGGCTGCCCTCCGCCGATTCAACAGGGAGGCTTTGTTTTGTCGAAGCGAATAAATAATCAGAAAACAAATAGCTGAACACTATAGCAACAGTAAACTTTGACACTTTACACACCGTGGAAATTGAGCGCATGTTGGCTGGGAGTGCAATAGTATTTAAGAGGTAGGCACCATAAAATAAGATTTGTCTCAGTCAGTCCTACGGATAGATCTGAGGCGACAGACGGGGCTCTTCTGCTGAGTGCCCGATGGCAAGATTGGGCATCACCTGGCCAACCATCCGAACGCCTGGCACATAGTCGACGATCATCTCGATGGTGATGCCGATTGTTCTCGGCGGTGTTAGTTGCAGTCGAGTCTTACCGTGACGTCAACCACCGTCAATGAACGTCTCCCAGAAACTCTTTCTTGAAAAAACAGAAAACAACTTACTTAATAGCGTGCATTTAATTCAATCAGGGTTCCTCATGGCCAATCACGATCTGCGCTTTACCCCCGACCTCGACCCGGACTCCATCTCCTCCGATGTCATCGGTTTCAACGGGATTCTCGTCTCCACGCAAATCCCCACCCGCGCCGACGGCAGCCTGGAGCTGGGCGATATCACCTCGCAAAGCGAATGTACCCTGCAAGCACTCAAGGTCGCCCTTGAGCGCGCTGGCAGTTCCATCGACCGGGTAATGCACTTGACCATTTACCTGACCGATATGGCCGACCGTACCGCCTTCAACGAGGTGTACAAACGTTTCTTCGCCAAACCCTGGCCGGTGCGTGCAGCCGTTGGCGTGGCTTCGCTGGCGGTTGAGGGGATGCGAGTAGAAGTCACGGCAATGGCAGCCAAGGGCTAAGTCCAGCGCACTATTTCAGGCGAATCACGGCTACAATGCGCCCCTCAACCGTGACAAGCCTGACTAAAAAACTATGTCCTTGCCCAAGCATCATCTGGAATTGCTCAGCCCTGCCCGCGATGTCGCCATCGCGCGCGAGGCTATCCTGCACGGCGCCGACGCCGTGTATATCGGCGGCCCAAGCTTCGGTGCGCGCCACAACGCCTGCAACGACGTGAGCGAGATCGCCCAACTGGTGGAGTTCGCCCGTCGTTACCACGCCCGGGTGTTCACCACCATCAACACCATCCTGCACGATGATGAACTGGAGCCGGCGCGCAAGCTGATCCACCAGTTATACGATGCCGGCGTCGATGCGCTGATCGTCCAGGACCTGGGGGTGATGGAGCTGGATATCCCGCCCATCGAACTGCATGCCAGTACCCAGACCGATATCCGCACCCTGGCCCGGGCCAAGTTCCTCGATCAGGCCGGGTTCTCCCAACTGGTACTGGCCCGCGAGCTGAACCTGCAGGAAATCCGTGCGATTGCCGATGAGACCGAGGCCGCCATCGAGTTCTTCATCCATGGCGCGTTATGCGTGGCGTTTTCCGGCCAGTGCAATATTTCCCATGCGCAGAATGGCCGTAGCGCCAACCGTGGCGACTGCTCCCAGGCCTGCCGCCTGCCCTACACCCTCAAGGATGACCAGGGCCGGGTCGTGGCCTTTGAAAAGCACCTGCTGTCGATGAAAGACAACAACCAGAGCGCCAACCTGCGCGCCCTGGTGGATGCAGGCGTGCGCTCGTTCAAGATCGAGGGCCGCTACAAGGACATGGGTTATGTGAAAAACATCACCGCCTATTACCGCCAGCGCCTGGACGAGATCCTCGAAGACCGCCCGGACCTCGCTCGCGCTTCCAGCGGCCGTACCGCGCATTTCTTCCTGCCGGACCCGGAAAAAACCTTCCACCGTGGCAGCACCGACTACTTTGTCAGTGACCGCAAGATCGATATCGGCGCCTTCGACACCCCGACCTTTACCGGCCTGCCGGTAGGCGTGGTGGAAAAGGCCGGCAAGCGCGACTTGCAGGTGATCACCCATGAGCCGCTGTCCAACGGTGATGGTCTCAACGTGCTGATCAAGCGTGAAGTCGTGGGGTTTCGGGCCAATATCGCCGAGCCCAAGGGTGAGTTCGAGGAAGACGGTGAGAAACGCTACCGCTACCGCGTCGAGCCCAACGAGATGCCGGCGGGCCTGCACCAATTGCGTGCGAACCACCCGCTCAATCGCAACTTGGACCATAACTGGCAGCAAGCGTTGCTCAAGACGTCGGCCGAGCGCCGGATTGGCGTGTCCTGGCAGGCCAGCCTGCGTGAAGATCAACTACAACTGACCGCCACCAGCGAAGAAGGCGTGAGTGCCAGCACCACCCTGCCCGGTCCGTTCGGCGTGGCCAACAAGCCGGAGCAGGCGCTGGACACCTTGCGTGACCTGCTTGGCCAACTGGGCACCACCCAGTATCACGCCACAGCGATTGAACTGGACGCACCGCAGGCGTACTTCATCCCTAACTCGCAACTCAAGGCCCTGCGCCGCGACGTGATCGAGGCGTTGACCATCGCCCGTGTCGAGGCTCATCCCCGTGGTGGCCGCAAAGCCGAAACCACACCGCCGCCGGTGTATCCGGAGTCGCACCTGTCGTTCCTGGCCAACGTCTATAACCAGAAGGCACGCGACTTCTATCATCGTCATGGCGTGAAGTTGATCGACGCGGCCTACGAGGCCCACGAAGAAACCGGTGAAGTGCCGGTGATGATCACCAAGCACTGCCTGCGCTTCTCCTTCAACTTGTGCCCCAAGCAGGCCAAGGGCGTGACCGGCGTGCGGACCAAGGTCGCGCCAATGCAACTGATCCACGGTGATGAAGTGCTGACGTTGAAGTTCGACTGCAAGCCTTGTGAAATGCATGTGGTGGGTAAGATCAAGGGGCATATCCTTGACTTGCCGTTACCGGGCAGTGGCGTGCAGCAGGTCGTGGGGCATATCAGCCCTGCCGATCTACTCAAGACCATTCCTCGCGGCGCCCACTAGTTATCTTTCTTGATGGGCGATAGGGCGATCCCGCGCAGCAGGGTTTGTTTGACCTGCTGTACAGGATTGCTTGTTCAGCCAAAAGCGTTGTGGCATTAACGCAAGCGTTTGTTCCACAACCGTTGGACTCTGCTGTGCTTCATGCGCCACCACCAGCCACGCTGCAACCCCGCCGCCGCCAGCAGAATCGCCGCCACGCCCAGCCACTGCACCCAGCCCAGGCGATGCCCGTAGGCAATCCAGTCAACCAGAATCGCGGCAATGGGATAGATGAACGACAGCGCCCCGGTCATCGCCGTCGGCAGCTTTTGGATCGCGCCGTAAAGCAACACGTACATCAAGCCGGTATGCACCACACCCAACGTCAACAGCGCGGCCCAAGCCTCCACGGGGGCCGATAGACTCTGCCACGAGACCAGCGGCGCCAGCAGCACCGCGCCGGTACTCACTTGAATCAGGGCCATCAGGTGCGGTGGCACGGCCTTCAAGCGCTTGATGATCAGCGCCGCGATGGCATACAAAAACGCCGCCCCCAATGCCAGCGCCACACCCACCAGGTAATCCCCACCACTGCCGGGTTGTTCGCCATGCGCGGTGACAATGGCCAGCATTCCTACAAACGCCAGGCTGAGCCACGTCAGCTTTTGCAGGGTGATTTTTTCGCCGAGAAACACTGCGGCGAGCATCACCAGCATAAACGGTTGAACGTTGTAGACCGCCGTACTGATGGCGATGGAGGCCTTGTCATAGGAAGCAAACAACAACAGCCAGTTCCCGACGATGGCCACACCGCTGAGCATGGCCCAGCCGAGTGTCGAGTAACTCAACAGTTCAACGCGCAGATAGCCCAGCAGCCAGCACACCAGCAGCAGGGTCAAGGCACCCATCACACAGCGCCAGAACACCACCTCGATCACCGGCACGCCAGAGACCAATACAAACCAGCCGATCGTGCCGGAGATCAGCATCGCGCCGACCATTTCCCACGAACCGCGACGCATCAATTTGTCCATGAACAAGCTCCTCGGATGAGGCTTGATTATGGCAATCTGCGTTAATCCGCCTCCAGCCCTTCAAAAAGGCAAAAGCGCGTGATCACCTATTCTTATTAGGCAAATTGGCCAATTTTCTTTTGGAGACCGCGATGATTGACCTGATCGACCAACAACTGATTGCAGCCTTGATGGACGATTCACGCTGCTCGCTAAAGACCCTGGCAGGCATTACCGGCCTGTCCTCGCCCAGCGTTGGCGAGCGCCTGCGACGCCTGGAAGAGCGCGGCGTCCTCAAGGGCTACACCGTGGATATCGACCCGAAACACTTTGGCTACCTGCTGCAAGCCATCGTGCGTATCCGTCCCCTGCCCGGCCAATTGCAGGAGGTGGAGCGGCAGATCCAGGCAATCGCGCAATTTACCGAATGCGACAAGGTGACTGGCGACGACTGCTTTATCGCACGCCTGCACGTGCGCACCATGGATCAGTTGGATACCTTGCTTGACCGTCTCAACGCCTATGCCGAAACCAACACCGCCATTGTCAAGAAAACCCCGGTCAAGCGCCGGCTGCCGCCGTTGTCAGATGGATGATGGGGGATTTGCACTACGATGCCTGCGTCAGCTGTGCCATCATGTTGCAATTACGCTTAAGGCTCTTCACGGATGATCGGTTTGTCCAGTCAATTTAATTTGTTCATCACCACGACGCCTACAAAGGACGTCATCGACTTCCATCTTCAGAACGAGCGTGGGGCCCAAGTGGCGTACCACCAGGCGGATCTGCGCCAGTTGGGGGCAAGCCTAAAGCGTGGCCTGTTCGACCTGCGTGACTACCTGGATCAGTACGTTGCGGCAAGCGAGCAATCCCTGGCGATTGCTGACATTGGTGTCGCTATTGCCCAACATTTGTTGGGCCCGCAGATTTTCGAAAAGCTACAGCAGGGGCATCATCAACGCACACTGTGCGTGCACTTGCCGGCGGTGACCGGGGAACAAGACAGCCTGGCCGCCACGATGGCCCGCGTCGCCTGGGAAATCGCCCGGCCCGACGCCCTATCGAAGACCCTGGGTGAGCATAATCTACTGGTGCGGGTCACCCACACCCTCGCACACAAGCCCTCCTCACCGGTACCCCTGAAACCCGATGAAGCACTGCGCGTGCTGTTTGTCTTCGCCGAATCCCGTGGCTCACATCCATTGAGTGCACGGCTGGAAAGGCGCGAGCTGCTGCGGCTATTCAAGAAAGAGATCTACCCCAACCGACGCGTCATCGTGCATTTCCTGACCCATGGCGTAACCCGCCAACGGCTGTTCGACCAGATCCAGCAACATGCCGGCTACCATATAGTTCACTGGAGCGGGCACGGCCGGCTTAACCAGTTGGAACTCGCCAGCCCCGGTGGTGCCAAGGACAGCATCAGCGGTGACGAATTGGTACGAGTGTTCAATGAGGCTGGGGGCTTCCTGCCCAGGCTGGTGTTTCTCGGGGCATGCCAGTCCGGGGACAGCCTGCAACCCAGTGGCTGGCGTGACTTCTTCAGTATCGCCCAGGGTAATGACCGGCCGATCAAGCCCCATGATAACGAGCCATCGGGCGCCGCAGGCACTGCGTATGCGCTGCTTAATGGCGGTATTCCTTCGGTCGTGGCCATGCGCTTTGCCGTGAATGACGACTATGCACGGGAGCTGGCAATCCGTTTCTACCGGGCCCTGCTTGCCGACTCCACGCCAAAGGACGCAGCAGCGGCACTCAATCAGGCCCGTAAAGAACTGGCCAATCGTAATAGCAACAACACGCCACGGTTCGCCTCCTGTGACCACGCCACAGCGGTATTGTATGGCGTCGAACAGCCTGGCCTGACGCTGGTAAAGGGCCCCAGTCCCGACATCCAGGCGCAGAATCGACTCTTGCATGCCATTGGCGAACTGACCAGTGTCAGTCATGAACACTTTGTCGGCCGCACATGGGAACTGGCAGGCCTGGGCGCCGATTTTATCGGTTCGCGTACGGGTAACGAGGTCAAACCTGTCGCCGTTATCACGGGATTGGGTGGCATGGGCAAAACCGCCCTGGTGGCCGAAGCGCTGGACTTGTGGACCGATCGTTTCGACTGGGCCCTGCTCTACCAGGCCAAACCCACCGCCCTGGCATTTGAGGCCACCCTGCTGGATATCCACTGCAAGCTGGACGGCGAACTAGGCGTCTACCACGAGCATGTGAGAGCCCATCTGGCCGACAGGATTTATCGCGAGGCCACTCCCGAGTTCACCGGGCCCCAACGGGTTACACGGCTGATCCGAAATTTGATCCGGGCGCTGCAGCAAGAGGCGATCCTGCTGGTCTTCGACAACTTCGAGAGCAACCTCAAGCCAGCCGGCGAGACTGTGAATGGGCAGACCTTGTGGGCCTCTCAGGATCCCGCGTGGGACGCATGCCTGCGCACCCTTTGCAGCGAACTGCAGGGCTCGCGCTCACGGGTGTTGATCACCTCGCGCCTGCCCCTTCGCGCGCTGGACGGCGACGGTGCGTTTGCGGTACTGCTGGGGCCATTGCCAGCAAAAGAAGCAGCGCTGTATCTGCGTGCCCATCCAGTCCTTAGCCAGATGGCCAGCAGCAGCGATGAAACCGTCAGTTCATTGGCCATGCGTCTGCTCAACGCCAGCCGTTTTCATCCATTACTGATGGATCGCCTGACGCGACTGGCTGCCGATCCGGCGCTGCATGAGCAGTTACTGGAAGCCTTGGAAACCCTGGAGCACACCGGGAATTTCGCCAGCCTGCCGGATCTCTTCGCCACCACGCCCAACAACCAGCAGGAGCGCAGTTACCTTGATAATGCGTTGGCTGTATCGCTGGACCAGTTTATCCAGCACTTGAGCGTTGAACGACGTCAGTTGCTATGGGTGGTTTCCCTGGCAAACGACCCCGTTACCCTAGTGTTGTTGAAGATCGTCACTGCCGAATTCAAGCTGGCTAAAGAATCAACTCCGGGCGAAGAGATAGCAGCATTGCTTCGCACTCTGGTCAGCGTAGGCCTGGTCAATGAAAGCAGACGAGATCCCGTCGACGACAACCCACGCCTGACCTGTCATGAGCTGGTTCGCGAACGTATTCAGCTGTGGATGGAGCAGTCTGCCGATGAGCGTGGTGGGCTGGACGAAAACGTGATCCGGCTGGCTTACGCGCACTTGCTCAAAAGCTATTTTCTGGCCATGCGTCATAAGGATATGGCGTCGGCGCTCCAAGCTGGCAGCCAGGCACTTATCTATTGCGTACAAGCCCAGGCGTGGGACCAGATGGAGGATTTCGTCAGCAGTCTTGTCACCAGTACCCGTGACCCTGTCATGGTTAATGCGTTGATCCCACATCTGCAAACCGCCGCTGAAACAGTACTTGAAGATCAGCAGCGCTTGTTCTTTTTGAACTGCCTGGCTGATGTCCTGGTGTCTGCCGGTCAATTGGATGCCAGCTTACAGGCCTATCTTCAGGCTGTGTCCCTTGCCCGAGCTGCCACTGAGGACGATGAAGGCGATACTCAGGAGGCCTGGGGACGACTCGCCGTGGTGTGTTGCAACAGAGCAATCGTGTACTCCACGCTGGGCAAATTTGACGATGCACGTGAATGTTATGTTGAAAGCACCGAAGCAGAAAAACGCGGCGCCCGCCCCATCGTCAACCTGATGATCAATGAGTTACAAATGCTGCATCTGGATGTACGCCAGGGTTACATCGAACGCGCCGAGCCCCAGGTGGCCGAACGGCTTGAAATCGTAACGCAGTGGTGGAACCGCCATGAGGCAGGTCAACCAGTGCCTGAGGCACCCAACGCTGAGTTGCTGGCGCGAGCGGTCATCGGTGCGTTGAACATCGCCCTTCGTATCGACGCTGACAAGCGCGATTGGGCTGGCGCCCTGAAAAAAGTGGATAAGGTTCTGGAAATAGAACGTTCGATATCCCGACCGCCGGAATACATCACGACAACTCGGTTCGACAGGGCCTACATTCTGATGGAGCTACCGAACCATCTGGATGAGGCACGTGATGAGCTGGAGGAATGTAGCAAGCATTTCCATAATGTCCCGGATATGCGTGCCAGGGCGCTGACCGCACTCGCCAACCTGGCTCAAAAGCAAGGTGATTTTAAGTCAGCAATCGCCCAGGAACGACGGGCTCTGGTTCTACACGAACAGCTACCCAATCCTTACATCCGAGCGGGCTCCCATAGCAACCTGGCGAATTATCTTTCCCAACGAGGGACACCCGCGGACCTGAAGGAATTGCCACTTCACCGAATTGCCAGCATTACGTACTGCGTAGCTGCCGGACTAGGGCAGGACCTGATTGATGCCATGCGTGGGTACTCCTTGGATGTGCGGCGCGCCATTGCCGCGGGTAGAGACACGACCCCGCCCACAGTCTCTGAAGTAATAAATACTCCCGGTTTTTCAGCGCTGAGCCACTGGCTTGATTCGCGCCAGATCAATCTTGAGGACCTTCAAGCCCAAGCGGACTCTTTCACTGAACATTGTCACGCCGCGATATTGAGCCAACTCACCTCTTCCGAGCCCGCCCCTGATGCCTGACACCGCCCCCGCTATACCCCTGGAAGATCTGCTCGCAGACCTCCAAACCGCTGTGCATTTTGGCAACCGTGCCCGAGCCTTGGACCTGTCCCGTCAAATCGAACAACGCCTGTTACAGGAGGCTTGCGACCGCGCCGATATCGAACGCCAGGTCCGCGCCCTGCTCAGTGAGTTGGAACATCCCATCCAGGCCAACAGGCCACTTTCCCTCAAAGATTTGCAACAGCAGCGCAGCGCCGCAGACCTGGTCTACCCCGTCTGGTTCGGCACCAATCGTCAGCCACCGGGCGATGGTTTCAGTGGCCAGCGTCACCCAACGGTGACTTACGGCAGAGCACTGGTGCATGTCCCAGAGGCCCACCGCTTCGGCGAGACCGGCTCCAGCCTCTGGCAGCGTATGCGCCGCTTTGATTTGCGCGACGACCGTTTGCGCCTGCAATGCGCAGACCCTCGGGATCAAGACACGTTCTTTAGCGAACTGCGCGATGAAATGGAGGCCGCACGGGAAAACGGCGAGACGCCCCATGCCCTGGTGTTTTTGCATGGCTATAACACCAGCTTCGAGCAGGCCGCAATCCGCGCCGCGCAATTGGGGGTTGACCTCAATGTCAGCGGTGCGACGGCCTTTTTCAGCTGGCCCTCCCGGGGTTCAGCCCTGGCCTATACCATCGACGAAGCCAGCATCGAAGCCAGCGAGGCAGCGATCACCGAGTTCCTGGTGAAGTTTTCCCGCGAGTGCGGCGCCGACAAGGTTCATATCATCGCCCACAGCATGGGCAATCGCGGCCTGCTACGAGCGTTGCAGCGAATTGCCGGCAATGCACAGACCAGTGCGGCCGTGCAGTTCGGGCAGATCTTCCTGGCCGCCCCCGATGTTGATCGCGACCTGTTCCTTGATTTGTCCGCCCTGTACAGCGCCCATGCCGAACGGGTCACCCTGTATGCCTCGGATGCCGACAAGGCCGTGCATATGTCAGCCAAGTTCCACGACTCACCGCGCGCCGGCTACTACAGTCCGTACACCATCACGGCAAATATCGACACCGTGGCCGTCCCGGATTTTGATGTGGACATGCTCGGCCATGGTTATTTCGCCCAGGCCGATGCCTTGCTCAGTGATATCCATAGCCTGATCCGCAATGACGCCGCGCCTGCTGAACGGCAACGCTTCATCCCCGCGCAATTCAACGGGCAGACGTTCTGGAGGTTCAGGCCCTGAAACCGCAATCACCCTCCGCGGTTATCCACCTGGATCCGGCACCATCCCACCGCCTGCACCGTTCTGGAGCAAGTACCGCGCGCATCACGCACTGAACGTGCGCAGGCCGCTCCAGTAACGGGCTGATACACCGTGTAATCCCTACAAACACGGTTTCGGCACAGCCATTGCTTTACTCCTGAAACACCCTGCCTGCCCAGGTGAACACAGGAGTAAATGTTACCCCCCGACTCAGAGCCGACTCCAAAAGAAAGTAAGGACCCGGTCCGTTGGCGCCAAAAGTCACGGGCTCATAACAATGCGTTTTCTAAAGCGGCAGTGCCTGCAACCTTTCACCCGGCACTGACAAGGTAATTGGAATGGCTCGATCTTTCTTTGATGAAATGAATGACGCAAATGGCGTCTGCCGTGCGCACTACCAGGATTTTTCCCGCTGGCTGGCCAATACGCCACCGGAACTGCTGGCCCAGCGCCGCCGTGAGGCCGACCTGCTGTTCCACCGTGCCGGGATCACCTTCACCCTGTACGGTGACGAGCAAGACACCGAGCGCCTGATCCCCTTCGATATCATCCCGCGCAGTATCCCCGCCAGTGAGTGGAGCGTCATCGAGCGCGGCTGTATCCAGCGCGTCACTGCGCTGAACATGTTCCTCGCCGACATCTACCACGACCAGCGCATTATCAAGGCCGGGATCATTCCGGCCGATCAGGTTCTCGGCAATGAAGGCTATCAGAAGGCCATGATCGGGCTGGACCTGCACCGCGATATCTATTCCCACATCTCCGGTGTCGACCTGGTGCGCGACGGCGATGGTACCTACTACGTGCTCGAAGACAATCTGCGCACGCCCAGCGGCGTCAGCTACATGCTCGAAGACCGCAAGATGATGATGCGCCTGTTCCCGGAAGTGTTTGCCAAGCAGCGCATCGCGCCGGTGGATCACTACCCCAACCTGCTGCTCAAGACCCTGAAAAGCGCCAGCCGCCTGGACAACCCCAATGTGGTGGTGCTGACCCCAGGGCGCTTTAACAGCGCGTTCTTCGAGCACGCGTTCCTGGCCCGGGAAATGGGGGTGGAGCTAGTGGAAGGTGCCGACCTGTTCGTGCACGACCTCAAGGTGTTCATGCGTACCACTGACGGCCCGAAAGCCGTGGATGTGATCTACCGGCGTATCGACGACGCCTTCCTCGACCCGCTGGCCTTCAACCCCGAATCCATGCTCGGCGTTCCTGGCCTGGTGGCCGCCTACTGCGCCGGCAACGTGGTGCTGGCCAATGCCATCGGTACTGGCGTGGCCGACGACAAATCCATCTACCCCTATGTGCCGCAGATGATCCGCTTCTACCTGGATGAAGAACCGGTGTTGCAAAACGTGCCGACGTTCCAGTGCCGCAAACCCGAGGAACTGTCCCACGTACTGGCGCACTTGCCTGAGCTGGTGGTCAAGGAAACCCAGGGCTCCGGCGGCTACGGCATGCTGGTGGGGCCGGCCGCCTCGGCGGCTGAGATCGAGGACTTCCGTCAACGCATCAAGGCCCGGCCCCATGCCTATATCGCCCAGCCGACGCTAAGCCTGTCCACCTGCCCGACTTTTGTCGAGAACGGCATCGCGCCACGGCATATCGACCTGCGGCCCTTTGTGCTGTCGGGCAAGGAAACCCGCCTGGTGCCGGGAGGGCTGACCCGTGTGGCGCTGCGCGAAGGCTCATTGATCGTCAACTCGTCGCAAGGCGGCGGAACCAAGGACACCTGGGTGGTGGAGGGCTGAGTATGCTGAGTAGAACCGCCGCAGATCTGTATTGGATGTCACGTTACCTGGAGCGCGCGGAAAACCTGGCGCGCATGCTGGAAGTCAGCTATTCGCTGTCACTGATGCCCCAGGCGGGGCGCAGTGATGGCCTGGACGAACTGGCGATGTCGCTGCTCAGCAGTGGCACCCTGGACAGCTACCTGGAGCGCCATCAACAACTGGACGCCGAGCGCATGCTGCACTTCTTCGCCCTCGACGAGGAAAACCCGGCCAGTATCTACAACTGCCTGCGCGCTGCCCGGGGTAATGCCCATGCCGTGCGTGGGCGGATCACCGCCGACATGTGGGAAAACCTCAACGCTACCTGGCTGGAAATGCGCAGCATCGCCGCTGGCGGCCTGGCGCGTCATGGCATCAGCCACTTCTGTGATTGGGTCAAGCAGCGTTCACACCTGTTCCGTGGGGCCACGTCCGGCACCATCATGCGCAACGATGCCTATCGCTTCATCCGCCTGGGTACCTTTGTCGAACGTGCCGACAACACCCTGCGCCTGTTGGATGCGCGTTACGAAATGTTTGGCGAAGAGTCCGAAGAAGTCAGCGACCTCTCGGCCCGCGGCTACTACCAGTGGAGCGCCCTGCTCCGTGCCTTGTCGTCATTCGAGGCCTACACCGAGCTGTACCCCAATGCGCTGAACGCACGTTCGGTGTCGGAGTTGCTGCTGCTACGCAGCGACGTACCGCGCTCGTTGCATGCGTGTATCGAGGAGTTGAGTCATATCCTCGCCGACCTGCCGGGTAGCTACGGCCGTACCGCCCAGCGCCTGGCTGCCGAGTTCGAGGCGCGGCTGCGTTATACCGGCATCGACGAAATCCTGGAGGAAGGCCTGCACAGCCGGCTGACCGAGTTTATCGATACCGTGCGCGAACTGGCGCGGGCGATCCACAGCTCGTACCTGGAAGTGGTGTAAATACCGCACTTTCCCTGTAGGAGCGAGCTTGCTCGCGAAAAACCCAAGGTCGCCGCGTTTCTTCAGGCTTCCCGCGTTATCGTTGAACGC